>JAJRUJ010000110.1 GCA_024277855.1 Candidatus Zixiibacteriota bacterium
ACTATTCCTCGATCATCATTGTCCGGATGACCTTGGCGATTTCATCCGGCCGATCCTGCGCAACCTGTGTCATCTGGTCGGTCAGTTTCAATTTTCGTTTTTCGGCCTGAATCGGCTCGGCGACTTCATCCTCGATAGTTGGCGCTTTGAGCGGGGCCGGTTTGGCTTTTGGCGGCGCCGGCGGAATCCATTCTTTGATCATCCGTGTCGTTTTTTTCCAGAAACGGAAGAGGATAAACAAGGCGAGCAAAATCCCCAGCCCCTGCAGCGCCTTATAGCCGAGATCCATATAAAAATTGCGTTGTTCGAGCGCATCAAGTTCCTGTTGTTCCTGTTTGAAATATTCGCGGTCGAACTGGATCGAGACAATCTCAAACCCATCCTGGCGGGTCTCGTCAAAGCCGACGGCGTTCTTGACCACACTTTCTAATCGGCCGAGTTCTTCCGGCGACCGCGGCGCAAACACCGGATCGCCGTCTCCGCCCTCGACAGCGGTGTAGATGCCATCGACGATTACCGACACCGATAGTTTTTTAATATTCCCGGTTTCGGCAACGATATGTTGTACAGTTTTATTGATTTCGTAATTGATGACACTGTTGTCTTTTCGGTTTTGACCGCCGGATGTCGCGCCGTCGATGGTCTTCGAGTTGTCCGAGGAAGTCTCCTCATTACGTTCCTGCGAAAGGATCGCCGGATTGTCGGGATCGTATTCCTCGATGGTTTTCTCGACTCTCTCAAAATTCAGTTTGGCGTTAGCCCGGACAATCGCGCGGTTTGGGCCAAGGACACCGTCGAGGAGCGATTGTGCCTTGGCTTGCAGATACGATTCGACTGATTTCTGCAAATCGAGTTGACGCGCCGAGAGAGTCACCGATGGGTCGCCGGCCTGATTAGGCGAAAGCAGATTACCGCCGTAATCGAGCAGGGTCACATTTTCCGGATGCAATCCCTCGATACTGGCGGCAACCAGTTGCATAATCCCGTTAACTTTTCGTTTATCCAGATGCGCCCCAGCGCGAAGCTTGATCACGACCGAAGCGGTCGGCGGGACTTCGTCCTCGACAAATAGCTTCTGTTCGGGAATGACAATATGCACGCGGGCCGCCGCGACTTCGCTCAACCCGGAAATCGTGCGCGTCAACTCCCCCTCGAGCGCACGGCGATAGTTCAGTTTCTGGATGTACTCAGTCATCCCCATACTGCTTTTATCAAACAATTCATAACCAATCACGCCGCCGGAGGGTAATCCGGCCGCCGCCAGACGCACACGAATCTCACCGACCTTGCCGTCGGCCACCGAAATACTGCTGCCACTGTTGGAGACGCGATAGTCGATATTCAACCGGTCGAGTTCTTCGGCAACCCCGGCAATATCCTCAGTGGCCAGATTACCGTAAAGTACGCTGTAAGAAATATGGTTAGCCCAGGTATAAATAAGCGCCGTCCCACCCCCGACCACAATCAGCGACAGCACAACAAAAAACCGGAGGTTGGGCGGCATTCGTTTGACCGTATCCACTACTCGCATAAACATTTCATACATTGCGTCAGCACCCTCTCAGCGGTCGGTCAAACCGGCATCCGCATCAATTCCTGATAGGCCTCGATGATTTTATTCCGTACTTCGATGAGCAGATCGACTGCCACGCCCGCTTTCTCGCCGGCGATCATGACCTGATGCAAGTCGGGCGCTTCACCGGAAAGTAGTTGCTCGCGCAACGCTCCGGCCTCGCCCTGAAGACCATTGACTTCGTTGATCAACCCGGAAAGAACGCTATCAAACGACGTCTTCCCCGCTTCGTTCGATTGTGCCGGTGACTTAGACCCGGCACCGGGGACTAATGACCCCATTTTCGGTGTTATTGAAATCTGGCTCATGCGATCACATCCAGGAAACGGCCTTTTGTCTGTTGATCGTCAATCGGCCGGTTGGCTGCCGCGATTTTCGCCGCCGGCGTACTGTGACCGAACAGAGCGGCCAATGGGTTTTTCGGCGCCTCGGTATCGCGGGACGCCGCCGCCGCCGGTTGCTCCGGTTTTTCTTCAGGCTGGACCGGTGGTTTGGGCCGTTCCTGCCGTTGAATCGTCGGCGGAGTATACGGCGTTATTTGTTGGTGATTATTTATTTCCATACGCTGCTCCCCGGGAGAAGCCCGCCCCGGTCGAACCGGAGGCGGGTCTCGGTGAATCAACCACAACACCACGGAATGGAGAAACAGGGATTATCATCGTCTTAGATATTCAGCGCCCGGGCGGCCATTTCTTTGGCCGCATCGATCGCCGTGATATTCGCTTCATAGCCCCGCGAGGCGATCATCATTTCGACCATCTCGGTGACCGGGTTGACATCGGGCATCGCGACGAACCCCTTCTCGTCGGCGTCCGGGTGTGAGGGATCATACACCCGCCGCACGGTCTGATTGGGATCGACAATTGTTTTGGCCGTGACCAGCGAGACATTGTCGGTTTGCAACCCACGGTACGCTGAACTGCTCAGGTGACCCGGACGGGTCCGGTTGAGCCGAACGCTTGCCCGACGCAATTCTCTGCCAAACGGGGCATGGTCGGTATTCTCGGAGAACTGGACGCGCTGGCGGCGATATGGTCCGCCGTCGGCAGTACGGGTAGTCTCGGCATTAGCGATATTCTCCGAAACGACATTCATCTTTTGCCGCTGTGCAGAGAGGCCGGACGATGAGATTTCAATGGCACGAAAAATACCGGAAATCATTTTATCTGCCGCCTCCGTTTATTGCCTTCCGCAAACCTTTGAACTGTTTGGAAATCAACGCCATCCCGGTCTCATAATTGAGCGTATTGACCGCAAGTTGGGCCATTTCCTTATCGATATCGACGCTGGAAACTCCCGGAGCATTCGCGCCGCCGTCGTCCCGGGTGACCTCGGGCGCGCCCAGGGGTTTGGTCGAGACAATGTGACCCGGCCGGGAAGTTCGCGGCTGTAACTTGCGCGTATGCAGCGCTTCAGACAACTCCGATTGGAAATTGATGTCCCGCCGCTGATAGCCGGGTGAGGTCGCATTGGCGATATTCGAAGCCAGCAGTTTGTGCCGGGTGGCGGCCAAATCGACCATTCGTTCCATCCCGGTCATTCCGATTTTATCGAAGATCAGTTTTTGGATCATACTCGCCATGGTACGACGTCCCCCTTCGCGCCACCATATGGCAAGCGCTGTGCCACAAAACTTCAGGCGGCGCGAAACAAATCGTAAGGCGTTGACTAATTAGAAATTAGGTGAATATGACCTATGGGATACTTCCGATACCCCGGTTGCCAAACGGGAAAATCTTTCCGTGGGCGGAAGAATATTCTTCGGTCGATGAAACTTACGGACTGACAGGGACATTCTCATTTCGCGGGGCAATATTGATTGAATCGGAAAAGGTGTATGGCATCCCCGCCGGTTCGGACATCGACAATTCGGTGGAAAGCACCACGATGTCCACACGGCGATTCTTGGCCATGTTTTCCGGCGTATCGTTGGTTACAATTGGGCGGAACTCGCCGTAGCCCATTGCCGAAATTTGATCCGGCTCCCAGCCCTGCTCTTCAACGAAGAGCCGCACAACAGTCGCCGCCCGTGCGGTGGAAAGTTCCCAGTTGGAAGGAAATCGCGCAGTATTGATCGGTCGGCTGTCGGTATGGCCTTCGATACGCAGACTGTTGGCAAGTCCTTTAAGCGATTTGGCAACGACACTTAAAGCCGGCCGTGCGCGCGCATTGAGTTCGGCGCTGCCTTCGTCAAAAAGCGCCGATTCGGTAACGTGTACCACCAAACCCCGTTCGTCAATGATCGGTGTGATGTCGTCTTGCATCCCGGCGGCAACCACCGCCTGCTGAACCCGCGACTGCATTAACCGTAAGTTGCCTATTTTCAGCGGTCCGCCTTTGCTCCAGTCGCTTCTGACGATAGCCTCACGGCCCGGAATGATTCCCGATCCACCACCCAGCACTCCCTGCAATGCCTCGGTAACATTGTCGAACTTCTTGGCATCAATCCGCGAAATCGAATAGAGTACAATAAAAAAAGCCAGCAGCAGGGTAATCAAGTCCGCATAAGTCAATAACCAGCGTTCATGATTACTCGGTCCGTCGTCAATGCGGTTGCGTCGAACCATGATCAGGCCTCGTTGCGCGCGGCGGGTTTGAGAAATGACGTCAATCTTGTCCGAATCACTCGCGGATTGTCGCCGCTTTGGATGGCGGTGGCACCCTCCATCACCAACTCGAGATTACCCATCTCTTCATCGTGACGTAATTTCAGTTTATCGGAAATAGGGAGGTAAATCAGATTCGCTGTCGCCACACCCCAGAGTGTGGCGATGAAAGCGCCGGCGATCGCGCCGGCCATCCGGTTGGCATCAGAGGCATTGGCCAGGGTATGGATCAATCCCAGCACCGTTCCGATGATCCCCATCGTGGGGGCAAACCCGCCCATCTTGCGGAACGAGTCAATGCCACGTTTGTGACGTTCCTCCACAAAGGCCAACTCGTTTTCGAGGATACCCTTGAGCACGGTGATCTCGGTGCCGTCGATTACCAGTTGGATGGCCTTTTTAAAAAACGGCTGGTTGATATCATGCAATTCATTTTCCAGGCCGAGGATTCCCTCGCGCCGTGCACGCTCGGCCATTTTGACCAACCGCTCAATCGTCGTTTCGGTGTCGTAGTCGGCGCCAAATAAAGCGATTTTGAGATAGGCCGGGATTTGCAGGATTGTCGGCACCGAGGTGGTAACCATCGACGCGCCGATTGTCCCGCCGAGAACAATCATCAGCGCCGGGAGTTGCACTACCGAGCCAAGATGGCCGCCCTCGAGAATATAGGACACGATAATCGAGGAGATGCCCAGAATCAGTCCGGCAACTGTTGCGATATCCATCTGGTTGCTTTCCCCGGCACACGTTTCCATCGACCCGAACGCAGACCGGACCCCACAAGGACCGAACCAGTTCGGTCCCCGCATATTAGTCGTATCGGCAAAGGGCCGAACCACTTGAACCAACGGGATATGGGGTTATAAAATCGGCGATATTGTATTGCCGGGCCTGATGAATTATGTATATTGCAGATATTATTTGACGATTTTCGGGGGATGACATGATTCGCCGTAAGACGCTGGAATGCGGGACATTGTTCGTCGTCCTGACCGGGGATATCACCGCTCAGGCCACTGACGCCATCGTCAATGCCGCCAATTCACGGTTGGCCGGCGGTGGCGGGGTTGACGGGGCCATCCACGCTAAAGGCGGTCCGGAAATCATGGCCGAATGCCGGAAATTCGGCGGTTGCCCGACCGGGTACGCCGTAGTCACCGGCGCGGGACGGCTGAAGGCGAAACATGTGATCCACGCCGTTGGGCCGATTTACTCGGGTTTGACTGACGACGCGCGGCTGCTGGCATTGACTTACAAAAAAAGTCTCGAATGTGCAGTCAAAAGCGGGTGCAAGTCGGTTTCCTTCCCGTCGATTTCGACCGGCGCGTACGGTTATCCTCCGGCCGACGCCTGCCCCATCGCGATGAAAACCTGCCATGATTTTGTAAACGATAATCCCGTGATTGAAGAAATCCATTTCGTCTTATTCTCCGACCCCGATTTCGCGCTTTATGTCGAACAGTTGGAAGAATTGAAATAGATTTTTGCCGCCGACCCCCGGCCCATGCGGTTTTCCCCGATTCACCTTCTCGCCGTCAGATAAACGCCAGCGACGAAATTCACACAGAAAATCGACGTGTCACCTACACGCGGCGGTAGTCAGAAAATCTGTAACAGGAAAATACCGGCGAATTTGCGATCCGGTAAGCCGCTTCTCAGGCGTCGATGGTGCGGTAGGAGCGTTTGCTGAGGATTTTATTGCGACCGTGCCGGGCGAGATCGCGGGCCTGCGCCGCGAGTGAGAGCCACACCGAATTATACCAGCGGTGCGGATAAACCAGGATTTTGATCACCGCAGGATTGTCTTTTGCCTCGGCCAGAAGCGGCCAGAAGTTTCGTTTCCCTCGCAACGTATCTTAGACACCCCCGGCCAGCAGTCGCCGATAGTCAGATATGATTCAGCCACTCCGGCTTCTTCCAAAAGCGACGGAAAACGCGTAAATAAATCAAGGTTCGTGCGGTACCCGTGGCGCGCAATCCCGTTCTCGCCATGCATGCAGACGGTCGCAAGCGTAACGCCATCCCGGCGAAACCGTTCAATTTCCCGCAAAAAAAGTGACCGAGCGGCAACAAAATCGCCCCGACAACGGTCGAGGCATTCATGATGGAACCAATCTCGTGACCCAGTCCCGCGATCTCAGCAAAAACCTCCGGGTCATAACATTCCTGCCGCGTATGAAAAAACATCGTGGCTGGAATGCCGATCCGCTGAAGGTCATGCGCGAAATCACGGGCATGCTCGATGTTTCGTTCGACATCGCAGCGCACCACCAGGAGATTGGGAGAATTCGCGGGATCACGCTTGCCAACTCCCTCATCGTGACCGCAGTTTTGTGTTTGTTGAGTTCGGCAATAACGTCGAGCAGTTGCGGCAGATGATAGAACATTTATTTTCCTCAGCGGGTTTGTCGCATGATACCACATGCCCCGGCAAAGCAACACCGGAATCTGTCGCAACGCATACTCCAAAAACACAAGTGAGGACATACGACAGCCCCAAGAAACAAAATTTGATTCCCGCTCATACACGCCTCCGGCGCGCGGCGGGAATGACCGATTGCTGTTAACTGCTGACCCGCGACGGACATAGTCCGCCCTACCATTATTCGGGTTTGTCCGCCGGTTTTGGCGGCATGCATCGGCAAGGAATGCTGACCCAGAAACAAGTCCCTTTGCCGGGAGAGGAATCGATATCGATCTTGCCGCCGTGTTTCATCGCAATTTTGTTCCCGATAAACAGGCCCAAACCGGTACCCTCGGTGCCTTTGGAGGAGAAAAACAAACTGAAGACTTTTTCCTTAGTCTCGCGGTCCATGCCGATCCCGTCATCGGAGATCCGGAAAATAATATTCTCGTCCTCGCGATAGACATTGAACCCGATCTCATGTCGTTCCTGATCCTGATCGGTGCGGCAGGCATCAAGCGCGTTTTCAAGCAAATTGGTCAACATGGTATGGATCGAATGCGGATCGACCTCGAAATTACCGGTGTCCGGTCGGAAATTACTCTTCATCGTGATATTAAGTTTTGCCGCCCGGTCGGCAAATAAGCGGAATACATCCTCGGCGATAGCTACCGCGTCGACCGTCTCCACTTCGAGTTCGCGATCCTTGGCGTAATAGAGTAAATCAAAGACCATACTGCGGATACGGCCCATGTTGCGCTGGACCATATCCCAACCCTTGAGAATCCGGGCCTGGTCGTCTTTTTTCAACCCGGTGTTGACCAGGTACGCGCCCCCGTCGAGGCCGGTAATCAGCCCCTTGATCCCGTGCGAAATCGTCGAGATCAGCATCCCGATCGACGTCAACTGTGACTGGAGTTGTCGAATCTGCGTGATATTCGCGCTCATTTCGATCACACTTTCGACCTTGCCGTCGGCGCCGAAAATCGGCCCGGTATAGACCATCACATTCATCCGCTCACCGTGCCGATCGGTGACAACTTCCTCGTGCAGATGGACCTCGCCGTCAGCGAAAGTCTCCTGCACCACACAAGGCGCGCAGGCCTCGAGGCGATGTTTGTAGATCTCGTAACACTTCCGGCCGAGGTTGGCCCCGAACGCCTCGCGGTGCATCCGGTTGGCTTCGATAATCCGCAGATCGCGGTCCTGAATCGAGATGTAACAAGGCACCGATTCGAAAAGCACATGATACCGCTGTTGACTTTCGCGCAGTTGGTCGTGTAGACGTTTGATCTCGGTGATGTCGGTCGACATCTCCATCACCGCCGTGATCTCACCACTGCCGTCGCGGATCGGAGTCGTGTTAACCAACACCCGCACTTCGCGGCCGTCCATCCGGGTGACGACCTCCTCGGAAGTGTGGCTCTCCCCGTCACGGAAACTGCGGTCGACCGGACAGTTTTCACAAATTTCGGAACGGTTTTTGTAAATTTGATAACAGTGGCGGCCGGCAAAATCGCCGAAGCCCTCCACAAACCGATTATTCGCGGTAATAATCCGGAAATCCCGGTCCTGCACCGAGAGAAAGCAGGGCATCGAGTCAAAATATTGTTCGAAGGGCAATTCCATCCAGCCGCTCCCGCGATGCGGTTTTCCGACTTTCTGCCTCGGTTCCCGGACACCCGAAGAAGGATTCGGCCCGCCGGCCACAAAGACATATAACGGTTATGCCGAATCCGGCGAATGTTCGGCTGCGCCGACCTCGAGGATTTTGCGGACATTGATCAGCAAGCCGTCCTCGGTGATCGGTTTTTCCATAAAACCATCCGGCGGCGGGACTGCGCGGTCGTAGATCAGCCGCCGCAGTTCCGGTTTGCCCGAGATAATGCAGACCCGCATCTGTTTTAAGTCCGGGTCATTGCGGATTGTCTCGAAAACATAACCGCCGTCCTTGCCCGGCATCGAAATGTCGAGTGTAACCAGATCGGGCTTGACCGAGCGGGCCAACTCGATGGCTTTCTCGGCGTTGTGTGCCGTAGTTACCTGGGCGCCGTGGTCTTCAAGCACCGTGGAGATGAACGTGAGGATATCCGGCTCGTCGTCGACGACCAAAACCTTCCGACCAATAAGCTCCAGCCCCTCGGCAACAACCGGGATTGCTTTTTTCTCGGCCGGTATTTCTTCGGGCGCCGCCACCACCACCGGTTTCTCTGGAATAACCAGCGCGTTGGCCACCAGGTTGACTAATTGCGTAACCCCCATCCCCAATTTATAATGACGGATAATGTCGGTTAAACCATCGACGCAGTTATGGCATGAGGTCACTACGGTCGCCGCGCCGGTGGCTTGGAGTTGGTCGGCTTTGACTTTGCCCGATTTGAGGCGGCGGTTGGTGTACTCCGACATCGACATCGCCCCCCCACCGCCGGTGCAACAAAAATTCTCGGTGCGGTTGGGATACATCTCGCGGAAATCCTCACAGACTAAGTTGAGCAATTCACGCGGTTCCTCGAATAACCCACAACTGCGCGCGTTGTTACACGAGTCGTGAAAAGTCACCGGTTCAGGGTTCCTGCTCTTGTCGACTTTGATCCGGCCTTCCTTGATATAGCGCAACATCGTCAACACCGATGATTCCATCTCGAAGGGGATATCCATCCCCGCCCAGTTCGGCCCTTCGCACCGCGTCGAACGGTAGCCGTGGCCGCACTCGGAAATCACCAGTTTTTTGCCGCGCAGTTCGCTGACTTTATCATACAACCTCCGGGCCACAGCACCGCCAAGATCGTCATCGCCGGAGAACAGACCGAAATTGGTCATATCCCAACCCTCCGACGGCATCGTCCAGTTTTCTCCGGCCACGTGGAATATCTTGGCCGCGTCGGCGATGGTGCGCGGATCGTACTTGACTTCGCGCGGATTGATCGAATAGACAACGGCGGCATCTTCTTTGTCGATCGGGATGATCGGCCCTTCGACCCCCAGCTCATTCTCCAGCTCTTCGGACATCCATTCGACCGTCTCGATATAGTCTTCTTTGAGCACCCCCATCTGGTTGCCGAGTTCCCACTGGTCTTTGGAGACCACCGCCACCCCCTCGGGCATGACGCCGACTGAAACCAGCAAGCCTCGCGCCATCCGGTTGAACGTCGCAAAGTCGACCCCCATCGGGCAATTAATCGAGCAACGGCGGCAATTGGTGCATTTGCCGAATACCGTGTCCTTGAGTTCTTCGAGTTCCTCGTCGGTGTAAATACTTTTGGCGCTGACCCACCAGGGCAGTACCCGACCGGTCCAGTCAATATGGCGTTTGAATAGTTTGCGGATTTTGTCGGCCTTATAGGCGGGTGCATAGGTCGGGTCGCCCGGGTTGGTCAGGACATAGTGGCAGGAGTTGGTGCACATCCCGCAGTGGACACAGGCGGCCAACGAACCGGCTATCTGGCGGTTCATCTTCTTTTGCAGCCGCTCAAGGACTTTTTCCGCTTTATGTGAACGTATCTTTTTGCCCATGGCATACTCCGTTAATGTGTCCGATCGCTGCGGGGTCAGGGTCGGGAGGTTGAGCGCAACGGATATACCCCGCGATAGCCCATGCTCTTGCCGAAATAGTACCGGGTGAACGGATAATACAGGTAATGCGAAATTTTCGAGAACGGGACATACAACAGGAAAAACGCCGTCAAGATAAAATAGGTCAACAGGTGCCATTCGCCGTTGGCCGTCGAGTTGGGTACCGCCAGGAACGCAAAAAAGAACCAGACGGTCAAAAGCAAAAGCGAGAAATAATCATCGGGAGTCGAGATCGCCCGCATATACACATTGCTGATGCGCCGGAACATCCGGTAGACCCCGATCAGGAAAGCCGCGCCGGTAAGCACCTGCAAGGCCAACACTACGCCGCTCGATTCGAGCAGCGACGGCGCGTAAGGGATTACAAACGACAAGCCGATCGCCGCAACCACACCCAGATGGAACACCACGAATTGCATCCACAAAAACGGCTGGGTGCGCTGGCTTTCCATCCCGGTTGGGTTAGCGACAATAAACCAGGAATACAATATCCCCCGCCGGGGGGTCGTATCGGCCGCACCGGTGGGCGCCTGCCGTTCCTTGCCGGCCTTAAACCGCAACAGCCAAGCCACCCGAAGCGTATAGACAATCGCCATGATCACCAGGCAGACTTCCTGCAGCGTGTGCTCGGAAAAATGAAGGAATTCACTCATTTCATACATTGCTGGCCTCCCGGGCCTTGCCGGCCGCCGCAAAATATTCGGCGAAAACATCATAATCACGGGAATCGCCCAAACAGACAATAACCTCTTCCAATCCCGTAGTGCCACTCAAGTAATTATCGATTGTATCTAACATAATTGCCGCGCAATCGAGCAGCGGAACACCGTAAAACCCGGCGCCCATCGCGGGAAACGCGAGTTGCCTGAGGCCCTTTTCGTCGGCCAGTTTCAGGGCATTGACTATTGTCTGCCGCAGTTTTTTCTCAATATTTTCTTCCTGAAACTTCGGGCCGACCGCGTGGATGATCTGTCTGGCTTTCATCTCCCCGGCCGCAGTGATCACCGCTTCGGTAGCGCCAATCGGCGCGAGTGTCGTTAATTCCGCCTGAATCGTAGGGCCGCCACGCACAGAAATCGCCCCACCATACCCCGAACCAAGAGCCAGATCCTCGGTGGCGTAGTAGACAAATGCCTCGACAGCGATATCGGTGATATCATCTTTGATCAAGCGCAGTACGGTCTTGTTGATAGTCCGTTGTTCCCCCATGTGGCACCCCTGCTTTCTTGCCTGTGTCGCGATCCCCGATGATGGGCTGGTTGTGCGCTACCGGATGGCAGATTTCCTCTTAAGCCCTGACCGCCGGCGACAGTTGCGACACTGTTGTCCTGTCGGGACGGGGATTATTGTCTTATCAGATATACAAATCCGGCAAACTGTTTTAGTAGGTATTATCGGCCTACAAAAACCCGAATATTACCCCCGTACTTTGTGAATCAATTAACTATCTTTTCTAAAAAAAACGGCCTGGCGGGATTGTCAGTCGGCGTAACGTCGAATTTAGCCGCCGCTTGGACGACATATCCCTCCGGCATGTTTTGACATCGGCGTCCGTTTTCGAGTCCCGCAGACCGCGTTGGTTTTCAACTTGCTTAACTTCTTAAAATTCTTGCTCGAATAGAGCGGGTCGCCGGTCATCTTAGCCAACTCGACCGCGATATTTTTCAGCCAGTCTTTGTCGGCAATATCAGCCAGCGAATAATCTTCGAGGACCTTGATAATGCTGTAGTTGAGCAGGACCCAGATCGGCCGGGTCTCGCAAATCGGCGACCGTTCACAATTTTGGGGATATAAAACACAATCGGCCAGGTTGATCGGACCGATCACCGCCTCGATAATCTCCCTGATTCTAATCTGTTCGGCCGGACGAGCAAGGACATATCCCCCCTTGCGGCCGCTTAGCCCCCGCACCAGCGACGCATTGCGCAACGAGATCATCAACTGTTCAAGATACCCATGTGAGAGGTCGTTCCCCTCGGCAATCTCCCGCAGGTGTATCGGCGTTGACCCGTCGGTCTTCCGGGCCAGATCCGCCATCAGCCGCAGTGCATATCGTGCTCGCGTTGATATTTTCATAGCATATCCATAGTATATAAATAAGAGTTTCTGTCAAGTCCAATTTCCGGATAGAACTACGGTTTTGTCTCCCGCAAACCGTTTTTGACAATTCACTTCGGGCCACCGGAAAATCGGGTATCAGCGTGTTCCTGTTCCAAATTGTCGGACGGAGGGAAGTTTGTTGCCAATTACCTGACTATATTATGACAATTACTATCCATATTATCGTAATGGGATTATTTTCATAATATGTGAATCATTTGGTATCACTGCACCAGATGGGTAGGTAAGCGACTACAAAACATCTTTTGATTTGGCTGATTACAGATAGGGGAATAGTCTGATTTTGTAGAAAAGTGAACGTGATCCCGCTCAGCGGCGGTCAAACCGACCGCTGTCGGGGATGATACCATTATGAATTCCGAACCATATTCGCACCGCCACATTAATGTATCACATAAAACGGTACACCGTTGTACTCGTTGAACTATCGTTATATCAACGACATAGCTGTAGGTCTACCCGCCAGGTGCTGATCCTTTTGTCCAAAACCGATCAATTAAAAATTGACTTTATCGCTTAAGCAGTATACATATCGGCTCTAATTGGAGGGATTTAGACGATGATTCGAAGCATGACGGGGTTCGGCCGGGGCGAGGCCGGCCAAAACGGCCACAACGCAACAGTCGAACTGTCCTCGGTCAACAGCCGCTACCTGGAGCTGCAATTCCGGCTCCCGCGCGAATTGAACGCGCTCGAACCCCGGCTCCGTGAGACTCTCAGCGAATCGTTCTCCCGAGGCAAGATCTATTGCACCGTGGTCTGGGAGGCCGCCCCCGGTGCCGCGGGCCGGGTCGAACTCAATGAGCCGCTGGCCGAGATGTATCAGGAGGTCTTCCGCCAACTCAAAGAACGTTTCGATCCGACTGGTGAAGTCAGGATTCAGGATTTCGCCGGTTTGCCCGACATTTTCACCTTCGTGCCAACCCAGATCGAGCCGGAACTGGTCGAGGAGATTGTTGTTTCCGCCCTGACTCAAGCAGCAACCGCGCTGAAAACCCTCCGCTCCGCCGAGGGAGAGAAAATACTCGTCGATCTTAGCGCACGGGTGAAGACAATTTTCGCGCAATTGATCAAAATCGAATCCGACATGACCGGACATATTGAAAGATATCGCGAGAAACTTCAGCAGCGTGTCGAGGAGCTTTTCGGCGATTCCGGTTATGATCCCCAGCGGCTGGCCGAGGAAGTCGCTTACCTCGCCGAACGCTCGGACATCACCGAGGAATGTGTGCGGCTTAAAATCCATACGGGGCATTTTGAGGAGGCGCTTTCCGGCGACGGCGGTCCGGTAGGACGGCGGTTGAACTTTTTGGTCCAGGAGATGAACCGCGAGGCAAATACGATCGGCTCCAAAGCCGGTTCGGCGGATATTTCAACGTATGTCGTCACAATTAAAGAAGAATTAGAAAAAATTCGCGAGCAGATCCAAAACATTGAATAAATATTAATTAGTATGGCTGACCTAAACAAAAAGGCGAAGCACCCTGCCTCACACCCACGCAAAATGCCGGGACTGCTGGTAGTTTTATCGGCACCTTCCGGTGGTGGAAAAACCACGATCTGCCGCCGCTTGTTGCGCAAAGACCCGGACTATGCCTACTCGGTTTCGCTGACCACCCGTGAGCCGCGCCGGGGCGAAAAAGACGGCAAACATTATAAGTTCGTCACTCGCCGCCAGATGCAACAAATGATCAAGAGTGATCGGCTGGCCGAGTATGCTACGGTACATGGCGAGATGTACGGCACGCCGAAAAAAAATATTCGGGAAGCGGCCCGCCGCAAGCAGGTATTACTCTTCGATCTGGATGTGGTCGGTGGGCTGGCCCTCAAACGACAGTATCCCGATGCCGTACTTATATTTTTGGTGCCCCCGTCGTGGGAGGTGCTTAAAGCCCGGCTGGCCGGGCGCAAATCGGACCCACCGGGAGAAATGCGGCGGCGGCTGATCAGGGCGCGCCGCGAGATACCCTACTGGCGGTCATATGATTACACAGTCACCAACGACCGGCTGGTCGATAGTGTGGCTGATTGTCAGGCAATTATTCGGGCCGAACGTCTGCGCTCAATCCGCTCATCGCGGTCGCGCAGACAAAAAGCCCTGCCAATAGCGCAATTGGAGGTTTAAGTCGATGGCAATAAGACCACTGGATCCCCTGGACAAGTACGCCAAGAGCCGGTATGAGGCGGTTTTAATCGCCGCCGCGCGCGCCCGTCAAATCAATGCCGAAAAAGTCGCGGCCGAAGAGCGTGGAGATGAGGACGTGGCGATTTTGAAGAAAATCAAGGTGACCACGCATGCACTCGACGAATTGCTCGACGGTGAGATCAAATTTGAGCGGGTGGAGGAATAAGCGCGTCCACCCGATATCAGTATTGCCGACCGTCGGTTGAACACCGACGGTCGTGCGTTACATTGCGGGCCGGGTATGGCCCTTATTGGATTTGACCTTTGCGGACATCGGTGAGAGCGGGAGTCAAAAGTGGCCAAGAATTTAATTATTGTTGAGTCCCCAACCAAGACCAAGACACTCAGCAAATTTCTGGGGAAAGATTATGCCATTGCCGCGACCAAGGGGCATATAATTGATCTGCCGCCCAAGAAACTCGGTGTTGACCCGGAAAACGATTTCGCGGTCGACTACGAGGTAATCGACGGGAAAAAGGCGGTAATCAAGGCGCTCAAGGCCGCCGCGGCCAAGGCCGAGACGATCTACCTGGCGCCCGATCCCGACCGCGAGGGCGAGGCAATCGCCTGGCATGTCGCCAGTCAACTCAAAAAGACCAAGGCGACAATCAAACGCGCCACTTTCAACGAAATCACCAAGACCGCGGTCGTGCGCGCGCTGGAAGAAGCCGGCGAACTTGATATCAAGCGTTACAACGCCCAGCAGGCGCGCCGGGTACTCGACCGGATCGTCGGCTATAAAGTCAGCCCCTTCCTCTGGAAAACCGTCTGCCGCGGACTTTCCGCCGGACGGGTCCAATCAGTCGCCCTGCGGCTGATCTGCGAACGCGAGGCGGCGATCCGCGGGTTTAAGCCGAAAGAATACTGGTCGATCACCGCCGACCTGGGCCAGACCCGCAAAGGCAATTTTGCCGCCGTGCTGGCCAAAATCGACGGCAAGAAGACCAATCTCGGCGATGAAAAATCGACCACCGAGATTGTCGAGCTACTGTCGCCCGATGCTGACAAGGGCGAGTCCGCGACATTTGCCGTCGCCGAGGTCAAAAAACAGAAAAAGACGAAAAATCCGCCGCCGCCCTATATCACTTCGACATTGCAACAGGACTCTGCCCGGCGGTTGCGCTATTCACCAAAGAAGACGATGGTACTCGCCCAGCAACTTTATGAAGGGATCGAGCTGGGCAACAAGGGTTCGGTCGGTCTGATCACGTATATGCGCACCGACTCGGTCCGAGTGGCCGACGAGGCGACCAAAGCCGCGCGAGAGCATATCGAAGCGGCCTATGGCAAACAATACCGTCCGGACAAGCCCCGAATTTTCAAGAGCAAAGGCCGGACCCAGGACGCCCACGAGGCAATCCGCCCGACCTATTTCGAGCACGGACCGCAGCAAATCAAGGGTTACCTCTCACGCGACCAGTACCGTCTCTACAAGCTGATCTGGGAACGGTTTCTTGCCTCGCAGATGTCCGCCGCCGCGCTGGTGCGCACCTCGGTTACTATCGTCGGGAAAAACGAGAAATATGCCAAAGGCCGCAGCTTCGATTTCAAGGCCGGTGACGAGCAAGTGACCTTCGATGGGTTCCTCAAAGTGTATGAAGATCTCCCCGAAGAAAACGGCGACGGCGAAAAACAAAAAAAACTCCCCGCGCTCAAAAAAGGTGACTCGCTCAACTGTTATGCGCTCAACCCTGAACAGCATTTCACCAAGGCACCGGCGCGGTTTTCCGAAGCGATGCTGGTTCGTGAGTTGGAAGCCAACGGCATCGGCCGTCCGTCGACTTACGCCCAGACTATCGCGGTAATTATCGCCCGCAACTATGTCAAACTCGACCAGCGGCGGCTGACCCCCACGCAACTGGGAGAAACGGTCAACCGGATTTTGATCGAAAATTTCCCCGACCTGTTTAATGTCGAGTTTACCGCCGAGATGGAAGAGGAACTCGACCGAATCGCCCTTGGTGAGGACGACTGGAAAACGGTAATGGCCGATTTTTACGAACCGTTTAAGGGCGTACTCAAAGAGGTGATGGGCAGGGCGGCCGAGATCAAGGCCTCGACCCAGGAAAAGTCGGATAAAAAATGCGATAAGTGCGGCAAGCCGATGATCGTCAAATGGTCGAGAACCGGCCAATTCCTTGCCTGCTCGGGTTATCCCGAATGCCGCAATACCATGCCCTTAAACGGCAACGGTGAAATCGAAGAAACCGGTGAAACCTGCGAAAAATGCGGCGCGGCGATGGTCTTGCGCACCGGACGGTTCGGGCCGTTTCTGGCCTGCTCGGGCTATCCCAAGTGCAAAAACACCCGGGCGGTCTCGACCGGCGTCAAATGCCCTGAAGAGGGCTGTAAGGGTGTGCTGGTCCAACGGATGAGCAAGAAGAAAAAAGTGTTCTATTCCTGCTCGCGCTATCCCGAGTGCACGTACGCCACCTGGGACAAACCGGTCAAGAAGAAATGCCCGGCCTGCGATCATCCGTTCATGGTCGAGAAAAACACCAAGGCCAAAGGCGAGCATCTGCTATGTCCGTCCTGCAAGCATGTCATCGCCGAGGAAGAACCCGACAAAGTTCCGGCGTAAATTGTAATGATGAGATCGTGGCGTACACGGATGTTCGTCATGCTCAAATAGAAACCGGCCGAAATGGCCGGTTTTTTATTGCTGCCTCATGATGTTATTTCCGCACAGACGGCCTGCCCGCCGGTGGAGGAGAATCCTTTTCGCCTTTAAATAAACCGTGACCAAGATCACGACCACCCAACAGTCTGCTTGCCACGTGTGGCCCTGACCAATGAGACTTCGAAGAAGTCTCGCGGTCAGGGTTTACAGGCGCTTTGCAGCTGACCGATAATTAACCCACTTCGGCGAGTTGCCTAACAGTCTGCCAATCCGGTGAGACGCCGGCAATACGGAGAAGTAGTGGGCCACCCACCCTAAAAATACGCCGACAGGCCAAACTTTACCGCGTTCGCCGAGAAAGAGAATCTCGAGACCTTATTTTCGTTTTTGCTTTCGTTGTAAATTTCACCATTACGATAATCGACATTCTCGCTGGTCGAATTATCCGAGGAATATATCAGGCGCGAGCCATACTCGGCAAGTATACTGATCGACTCGGTGGCGAACCATTCGACTCCGATCACCGCACTCACGCCCGCGTTAAAAGAATTTATCGTGTTCGATCGGTCGGACGAAATATCGCTGGTCGCTGAGACTATATGTTGAGTGTTTTTTGAATGCGAGTACCCGATAGTCGGTCCGAGACCCCAGAAGAAATTCACCGCCGCGTCCGGATTGACATATCTAAGCTTGTGCAACGTGGTCTGGAACGACACAAGATCGGTGTCATATTCGTATTGATTCCCGCGCGGTTCGCCGTCGTCCCAAAAGTTGCGATCTTCGTTTTCCGTCTTGAAAGAAAGATCGAGTCCCAGCCGCCAGGCGGCATTGTCGGCGGTGTGTTTCTTGATTGAAATCGTCGAGCCCTCGAATGAGCGCAAATCAAAATTGTCGTTAATCTCGAACTGCAATGCCCAGGCACCGTCGGTTAATGAATTTGCCCGCTCGCCGGCGGTTGCGCCGGCACCCAGACAACACAGCGCTATGATTGTGATGATTGTGCGTTGAAGCATAACCCGTACCTCCCCGATGGACGGTTGATGTGAATTACCGGTAATGTAAACCAGTTTATCATTTGTAACCTCCAAGCCCGGCGAGGTTCCCCACCATGTTATTCGCGTATCCGCGAACGACTGTTATTGTAATACCGGTCAGGCAGACTTGCGTATTACACTTGCTCTATAATCCGAATTGGATTGCCGCCCCACAGAGCGCCAGCACCAACCCAGCCAGCGCGTGGGAATAGCGTTCGAGGTGCTGCAACGGAGCGGCTTTGAGACCCCGCACCAACAATGCAACCGTAATCGTCATCGTGCCGATGGTCGTCACGGCAAAGACCCCCGTTACCATCAACATCCCGCTGGTGCTGTGTTGCGCGGCCGGATACATCAATAGCGGAATTAACGGTTCGCACGGGCCGAGGACGAAAATAGTGAACAAAACCCACGGGGTAATTGTTTTCTTCGTTCGAGGTTGGTGACCGTGAGCAGACTCGGCGTGGCTCCCGTCGGGAAGATGATGATGCGGAATATTTTTGGCCGCGCGGCGCAACCCCCAAACCAGATAGACCAAACCGAAGGCAATCAAGGCCCAGGCGGCCAGATCGCCGCGAATCGCCTCGATTGCTTCCAGACTGGTCACAGCGGTGCCGAAGGCAACACCAAGCAACCCGAGCAAAACTGAACTGCCCACGTGGCCAATACCGCAAAGAACGGTGATGACCAGCGCGCGGGTCATGCTCCAACCACGCGCCTGCGCCATCCCGATAAAGGGAAGATAGTGGTCCGGTCCAAGAATTGTATGGATAAATCCAATCGACGCGGCCGTCACCAGCAAGGTTGTCAATTCTGTCGAAAGCATTCCCATCCTTTCACAATCAGTTTCGAAAAATACGCCGAAGCCCCGGTAAGTCAAATAAAAAGATGGGGAGTAAGCGACGCGATGCCGGCCCAGACCCTGCGGGCACAGGCAGGGGAATTTGCAGACTGCTCCTGCTGTGGGATAGTCGTTGTCAGTAATCATGTTATTCCCGCCTGTGCCCTGCAGGGTGCTCACCGGCAGGCAAACTACCGGTGTCGCGAATAACACGATAGAAGAAATCCCCTGTTCCTCAATACACAAATTAAATATCTTTACTTCGGACGTCCGGGGGCAGACGGGAAAATATTTTTGCGCACCTGGCGAGGGAAACAACTCACGCTGCACATCCTCCACACCGAGGCAGGGGTGGCTCAGCAATTGTGGCTCGCCTCACCCACGGGTGCAATCCTCTGCGACACCGGCGACGGTACGCTGCGCGATGTGCTCTATCACGATCTCCCGCGCGAACGACTCGCCGGTCTGCTGTTCACCCACGGCCATTTCGACCACATGGGCGGATTGCATTCGCTGCTCGGGTTTCTGCGCATGATCGGCCGCAAAGACGATCTGCCGATCTACTACCCCGACGGCTGCTCCGAGGTCGAAGAAACTATCAACGGTTTCCTCGCCTCCTACGGCACAACTACACCGTTTGTGATCAGACATTGTCCGTCGCAACCCGGTGTAAAAATCAATCTCGCGGGAATGGAAATCACGCCGTATGCCGTCACGCATCATGGCGGCATTGCCGGCAAAGGCATCCTCGGCCGACTCCCGGCTTTCGGCTATCGTATCACGAGCGCGGGAGAGACAATTGCAGTCTCCGGCGACACGGGCGACTGCCCTGCCCTGCGCGAACTGGTTGCCGACGCCGATTTGGCGGTTATCGAGGCAACCTATGCCCGCAGTGCCGATGCCGACCCCGATATGCTTAAACAAGTCCATCTCTCCGCTGAGATTGCCGCCGAGATCGGCAAGACTGCCCGAGAATATATCCTCATCCACCGCAGGGACAAAAAATAAATCAACAAGGGCTTGATATAAACCCCGATCACAAACCGCGGCCGCTCCGGATGAACCCGCGCGCGGCGAGGAATTAATCTGCACAAAAAAAAGCCCCCGGAAAT
Source organism: Candidatus Zixiibacteriota bacterium (assembly GCA_024277855.1). Classification (GTDB taxonomy): domain Bacteria; phylum Zixibacteria; class MSB-5A5; order WJJR01; family JAJRUJ01; genus JAJRUJ01. The sequence continues at coordinate 20,070 of JAJRUJ010000110.1, forward strand.
CGGGGGCTTGAGAGTTCCAGAGAAAATCAATCACGACCGTCTGCGCCGTCGGCGCACTCCGGTGCCGATACCGATCAACCCCAGTCCAAGCAGACTCAGGGTGCCCGGCTCGGGAACCGGTGTGTCATAGGTGTCGGGTCGTAGGATCTTGTTTAAGTACGAGCCGTTGGTTGGTGCAACCGCCAGCGGATCGGCGAGGTTGTACCCGGCATTCCAGGCTGTATTCTCAATATCGGTGACATGACCCAGGCCGCCTTTGGCAAAGAAATCACCCCAGGTCGGCGCTTTAGTCGAGAAAAAACTCCACTCGAGTTGAGCATCGTCGCCATAATCGAGTTTCAGTGTATTCGCGCTGAACAACGAGTCGGTATCCCATGAGCCGAACTCGACATCAGTACCATCAAAATTAAAAAAGTGTTCGCGGGTTGCGTTATCGGAAATATCGAAAATAACATGGCTGACCGCGTTGCCCGGTTCCTGGTCGGTGCCGAATGGGAGACCGCTGGCCGCAGTAAGCTGATAAACATATTTCCAGTTCCCGTCAAGTTGTTCGTCAATGGTCCAGGCAATCCTAAAATTACCGGCCCAATCACCAGTACCCTGCACACCACCGTCAGCAGTCGATAGCATCCCGGTGAAAGACATTAACTGCGCATTGGCCGGAACCGTCAGTGCCAATACCAAGCATACTGTCAGTAGCATCTTCTTCATGTAATTACCTCTTGTCACTTCCGGTGAAAACCCTGAAAACCTCTATCCTGTTCCTGAATTAGCAAGGCCCATGCCAAGACTATATATTGCCTATCTGCCAACGGATTAGGGGCCGACGCCCTCTGTAATCCAGGTTCTCGGCTCCCGGAAAAGGCCAGGAATTGTCTACATATTTAACAGGAATTTACCGGATTGTTGTCATTGTCTGCATAACTCAATACCTCAATAAAGCTTAAGGAATCACATTTTGTCGAATATTTGGACACTTCTCCACATATAATTTGTCGCTTTATCTATACGCTCTTTATCTATTGTTATTTAATATATTACAATATCATACAATCAGGGTTGATGCGATATTGCGAGACCGGAAAGCAGAGTTTGTTGCCATTGGCAGCAGGTCAGCGTTTCTTGGAATATGACACGTGAGGCCGGGAGATACGATGATGAGATTAACAGTAGTAGCGATTGCCGGACTGACAATAATGACCGCAATGCTCGTATCCTGTGGTCAGGATAAACCGAATAATCCCGCGGACACCACCCCGCCCGCAGCGGTAAACGACCTGGCGATTACGGTAACCTCCGATGGATCGGTTAGTTTCACCTGGACCGCCCCCGGGGACGACGGCTCGATCGGCCGGGCAACAGAATATGATTTCCGCCATTCAGAATTATCGATTACCGAGGAGAACTGGGACAATGCGACGGTAGTCGACGGCGAACCGGCGCCGGCTTCGGCGGGCGAAACGGAAAGCTATACTATTGACGGCCTCTCCCCTGCGACAACTTATTATTTCGGTTTGAAAACAATCGACGAGGCAGGCAACAATTCGGCGCTGTCAAATATCGATTCAACCACGACCCTCCCCGACCCGGCCGCCACCTGGGAGCGGGCCTATGGCTCATCGTCCTCCGACGGAGCCAAAAAAATCATTTCTATCAATGGTGGGTATGTGATCACCGGCTGGACTCGCGATACCGACAGCGGTGAGGAAGATTTTTATCTGCTGAAAATCGATGAGAGCGGCGATGTCATCTGGGAAAATGCAATTGGCGGCGACGGCTATGATTATGGCTGGGATATTGTTGAGACTAATGGCGGCTTTACGACAGTCGGCGTCACACGATCATATGGGACGGTCTTCGGTAACATGCATCTGATCTCAACCGATGCGGCAGGCAACCAGCAATGGCATCGAGAGTATGGCGGCGATGTTCTTGCCGAGGGATTCGGGATGACCGCCGCTGATGATGGCTCGGTAGTGCTGGCCGGGTATCGACGTAACGGGCTGACTTATGACGCTTATCTCGTGCGGGTCGACCAGGCGGGCAATACCGTTTGGGAAAAACCCTATGGCGGAGAGTCGGGGAACCAGATCGCCTACAGCATCGTGTCAACAGCCGACGGCGGTTTTGCGGTTGCCGGATATACCGATGCCCGCTCCGCGGCGACACGCGACCTCTGGATACTGAGAGTGGACAGCGACGGCGACTCTCTCTGGGCGAAAAGTTTTGGTGGTGAAAACACCGACGCCGGGTATGATATCGCACGCACCGACGACGGCGGCTTTATTATCGCCGGGACGACATCCTCATCGGGCGCCGGGTTCAACGATCTTTACCTGCTCAAAACCACCGCCGACGGCGATTCGAGCTGGGCAAAAACTCTCGGCGGCGCAGATGACGATTACGGCTGGTCGGTGGCGCGGGCGCCGGACGGTGGCTACATTGTCTGCGGCCAGACGAAATCATTCGGTGCCGGCGGCGATGATGTTTACCTGGTCAAGACCGACGAGTCAGGCAATCTCGTTTGGGAAAAAACATTCGGCGGGGCAAATGATGACCGGGGAAGTTCGGTCGCCCTGACTCCGGCGGGGGGCTATATCGTGACCGGCTGGACCAAATCGATGGGGGCCGGTTCGGCCGACGTGTATATCGTCAAAGTCAACGCCAATGGCGAGATTGAATAAATCCAGCGTATGTGGCCCTGACCAAAAGGACTTTCGTAGAAAGCCCAGCGGTCAGGGTTTATGAGCGCGATGGATTGAAGTAGGCCGGATGCCTGCCATCTGCTACCCGGCGAGAATCAGGGTGTAAGAGAAACCCATCCAAAGGCCTGCCCGCCGTGGTGGCGAGGGCCACCCGGCTAATCAACTTGCACGACATCAGTGCTGAAACAGCCACCGTCCGTTTGCATGTCTGAAAATCGTGATTGGTCCATCGAAACCATTTATGGTATATGTAAAACCAGATTGTTTGGCCAATTCCGATCTCGCGTCATATTTCATTTTGTAGATTGTGTTGGCCAGCTGGACGACCGCTTTGTAGAGTCTATTCCAAGTCTCTGAACTAATATAGAATGTCTTCTTCCCTTTGACCAAATCCGGTGCAGTTGAGATGGCCTTTCCTGTTATCATGAAATCACTGTGTGCAAATGAATTCCGAATAAGGCTATGATATACCGCTGCCAACAAATCGACAAAACTAAGACTGGCCTCGGTTGCCTCGGTCATTATTGATTCGAGAATCTTGAATGTCCCGGGATCATGGTCAATCAAAAGATTCGGATCATAATCTTTGCTATTTGCGGTACGGACAAGAGAGTAAATGAGCCGCTGAAATCCTATGCACTCCCAGAGCTGAGAGTAGCATGACAGTTGCATCAATAAGTAAGTAACTCTTTCCTCTTCCTCAGCCTCTTCCGGTATGTCCGTCAAAGAGGTAAGCAATCTTCCCACTTGCATTACGACCCAATCTCGAGAATTACCAAGAAGTGGCATTGGCTTCCCCTTTGCCTCACTCTCATCGTGATATATCTCTATATCAAAAATCGAGAGTTGGAAATTCTCCTCGCTTTTTGTCTTGGCTCGGTCAAAGAGTTCGGCGACAGCCACGCTCGGATCTGGCATCTGATCGAGTGCTTGCGCGATCATTTCATTTGATAATGTATGCATGCAAAGACTCCTCTCTTTTCATGATGCTCCGCTTTTTCGCGGCGTATACTCGGTATCGCTGCATTCCACATGATGTTACCGGATAACCGAATAAAAGGCAAACGGGATTCCTGTTTTCGTAGGAATGACAAGCGGTGGCGTTCTGCCAACATACCCTGAAGACCTAGCAGGGAATCATGAAACTGGTCAACCCGCCGTCATTAGCCCCAACTCCCGTCCCCAAAACCCATTGACCCGCTTGTACCCCCGCCGTACCATTTATGTTTGGTGCGTGGTGTATGTCCTCACCTGTGCCTTTTGAGGTATGTACCACGAATAACATCGAGGAGGAATGATGAGTTATACACCGATAAAAGCCGCACACGGCAATACGCTTTCCTGCAAGGGCTGGGCACAGGAAGCAGCCCTGCGCATGCTGTCAAACAACCTCGACGAGGCCGTCGGGGAAAACCCGCGCGAGTTGGTGGTCTATGGCGGCACAGGCAAAGCCGCGCGCAACTGGGACTGCTATCACGCGATAGTCCGTTCGCTCAAAGAACTCGAAAACGATGAAACGTTGTTGGTGCAGTCGGGCAAACCGGTCGGCGTGTTCAAAACACACGAGTATGCGCCGCGTGTCCTGATTGCCAACGCCAACCTCGTCCCGCACTGGGGAACCTCCAGTGAGTTCCGCCGCCTTGAAGCCCTCGGCCTGACTATGTTTGGCCAGATGACCGCCGGCTCGTGGATTTATATCGGCACGCAGGGCATCCTGCAGGGAACGTATGAGACATTCGCGTCCCTGGCCCGGAAACACTTTAACTCCGACCTCACCGGCCGCTGGGTGCTCACAGGCGGGATGGGCGGGATGGGCGGCGCGCAGCCGCTGTCGGTGACGTTCAACAACGGGGTGATACTTTGTGTCGAAGTTGATCCGGCACGCATCCAACGCCGCATCGACACCAAATACTGCGACAAGATGACCGACAACATCGACGAGGCGCTCAAATTGGTCAAAGACGCCGTCGCGGCAAAACAACCACTCTCGGTCGGGCTGGTCGGCAACTGTGCCGAGGTACTGCCCGAAATCCTGCAGCGCGGCGAAATCCCCGATGTGCTCACCGACCAGACTTCAGCCCACGACGAACTTAACGGATATATTCCGGCAGGCCTGTCGCTCGAGGAAGCCGCCCGGCTGCGCAAGGACAAGCCCGACGAATACATCAAACGCGCTTACGATTCAATGGCCAAACATTGTCAGGCGATGCTCGATTTGCAGGCTAAAGGCGCAGTGACTTTCGATTACGGCAACAACCTGCGCGGGCAGGCACAAAAAGCCGGCGTGGCCAATGCCTTCGATTTTCCGGGGTTTGTTCCGGCATATATCCGGCCGCTGTTTTGCGAAGGGAAAGGCCCTTTCCGCTGGGCGGCACTTTCCGGCGATCCGAAAGACATCCACATTACCGACGAGGTCATCCTCAGGGAGTTCGCCGACGATGAGGGTCTTTGCCGCTGGATTAAAATGGCGCATGAAAAAGTCGCTTTCCAGGGACTGCCGTCGCGTATCTGCTGGCTGGGGTATGGCGGCCGCGCGAAGTTTGCCGAGATTATCAACGACCTGGTAGCTTCCGGCAAAATTTCCGTGCCGATTGTGATCGGTCGCGACCACCTCGATTGCGGCTCGGTGGCCTCGCCCTACCGGGAAACCGAGTCGATGAAAGACGGCTCGGACGCCATTGCCGACTGGCCGATTCTCAATGCGTTGTTAAATACCGCCTCGGGGGCGTCCTGGGTGTCGGTGCATCACGGCGGCGGTGTGGGGATCGGTTTTTCGATCCACGCCGGGCAGGTGATTGTCGCCGACGGTACCGCGGAGATGGCTGTCCGGCTTAACCGGGTATTGACCAACGACCCGGGGATCGGGGTCGCGCGGCATGCCGATGCCGGGTATGATAAAGCGATCGATTTCGCGGCCAAAGCCGGCGTGAAAATCCCGATGAAAAAATAGGATGGCATCACACTTTTGTGTGGCCATCCCAAACTTGCTTTGGGGTGGATGTGCGACCCGGGAATAATCGTCTCATGAACGACCAGCGCAAAAGATCACGCCGTGTCCCGCCGGGCGATGCCCCTCCCCCACGGCTACGACCGCAACCGGACGAAGCCCGAAAACCGTCTACGCCGGACTCGCCGCGCGCAATCGCCGCCCAGGTAGTCGAGCGGGTCCTCGACGACGGTATCCTTTTTAGCGAGTTGTTGCCAACCCACGAGGGATTTATTCAACTCTCACCGATCGACCGGCGGCTGACCTACCATCTGGCGGCCGGTACGATTAAATACAAACGCCGTCTAGACCATATCGCCCGCCATTTCCTCCAGGGAAAATTCGAGACACTGCCCAAAAACATTCTCTCCACGTTGCGGGTGGGGCTGTTTCAACTTTCGGTATCCGATAAAATCCCGCCATATGCGGCGGTAAATGAGACAGTGAAAGCCGCGCGGTTGGTCGGCCATCAGGGCACCGCCTCACTGGTCAATGCGGTTTTGCGCAAGTTCCAGGATGGACGCGGCGGGCCGGTCCAATTCCCGTCCCGAGAAAAAAACCTCAAAAAATTCCTCGGCGCCTGGCACTCATATCCGGGCTGGCTGATCGATTTGTTTCTCACGCTGAGCGATGAAGAGCAGGCCGAATCGTTCTGTCTTTGGGGCAATCGCGAACCGGAATTTTTCTTCCGGGCCAATCCGCTGATGGGCGGTGAGCGCGATCTGCTTGAACGGGCGCGACGGGAAAATATCGAATTCGAGCCGTTCGAACCGGTACCGGGTTATTATCGCTGGCGCGGCAAAGAGGGACCGTCGGCTGAGTCGGCCCTTTTACGTTCGGGCTATGGCAGTATCCAGAATCCCGCGGCTGGTTTGGTGGTCAAACTGCTTGATCCGCAGCCGAAAGAATCGATCGCCGACTTATTCGCCGCGCCCGGCGGCAAGGCCTGTGCGATTGCCGAACAACAGCGCGACACCGGCCATGTTTTCGCGATGGACAAGAGCGTTCG
>JAJRUJ010000111.1 GCA_024277855.1 Candidatus Zixiibacteriota bacterium
GAATTGCCGACATTTCAACTGCAAAACCTCTTGCCGAATAGGCATTTTAGGTTATTATATGCAAGTAACACCGCAGGGGGCAAATACCTCTGGATGCCGGTTGATCGACTTGCGCACAGGAAAAAACCGGCGGCAGGTTCAAAAAGAATAATCGTTAACAAAACAGGGTGGAGGAGGTCGTATGTCGTTGGGTGGTTTTAGAAGAGTCGCCGTTATCAGTATGCTGGTGATCATCGCTGTCTCGGTGACCGCACTGGCGTATGACACTGAACTTGAGCGGGCCCGCGCCCATAAGATCCAGGCGATCTGGCGATTTGCCGACGCCGCCGAAATGCAAACAGCCTACGCCGAGCATCTTGATGTCATCGCTTTCGAATTCGGCAAGTCGCTGAAATTCATCACCGACGATCAGGAACTAAACGAGTTGAGATCACGCGGGTTTGATATCGTTGTTGAAATCCCCGACCTGGTCGAGTTTAATCAGGCACGGCTGGCCCCGACCGATATGGGCGGCTATCGCACCTTTGATGAAATCGTCCTGGCTCTCGACACCCTGCATAATCTGAATCCCGCAATCACCACCGAAAAATTTTCGATCGGCCAGACGCTGGAAGGCCGGGAGATGTGGGTGCTTAAAATTTCGGACAATCCTAACGTCGACGAGGACGAACCGGAAATCTTTTTCAATTCGGCAATCCACGCTCGTGAGGTGATTACGCCGCTGGTCCTGATCGAAACCATGCGCACTCTGATTTCCGGGTACGGTGTCGATCCGCACATCACCGAGTTGGTCGACACGCGTGAGATCTATTTCATGCCCTGTGTGAACGCCGACGGGTATGCCTACAATGAATTCCTCCAACCCAACGGCGGCGGGATGTGGCGCAAAAACAAGCGCGATAACGGTGACGGGACGACCGGAGTCGACCTCAATCGTAACTGGCCATATCTTTGGGGGTACAATAACATCGGTTCGTCTCCCAACACCGCTGACGAAACCTATCGCGGCACGTCGGCCGCCTCCGAACCGGAAGTGCAAAACTTGATCGCTTTCATCGAGAGTCGCAATTTCACCGTCAATGTCAACTATCATTCGTACTCGAATCTGATCCTCTGGCCGTTCGGTTACGACTATGATGTCTACAGCCCGGACGAACCAATCTTCCGCGCGCTGGGCGATTCGATCGCCACCTGGAACGGATACCACCCCACCGTTGGCTGGGAGCTCTATCCAACCAACGGCGACGCCGACGATTGGATCTACGGCGAACAGACCGCCAAACCGAAAATCTACAGCTTCACCTTTGAAGTCGGTGGGAGCGGCGACGGATTCTGGCCGCCGGTCGAACGGATTCCCGCGTTGGTCAACGAGAATATTGAACCGAATTTGTATCTGATTGAAATCTGCGACGCACCGGAGTTACAAACTGCGCCGTTGTCCCCGGAGTGGTCGGCCTATGACACGGTCGAGACCGGCTTTTTCGATTTCGACTGGTACCAGCCGGACAATCTGAACGAGGTCGTTTCGTTCGACATTCGGGAGTTGATCGACCCGCAGGTTGGCTTCGATGGCGCCGAGACCGGCGACGGGCACTGGACAATGGACGGTTTTTTTGTCCATACCGGTGTGTATCATGACGGCGCCGCCGGTTTCTATTCCGGAACCGGCGATGGCTTGAACCACACAATGACCACCGCGGATCCCTTGAAGGTCGCCGACGGCGACACATTGCGTTTCTGGTGTCTGTATGATATCGAAACCGACTGGGATTATGCTTACCTCGAGGTCTCGACCAACAGCGAGTCCGGATTTGTCACCCTGGCGGGCAACCTGACCACGACTACCGACCCTCACGGCAACAACCGGGGTAACGGGATCACCGGCGCATCATCGAGCTGGGTCGAGGGCGTGTTTGATCTTTCGGCTTATGCCGGGGAGTATGTCTACTTGCGGGTGTCGTATGTCACCGATGCGAACACCTATGGATTCGGGTTTTATATCGATTCAATCGACCCGATCGGCTGGTTCAACTCGTCGGTGATGCTCGCCGAGGACCATACTGATTCGACTTTCTCACGGGAGGGGCTGGCGGCCGGCGACTATTTTTACACTGTGCGGGCGACTGATGCCGAAAACCAGACCGGGCCGTATTCGATGATAAAAACCGTCACCGTCGTCGGTGACGTGTTGTATGGCGATATGAACAACGATGGAAACATCAACCCGGTCGACGTCGTGTTGTTGGTCAATTTTGTCTATAAAAACGGCGCCCCGCCGCTGATTGAAGGAGCGCAATATATCAACGCCGATCCGTATTGTAATCCGGTCGACGTGGTTTTCCTGGTCAATTATGTCTATAAGGGCGGCGACCCGCCGGAGGGCTATTCCGAAAATTGAGCTATAGATAAGCAGGTAAAAACGGCGTCTTCGGACGCCGTTTTTTATTGGAATATTGTCGTCAGTCGGCGTTACTAAAGAAACAAGGCAATAAAGACGAAAGGACCAGGAATGCAACTCCGGCCACGACGAAGCAGGAAAACGACCTGTGTGTCTCGCGGGATTATCGGCGCGGTGTTTGCGGTACTCTTACTCAACACAATTTTTCTCTCGGATGTCCGGGCGGGATCGTCGGACAATCTACCGCCACTATTAAAAGCGCAACTCGACTCGTTGTATCGTCCGACGCTCGACCCGCAACAAGTCAGGCAAATCGAAAAACCGATCACTCTGCAGCGCGATGCCGCCTGTTTCGTTTTCGAGGCGGGCACACTCACTTTTTTTGCACCGGTGCGGGGCCGCGTGACCGGTATGCTGTTTTCCGGACAGGTAACCTTTGAACTGACGCCGCCGACCCGGCTGGAGAAACAGCAGTTGGCTCGTTTTACCGGCGATACCGTGCGGACTTGCCTGGTCAGCGAATTATATTTTCGTTTTACCGACAACACCTGTGCTGAACTGCAGGCCAAAACGACGGCAAAGAGTGTGACGGAGATCAAGCGAGGCGACCGTCCGCCGAATAAGTACGCCAAGTGGATCGCGGACGAATTGAATTATGCGATGGGCAGCCGGCTATTAATCGAGTTATACAACGATTCGACCAGTAGCTTTTTCTATGCGGCAATCGACCCGGAGGACGACACCCGCTATCATTATCTGATCGAGCCGCTGGAAGATGAGGCAGTCAAGTTGTTCTACCGTCCTTCCGGCAGCAAATTGCATGATCTCGATCTGGCCTGTTCCTGGCCGCTTCCGGCCGACCTTGCTCGCGCGAACGGGCAGACGGCTCAAGTGGACAACCGGCCGCTCGAATCGCGTCATTACCGACTGAACACGACAATCAATGAACCCTCCCATACCGCAATCACCGCCGAGTTGACTTTTGTCCCCCGCCGGACCCAATTGCGCGCGGCGCGGTTTACCCTTGCGGCCTATCTCGATATCGACTCGGTGGTCTGCGCCCGACAACCGGCGTTTTATGTATTCTCTGATCCGGGATATCCGACATTCGGCCGCCACGGCGTGCTGGATGTCTTCTGGGCCAAGCCGCTGCCGGTAAATGAGGAAATCAGGATCGCTTTTTCCTATCAGGGAAAATACCTGCTCTACCTCCTCCCCTGGGGCGATTTTGTGATCAATGAGACTACCCGCTGGTACCCGACTTCCGATTGGCAATCGCGCACAACCTATGAGCTGAATTACGACTATTCATCGTCATACGAGTTGATCTCTGTCGGCGAGAAGCTCAGTGAAACCACCGACAGCGACCGCAAACACGCGAGTTGGCGGATGGATTATCCGGTTAAGTATGTCTCGTTCAATTATGGCCATTTTGAGGATTTGACGATGCCCGATGAACCGGGACTGCCCGAGGTGACGATTTACCGGGGGAAAAACCATACCGGCGACATGCTCAGCAAGGACATGAAAGAAAAAGTCGGGCATGACATAATGGGGGCGATTGGCCTGTTCACCGACTGTTTCGGTCCACTGCCTTTCGACCACCTGGCGGCTACCGAAATCCCCGGTAGTCACGGGCAGGGTTTCCCCCAGCTCTTACACCTCGCCTGGTCGTCGTTTCAGCAGGAACGTGAGGGATCGACCGAGTTGTTCCGCGCTCACGAGGTCGCGCATCAATGGTGGGGACATCTGGTCGGCTGGAAAACCTATCATGACCAGTGGCTTTCCGAAGGGTTTGCCGAATACTCCGGCGCCCTCTATGTCGAAGAAAAGTATGGCTGGGGCAAGGAAATGCGGGAAATCCTCAAACGATGGCGCCGGACGATCCTCCAACGCGGCGGCCGCAGGAGCTGGCATGACGGCCCCGAAGTTGCACCGATCTGGATGGGCCGCCGTTGCAGCTCTTACGACTCCCCGGCGTCATATTCGGCGCTGGTTTACAACAAGGGCGCCTACGTGCTACATATGCTGCGGATGATGCTCCGTAATTTCAAAACCGGCTCGGACGAGAAATTCTGCGAAGTGATGCGCGCGTTTGTGCGAACTTATCGCGACAGGAGCGCCTCGACCGAAGATTTTCAGCGAACGCTGGAGAGCCAACTGGGCGGGTCGATGAACTGGTTTTTCGACCAGTGGGTCTACGGCACCGAAATCCCCCGGCTGAAATATAAAAAGAAAATTACGGAGACAGAGGATGGCCATTATCTTGTGACGGGGCGGATCGAGCAATCGGAAGTCAGTAAGCCGTTCCGGTTGTTCTTGCCGATTACGCTTGATTTCGGTGGTGGCCAGAGATCAACTTTTGTCCAGGAAATCACGGAGACGGTAACAACTTTCACCACACCGCCCCTCCCGATAAAACCGAAGCGGGTCATTTTCAACGACTACCAGACCATCCTGACCCGGAATTGATGGGCTTTCCCCTTCCGCTCTGCCCCTGCGATGTAATTCCGGCGGCGTTGGCCTCACGTGGCAAAGACGGCCGGGTTTGAATCGATTATGCTGACCTACGGCCTCCTGGGGACGTTCATGGCCATCGTCCGGCCGGTCGCCGCACTGATTACCTCGGCAACAGCGGGGCTTTTGGCAAACGCGGTGGACAACGGCGACGATCAGAAGACACTCGATCAGGCCGAGCCGTGTTCGGTCTGCGGTTCGGATAATTGCGCGGGCGGGCATTCGTATTTGCAGCGTACGAAAGCATCGATGAAATATGTCTTTGTCGAACTGCTCGGCGATATCGGGGGCTGGATTTTATTGGGAATTGTTCTTTCCGGGCTGATTATGGCTTTCGTGCCGGAGGGTTTTTTTGCCGACTACCTGGGGCCGGATTGGGTGACAATGCTGTTGATGCTGGTGATCGGCCTGCCGCTATATATCTGCGCCTCCGGTTCGACACCGATTGCCGCGGCCCTCATGCTTAAAGGGGTCTCCCCCGGCGCGGCCCTGGTTTTGTTGATGGTTGGACCGGCGACGAATCTGGCGACGATGATGATTGTCTCGCGCGAGCTGGGTAAAAAATCGGCGGTGATTTATCTCGGGTCGATTATTGTTTGCAGTTTACTGATCGCAGTCGGGGTCGACGCGCTCGCTGCGATGTATAATTTTGATTTTACGGGGTCGTTTGTTCCGGGAGAACATACTCTGCCGGTGTGGCTGGGATTTTCCTCCGGGGCGATTCTGCTGTTTTTTATTCTGAACCATTACCGCAAAAAATATTTCTCCCGCAAGAAATCTAATGGTTGTGGCTGTTCGTGTGAGTGTGAGAAGTAGTCGGTTCGGAAAACCACACGAGAGATTGGCTATTCGTCGACGCAAATGGCAATTACTAGCGGACTTTAACTGACAGCTGCACAAGGCGAACAAGAACGTCTATAAACCCACACACGCGGATAGCGTCCTCTCGGCTAATGTTATCAATCACATGATGGTGAGTACGATTTCTGAAAGCGGGAACAATCCCGCGCAAAATGTCGGTGTAACCTCTCTGTTCATCATCGTTGTTGCTAATTTTTAAAACTGTTCGACTAAGTTCGGCATTAAATGCGAATCCGACGAGGTTTTCCCCAACGAGTCGCTTCGTCGGTTTGGCTTTGGTTCGGATACAGTCCTCGAGAACTAGTGTTGCTTGGTTTATCGCACGGTCATAAGGTGGTTTCCAGAGGTGGTTGCGGAATTTCGGACAGTTCGTTAAGGTGGAATTGAGACGTTTTTGAGAGGATGTAGAAGATGAGAAAACGACGTAACTTTTCCGCTGAATTCAAAGCGCGTGTTGCGCTCGAGGCGCTGTCCGGGGCGCA
>JAJRUJ010000001.1 GCA_024277855.1 Candidatus Zixiibacteriota bacterium
AGCACTGGTTTAAGTTCGCCGTGCACGACATCGCGATAGAAATCCTCGGAAAACGATTTGAGGTCGACTTTGATCGCATCGAGCGTCCCGCAAAGTTCGACTAACGGTTCGGGATTGATATAGCCACCCGTGATCATCACACTGCGCAACCCGCGCTTGCGGCCAAGTCGGGCGGTATCGAACATATATTCATAAAAGATAATCGGCTCGGAGTAGGTATAGGCAATAATCGGCGCGGCCGCGGCCTGCGCGGCGGCAACAACACCCTGCGGGGGCAGGTCGAAATTTCGGGTCTGTTCGGGCCGGAACTGCGAGATATCCCAATTCTGGCAGAACTTGCAATTGACATTGCAACCCGCGGTTGCCAGCGAGAACGCATCCTGTCCGGGGAGAAAATGAAACAGCGGTTTTTTTTCGATCGGGTCGACATGTACCGCGCAAGGCAGACCGTACACGAGTGTATGGTAGGCGCCGCCCCGGTTTTCCCGGGTACCACACAGGCCGCGTTCAAGGTCACCGACCTTGCATTCGTGCGGGCAAATTTTGCAGACAATCTCGTTGTCCTCGAGTTTTTCGTAGTAACGGGCCTCGACAGACGAGAGTTTTTGCGCCGGTCGGAGAGTCAGCGCATTGCCGACCCCGGCCAGCGCCTCGGCCGCCCAACCCAATCCGCCGGTCGCCGTCAGCGCGCCGGCGGTCCCGGTCAGCCGGCAAAATTCCCGCCGCGAGAAGGTTGGCCCGAGGTTCAGATTTCTTTTTCGATCAATTCGATTTTGTCCCATGTGTTGTGGCCCAGGGAATATTCCTTATCGGCAACCGCCAGCCATTCCGGGTAACGCTGTTCGCGCTTGAGCGGTTTCATTTTGTGTTCGGCGCGGATTTTTTCCAGGATCGAGAGCGCGACAGTATCGACCGCTACCGGGTCGGTTCCGACCAGCAACCCGCCATGATGGTGGACAAAACTCGGATTATACGCCGGGCCGCCGTGATACTGGACGTTGAGGCAGTCGATGATCGTCAGCCGGTTTTTTTCACGGATGGCCGGGAGGGCGCAGATTTCGGCAACATACGGATTGCAGTGATTGCCGTGATATTTGTTCGGATTGTGGATCGCACCGTAATTATTTTTCATCCCTCCCGCCAACCCGGCCAGACTGTGGTCTTTAAGTACCGGCAGGTTGATATTCAGATCGACCCCCAGCAGGATATTGGAAACCAGTGAACCCATGGAGCCGATGGGGTAAAGTTCGGACGAATACCCGACGCCCTCGGCGTCGGTGCCGTAACAGCGGACACCTTTTTTATACATGTTCGGGGTATACCCCGCCTGCCGCAACTCATCGGTCGTGCGTTCCCAGATAACGACGTTCTCCGGAGCCACCTCCGCTTTCGCCAGCAACCCGACCAACGCCCCGGTCAACGCGGGCTGGCTGATCACCACGCGTCGGGCCAGACAATTAACTTTGATTCCGACATTACCTTTGGCTTTGACAATGGTGTTCAAGCCGACAGACGCGTCTTTGATGCCAACCGGCCGGTCTGTCGCGCCGGTAAAAACTCGTAGGGCGGTCGAAAGCAGTGCGGTAACAGCATCCGGGTCGATCTTTCCCCCCGAGTTGACCGCTTTGGCTGAGCGGAGATGGACTACTTTCGATTTTTCAGTCATACCCGACATGCTGTCTATGCTACAATTTTCTGTCGGCGGATGTTCCGCCTACGGGTATTATATAGTATATATTATTGGATACCCAATAACATAAATTTGGGGGAAAGAAATATGAAAAAGGAGACATGTTCCCCGGCAAATCCCCACCGGTTGAGTATGGTGTTGGCCCCGCTTCTGATCGTCCTTTCCATCTTCGGGGCAGGATCGGCGCACGGTCAGGCCGACCAACTCGATTTACCGGTGAAAAACCCGGTAGTGGCAGGAAAGTTTTATCCGGCTGATTCAGCAACGCTGGCGCAGGAAATCGACGGGTATATCGATCAGGCGACCGTCACGCTGCCGGAGGGTGAACGGGTGGTCGCACTGGTTACACCCCACGCAGGGATCGCGTACTCCGGCCGGATCGCCGGTTATACCTATAACCTCGTGCGACAATTGCAGCCGAAAACAGTGGTGATTGTCGGACCGAGCCATTATGCCTTCTTTGACGGAGTTTCGGTATTTGCACCTGGTTTTTTCCGGACACCGCTTGGTTTGTTGCCGGTGAACAACAAATTAGCCGAACAGATCGCCGCGCGTTCGAAAAAAATCCGCTATTTCCCGGAGGCATATGACCGCGAGCACAATATCGAGGTGCAGTTCCCGTTTTTGCAGCGAACGGTTCCCGGGGTGAGCGTGGTCACGCTGGTGATAGGTGACCAAAGTCCCGAGAATGTCACCATGTTGGCCAAAGTATTGACCAAAATCCTGCGTGAGAACGATGCACTGCTGATTGCCTCGACCGATCTGTCACATTATAAACCGGCCTCCCGGGCGAAAGTACTCGACGATGTTTGTATCGATGATATGGTGAACCTGCAACCCAGGCAATTGCTGGCCGATCTACGGCAGGAAAAGACCGAGATGTGCGGTGGCGGGCCGGCGGCGGTTGTTTTGACTGTGGCCAAGGCCCTCGGCGCCGATCAGGGACGGGTGCTGAAATACGGCCATTCGGGTGAGGTTCTCAACAAGGACACCAGCAAGGTTGTCGGTTATGTTTCGCTGGCCCTGGTCGATACCGAAAAACAGGGACGCTCCGAAGATTCATCGGGGGAGGATGTCATGGTTTTATCGGATTCGCAAAAGAAACGGCTGTTGAATATTGCGCGGGAGAGTATTGAATATTACCTGGCCGAGGGACGG
The DNA here is from genome assembly GCA_024277855.1 of Candidatus Zixiibacteriota bacterium. Taxonomy (GTDB): domain Bacteria; phylum Zixibacteria; class MSB-5A5; order WJJR01; family JAJRUJ01; genus JAJRUJ01. The sequence continues at coordinate 2,849 of JAJRUJ010000001.1, forward strand.
GCCAAACAATTTTCCAACGACGACCCGGAACTGGCGGTCCCCTGCGGCGCATTTGTTACGCTCAAACGCGGCGGACAACTGCGCGGCTGTATTGGGCAGGTCGAGGGACGGCTTCCGCTATACGAGACAGTCGCCGGATGCGCGATTTCAGCGGCGGTACGCGATCCTCGGTTTAGGCCGGTGACCACCGATGAACTCCCCGCGTTGGAGCTGGAAATCTCGGTGCTCACGCCGCCGGTGCCGGTGGATGATGTGGACGATATCGTCGTCGGCCGTGACGGGTTGATCATCGAGAAAGGGCCGAATCGCGGGTTGCTTCTTCCCCAGGTGCCGGTCGAATGGGGTTGGGACCGCGTAACATTTTTGCAGCATCTATGCCAGAAAGCAGGCCTGGCCCCGAATGATTGGAAATCAGGGGCGAAAATCCTGCGATTTGAGGCGCTGGTGTTTGGGGAGAACGAGCAAAATTAGATCCTGAAACTTACCGCAGAGCGGTGGATGCGGCCCCGGCGCATAGGTCCGACGGCATAACCCACCCGCCGTATCCCCACGGAGGTAAAGGGACATTATGACGAAACCCAAACGGGATTTTCCTCCACAAGCGGGCAGGCCGATTGTGCCCTTCCGGGTGCCCAAATCCGCCACGGGCGGAAGGCCGGAATTATACCATGTTGATAACTACCGGGTAGATTGAACCATTGAGCGGGAAAATTGTATTAAAATTGTGCTTGAATTCTCATTGAAATATTGTCAGAACAGCGTATATTGCCTATCAATGAACGACCAAGCCCGGAAAAACAACCCATGAAGACCAAACTTTGGATTATTATTGGTTTACTCGTTATTTTCTGCGGATATTTCGCTTGGCAGGGCCTCTCGGATTCCAGTGACGGCGGTAACAGCAAGGCCTCCAGCGGTCTGCTCGATCGTGAGACCTTCGTTTCTTTATATGTTGATTTGGAAATTGCCGCCGAACGGGCCGGGATCGGGACTCCCGAATACGAATCTCAGCGTGACTCGGTAATGGCGGCCCACGGCACGAATTATACGGAAGTGACTGCCATGCTTTCGGCCTATGATGCCAAACCGGAAAAATGGGCCGAGGTCTGGGACGATATTTTGGCGGAATTGAAAAAGCGCAAATCCGACACGACCGCCGACACACTCCAGCTCAATTAATTTTGGGCGACAAATGCGCCCGGCAGATGGGTAATTTCCGTCTTGTCCGAACCGAGTATTTTTACCCCGACAACATCGAAACGGTAGTCGCAATCGGCCGAGGGATGGTCGAGGATATAGTGTCTGGCCGCCTCCACAATCGCGGCCTGTTTGCGCGGGGTGACCCAGCCCTCCGGCGGCCCGAATGCGCCGGTGGTATCGGTCTTAACTTCGACAAAGATAATCGTCCGGCCGTCGCGGGCAATCAGGTCGATCTCTTTGCGTCCCCCCCGATACCGTTTTTCGAGGATCGCGCAGCCCAGACCGATCAGATATTCGGCGGCGATTTTTTCGCCTCTTTCCCCAAGTTCGACGCGTTTTTTGGTCATCGCAAAGTTCCTCAAAAATCGAGCTGCTGCTGTTCCTGATTGCGGACTTTGCGGAAGGTGCGGCGGTGAATCGGCGAGGGACCGTGCTTTTCAAGCGCGGCCAGGTGGGCCTCGGTGGCGTAGCCCTTGTGGGTGGCGAAACCATAATCGGGATACTTGCCGTCGAACTCCTCCATGATCCGGTCACGGACTTCCTTGGCCAAAATCGAGGCACAGGCCACCGAAACACTTTTCTGGTCGCCTTTGATTACCGGCATTTGTGGAATTGTGATATCGGGGATTTTGTGATTACCGTCAACGATGATCGCATCGGGGGTGAGCGGAAGATCTTCAATGGCCTTGCGCATGGCCAGAAACGAGGCGCGGAGGATATTGAGCCGGTCGATCTCGGCGGCGTCGACTGCGCCGATGGTCCAGGCCAGACAACTACCGGCAATACGGGGGTACATCGCGATTCGCTGGGCGGGTGAGAGAAGTTTGGAATCGGTGATTCCACTACCGTCGAAATCGACCGGCAGAATCACCGCGCAGGCCACTACCGGCCCGGCTAACGGGCCGCGGCCAACCTCATCCACCCCCGCGACACAGGAATACCCGCGTTCGGCAAACATCCGTTCGAAATGCCGCCGGTCATCATCCGCAGCCGGTCGGTCGGCCATCGGGTTTACTTCCGGTCTTTTTCTTTGATCCGCGCCGAGCGGCCGGTCCGTTCACGCAGATAGTACAGTTTGGCCCGCCGGACTTTGCCCCGCCGGAGCACGTCGATTTTGGACAGAACCGGTGAATGGAGTGGAAAAATCCGCTCGACACCAACCCCGGCGTTGGTCCGCCGCACAGTGAATGTCGCACCCGCGCCGGCGCCGCGACACTGGATCACATCGCCTTTGAACGCCTGGATGCGTTCTTTGTTGCCCTCTTTGATCCGCACATGTACACGCACGGTGTCGCCCGGGCCGAATTTGGCTTTCTGTTCGGTGAACGTCTTCTTCTCGACGTCACGCAAGATTTCCTGACTCATCAATATCCTCCGGTAATTCGATTAATTTTCTCAGTCATGATCCATGTCGACGACAGACCGCCGATTGTTCCCCGCCAACAGGTCTGGTCGGAATTTTTCGGTTGCGGCCAGCGCCTGGCCGGAACGCCATTTCCTTACGTTGGCGTGGTGCCCCGAAATCAGGACCTCCGGCACCGGCAACCCACGATACTCGGCGGGACGAGTGTAGACCGGCGGCCCCAACAGCCGGGCGTCGACCTCCCGGTCGAACTCGGCGAACGAATCGTCCGCGGCCGAGTCGGCATTGCCGATAAAACCCGGAATCCGCCGGACGATACTATCGGTCATCACCATCGTCGGCAACTCTCCCCCGGTGAGAACATAATCGCCCAGTGAAAAACGTTCCGGTTCGAGTAGTTCAAACACTCGTTCATCGACTCCTTTATAGTGGCCGCAAACAAACAGTAATCGCTCCTGTTTGGCCAGCCGGTCGGCGGCCTGCTGGTCGAATCTCGGTCCACGCGCGGTGGGGATAATCACTTTTGGCGGTACACCCTCTTTAGCCAGCGCCTCTACCGCATCGATAATCGGCTGGGCCATCAATACCATCCCCCCGCCGCCGCCGAAAGGGGCGTCGTCCACCACATGATGTTTGTCCGCCGTCCAGTCACGCAGGTTATGCACCTTAATTTCAACGGTCCCAACCTCGATCGCCCGGCCCATCAGCGACTCACCGACAAACGGCCCGAACAGGTCGGGGAATATGGTGATAATGTCGATTCGCATCGGGCATCAACTCAGTTGCGACCATCGTCATCCGGGTCATCAAACAACCCCGGCATCGGCAAGACAATCATTTTTCCGCCGGCGATGTCTATTTTGGCGATGACGTTCTCCACCGCCGGGATGAGTACTGACCGACCGTCGGGCATGCGGCAGAGATAGATATCGTTCGCCGGGTTTTCCAGCACTTTTTCGATTTTGCCCAGTATTTCACCAAATTCTGAGACAACGTTCAAGCCAATCAGGTCATCCTGAAAATACTGCCCCTCCGGGAGTTCTACCCGGTCAGCGACATCAATTTCCAGGTAACCGTTGGCCCAGCGCCTGGCCTCCTCGGGCGAGTCGATCCCGGCGATCTTAATGACGGCTTTGCCGGAGATCTCGGCAAATGATTCGACAATGCCGCCCTGGCGGCGATCTCCGGAAACCAGGTAAACATTTTTTAACCGGTTGAACCGGGTGCGGTCCTCAGCCAGCGGCCAGATATAGAATTCACCTTCCACGCCCCGGGAACGGCCAATCCGCGCCAGGGTGATGTAGGTCTTGTCTGTCAATGCTGCGGTGCCCATTGTCTTGTTGCCAAATTCAGTTCGAAATGTGGGTAATACTTACCCTGCATGATTATCTCAGCGGTCCTTGAAACCCGAACCAGAAGTTCGGGCCACGCTACCCCCCACTTGGTCACCCCGTTCTGTCTTGTCACCTCCGCACTTCTTGTCACCCCCGCACTTCTTGTCACCTCCGCACTTCTTGTCACCCCCGCACTTCTTGTCACCCCCGCACTTCTTGTCACCCCCGCACTTCTTGTCACCCCCGCACTTCTTGTCACCCCCGCACTTCTTGTCACCCCCGCACTTCTTGTCACCCCCG
>JAJRUJ010000112.1 GCA_024277855.1 Candidatus Zixiibacteriota bacterium
ATCGTCGTAACCGATCGGCTGGGCCAGTGGATTGAGCGGCCGGTTATCGGCAGTGCGGATTTCAAAATGCAGGTGCGGCGGCCCGTATCCCGACTGGCCGCTGAGTCCGATTATTTCGCCGCGTCCGATCGGCAGTTCGTCCGGCAACGGAAAAAGATTGGTGGTATAACGTTTCAGCGAATATTGCCTGGTTTCGACATACTTCCCGATCGCATCGTTGAACCGGGACAGATGGCCGTAAACCGCCACCCGGCCGTCGGCCAGTTTCAGATATACCGCCTTGCCGTATCCCCAGTAGGACGTAGACACCCGCAACACATACCCCGAATCGGCGGCGTGGACTTTACGGCCAACCTGGCCGTCGGTGGACAGGTCGATTCCACCATGATAATGAGCATCACGGTATCCGCAGAAACCAGACGTCACTTTTTTGGCTCCCGAAAGGGGCCAGACATACCCGCCGTCCGTAGCGGCGGCCTGCCCGCAGCAGAGCGCGAAGAAGATCGCGCCGGCGGCAGCGGCATTCCGTATCATCGTTGAAGTTTTCATGTAGGGTTATTTGACCCGTACGATCACCATTGTCAATAATATTCCGTCCGTCCGTTCGCTGAACGGCTCAAACTGTCACCCCGGAAGCAATTTCCACCCTCGGTCACTGGATCAGTCCAACCCTAAAGAGGAATCGTCCAGGGAGATAGAGAGATGACCGTATGGGCGCCGGACTGCTCGTTAAGTGGATAATTTCTTTTGGGGTTTGATGATTTCGGTATTATACTTATTAATTGTGGCTGAATACGATCGAGGGGCCGCCTTTATCCCCGCGTCGGTTTGGCCGAATAACGATAAAAAACGGGCCACCGAGAACATCGGGCGCCCAACGGAGAATGCGGGAGCACAGTTATGGTAATGAAGGCGTTGCGCCGCAGTACCAAGCCGATCATCTGGCTGGTAGTGTTTGCGTTTTTGGGCACGATTTTTCTGGCTTGGGGCATGAACCTGGCAAGCAAACCGACCGCAAAAGGCATCATCGGCCGGGCCGCCGGCCAGGACATCAAGACGGAACAATACCAGCGCATGCTGGACAATGCCTACTATCAATACAACCAACAGAATCCCGGTCAGGAAATGACCGAACAGAAGACCAGAGAACTCCGCGACGAGGCGTTCAACACCATCGTGTCGAACATCATTTTCAGCAAGAAACGCGCGGAACTCGATCTGTCCCTGCCGGACAATGAATTGGTTGAATACCTGCGCCGGTTCCCCCCGGATTTCCTGCGCAACAACCCCTCTTTTACGACCGAGGGGCAGTTCGACCAGGGGAAATATATGCGGGCGATGAACGACCCGCAGTTAGGTCAATTTTGGGCGAAGGTCGAACAGTTGGTCCGGCCGCAACTTGAACAGGCCAAGTTGCAGGAGTATGTGGTCTCGATGCCACATGTCACCGACCCGGAAGTTAAAATGATGTATGAGGCCGCCCAGGACAAACGTAAAGTCCGCTATCTGGTAGTGCCGTTTATCACCTTCGCGCAAAAAATCGGCAATCTCGATTCGGCCGAGGTCGAGGCCTATTATGCCGAGCATCAGGAGGACTACCGCCAGGAAGATCGAGTTGTACTCGAATATGTAACCTTCGCAAAAGTGCCCTCGCGCGAGGATACCTCGGTTGTGCTCAATGACCTCAACGAAATCCGTCAGGAACTGCTCGACGGCGCGGATTTCAATGAGCTGGCCCGGCAATATTCTGAAGAACCCAACGCCGCCGAGTCCGGCGGTGACCTCGGCTGGTTTGGCCGGAAGCGGATGGTGGCCCCGTTTGATTCAGCCGTCTTTTCGATGGCCGTCGGTGATGTTTCCGCTCCGGTGAAGACCCGGTTCGGTTACCACCTGATTAAATTGCAGGAAAAACGCACAGTCAATGATTCTGACCAGGTCCATGCCAGTCACATCCTGTTGAAAGTCGAGGCATCCGGACGCACTCTGGGCGACCTGCGACTGCAGGCCCGGCAATTCATCGATGATCTTGCCGACATGCCGTTTGACACTCTGGCTGAGTCGTTGGGGATGCGCGTGGCCCGGACAAACAAAGTTGCGCGCGGCGGCGCATTCGGACCGATGGGCCGCGACAAGTTGCTCGAAGAGTTTGCCTTTAACGGCAAGGTCGGCGATATCTCGCCGGTTGTAGACAACGACCGATTCTATGCGGTCTGCCGGATCGCCGAACTCTATCCGGCGGGCATCCCGCCGCTGGCCGAAGTTCGGCGGCAGGTTGAAGGCGCCATTCGCAATGAAATGGGCGCCGACTCGGCGCTGGCCCTGATTGAGAAAATCGACGCTGAGGTCAAATCGGGCAAATCGCTTACTGATGCCGCGAAAATCTATAAACAGGAAGTCAAGGAAAGCGACTTTTTTGGCCGTTTCGAAGCGGTGCCCGGTGTTTCGGTCGATCCAGCATTCCATGGGACCGCTTTCCGGCTCACCGAGGAACACCCGATCTCTGATATTATCAAGACCGCCAGTTCATACTGCTTGATCGAACTCCTCGGCAGGCAGGACGCCGACATGGAAGCCTATGTCGCACAGCGGGACTCGCTCTACCAGACCGTGCTCAACGGCAAACGTAACCAGGTCTATCAACTTTGGTATAACGATCTGCAGAAGAAAGCCGAAGTTGAGGATTTCCGTTATCAGATAGCCGGATACTAAGGCACGGTAATACCACGATCAAATTGGACGGGCGGGAGTTGACCTCTCGCCCGTTTTCTGTTCTTCCTCAGTTGAGCGCGCTGATAAACCCTCACAAGCGGGCAAGGCCCGCGCAGGCGGGAATGACTACTTTGTATTATTCGATAAGACCCCAAGCGGCGGGGTTTCCTGCAAAAGTAGCAGCGTTACTTGTGGTAGCCCGGTGGGGGGGATGGCTCGACTACAATCACCTCTTCGCGCATCAGCGTTACCAGCCCCGGCGGGGCCTTGCGCGGCTTGCGCACATATTTCACCGGCGTATAAGCCACCGCTACCGCTGAGGAATGTTTGGCCTCGCTAAAAAATGCCGCGACCACTGCCGCGCGATGCAAAGATGATTCTGCCGGGGGATTTTTGGGGTCGTCATGTTTTAAGATCACATGCGCGCCGGTGGATTGCCGGGCATGCAGAAAATAATCGGTCTTTGTTGCCAGCCGGGCGCTGAGTACATCATTTTCCCGCGATGACCGTCCGACCCAGATTACCTCCCCCCCAGCCAGGGTAAACTCGTGATAGGGAAGGCGGCGTTTTTGCTCGAATTTTTTCTTCGGGGCCGGTGGTTGCGGCGGTTCGATTTCGATTCGGCGCAGCGCCGCCGACCACTCATATACCGGCACGGCGTTATCGTCAGCGATTTTCTCAAGTGTCGCAGCCATCATTGCCAACAACTCGCGCGCCCGGGCAAGTCGTTCGGTTTCGGCGGCAATTGCCGCTTTCCCCGAAAGGCCCTTGCGATGTTTTTTATAATAGCGCTCGATATTTTCCTGCACGTTTTTTTGTTGGTCCAGCATAATTGTCACCGGCCGGTTATCGTCATAGACGTTGGGTAGTTCGATTTTTTCCAGGCCTTTGGTCAGCCGGTTACGATAAATATTCAAAATGTCGCCAAATTGCTTATATAATTCGGCATGGTCGACTTCATCCCGGCGTTTGGCGAGTGACCCCTCGGCCTTGCCGATTTTTTTGGTTTGGAAGGAGACAAATTTCTTCCACAGGGAGAGTATACTCTCCCGGTCGTCCTCGGCCAGCGCGGTCACCATTCGCTCGCGGAGAATATCGTTGATTGTCAAACCACCGCGACGGCTGTCGTCACGGGACCAGCCGCTGATCGTCCCTGTCTCCGCATCGAGGAATAACGACGTCGTTGGATCGACAAACTCGCGCAATGAGCGTTTGAGCAGATGAAAATCCGGCCAGAGATCAATGTCGGGGGCGTCCGATGGCTGTTTTGGATTCGCCGTCAATCCGACAAATAATTGCGCCAACTCTTCATCCAGACCCCAGAGCTTTTCCCGCAGGCAATCGGCGAGAGACATACTCTCATTTTTCCGGCGCAGACGCAGATATTCGGGGAAGGTCAACCCGAGCGGTTCAGCGAGTTCCGGTGGCGGAGGGGGCGTGTATTCCTGGCTCGAGGGATATTTTGTCGACCGGCGATCGGCCTCGACCACTTTGCCGTCGGCATCGACTAACAAGCAAAGCGGCGCGGCCCCCATCAAGTGCAAGACCAGCGATACCGGGGTATCGCCCTCTTTGTCCGGACGGGGACCAAAATGCAAACCCAGCCGCCGGTCGCCGGGAAACGACTGCGTTCCCAGGAGACGGCGGCCGCGCAATCGGTTGAATTTCTCGGTTGGTTGATATTCGGGGAGCGTCTCCTGGAGTTGTTTTTTATCCTCAAAATAACACGGCGCGGCAATGCTTTTTCCCGGCAGTAACAAGAATCGGTCGCAACGGCCGGTCAGGTGGAGCGCGTAGGCGTCGATCTCCGGCAACTGCAACACCCGCCGCAGACGCATTCCGGTGAGTATTGTATCGGCCGCGGCCACCCAGCGCAACAATGTCAACCCGGCAATCTTCATAAGGGCAATATGGCCGGAAATTCAGCCGACAGCCAGCAGTATTGTTTTTGGGCCCCCACACCATTATGGTCCTGCTTAAGAAACATTCTTAAACACACAAAGTGATTGCTCGTTTCCGATGGCCGGACGTATATTCTAAGTTTGCCGTTCCCCGCCGCAAGGGGCGTTTTTCGGGGTGGTGGACCGCGAACGATTAGAGTAAGAACGTACATTCCGGAGAGTTTTAATGCCGTCAAAATATATTTATGTCAAAGGCGCACGCGAGCATAACCTCAAAAATATCGAGCTGAAATTCCCCCGCGAAAAACTGGTGGTAATCACCGGCCTCTCCGGTTCGGGGAAATCCTCGCTGGCCTTCGATACAATCTATGCCGAGGGTCAGCGACGCTATGTCGAATCACTTTCGGCTTACGCCCGGCAGTTTTTAGGGTTGATGGAAAAACCCGATGTCGATTTCATCGACGGTCTCTCCCCGGCGATCTCGATCGAGCAGCGCTCCGCTTCGCGCAATCCGCGCTCGACTGTCGGCACCGTGACCGAAATTTACGACTATTTACGTTTGCTCTATGCGCGGGTCGGCACACAATTCTGCCACAAATGCGGCCGGAAGATCACCCGCCAGACCGTTTCGCACATGGTCGATGAGGTCGCCAAATTCAAGACGAAGACGAAATTTCAGGTGCTTGCGCCGCTGGTCTCCGGCCGGAAAGGTGAACATCGCGAAGTGTTCGAACAGGCCCGGAAACAGGGGTTTGTCCGGGCGCGGGTCGATGGCGAAGTGGTCGGGCTGGATGAAACCCCCAAACTGAACAAGAAAAAGAAACATTCCATCGAGATCGTGGTCGACCGGCTGGTCGCCGGGCCGCGTATCCGCACCCGCGCCGCCGACTCACTGGAGACTGCGTTGCGGATGGGCGCGGGGACTGCCATTATCGATATTATCGGCGGCGGGGATATTCTTTTCTCTGAGCGCGCCGCCTGCCCGAAGTGTCATCTATCGTTTGATGAACCGGCGCCGCGATTATTTTCGTTCAACTCCCCGTTCGGCGCCTGCCCAACCTGCTCGGGGCTGGGCAATAAAATGGAAATCGACCCGGAACTGGTCATCCCCGACAAAGAGAAATCGATTTTCGAGGGTGCGATTCATCCCTGGGGTGAAAACCCGGCCAACTGGTATCAGTATATGCTGCGCGGCGTCGCCAAACATTTCGGTTTCACTTTCCGCACGGCGTTCTCGGCGCTGCCGCCGGATGCCCAACAGGTGATTTTGCGCGGTTCCGGCTCCCGCGAATTCACCTATGAATATGAAAATCGCGGCGGCCGCGGCAAAGGCGAGTATCGCGGCTCGTTTGAGGGGGTGATCCCCAACCTTGAACGGCGCTACAAACAGACCAGCTCCGACGGCGTCCGCCAGTGGATCGAGCAGTATATGCGGATCATCCCCTGCCCCACCTGCCTCGGCGCGCGGCTCAAACCGGAAGCGTTGGCGGTACGGGTCGGCGACGCGTCGATTGACGACCTCGTCCGATTGTCGATCAAAAAGACGCGGGAGTTTTTCAGGGGACTGAAACTCTCCCCGCGCGACAAACAGATTGCCCGACAGATTCTCAAAGAGATTAACGACCGGCTCGGTTTCCTGATCAATGTCGGGTTGGATTACCTGACCCTGGAACGCTCGGCGACGACGCTTTCCGGCGGCGAGGCGCAACGGATTCGGCTGGCCACGCAAATCGGGTCACGGCTGGTCGGGGTCTTGTATATCCTCGACGAACCGTCGATCGGGCTGCATCAACGCGACAACCGGCGTTTGCTGAATACGCTGACTGAACTGCGTGACCTCGGCAACACGATTCTCGTCGTCGAGCATGACCGCGAGACAATCGAATCGGCCGACTGGGTGATCGATCTCGGGCCGGGTGCCGGGAGAAAAGGCGGCAACATCGTTGCCGAGGGTACCCCCGCCAAAATCACCCGGAGCCGCGCTTCGCTCACCGGACGGTATCTCGCCGAAAAAGAATCGATCCCGGTCCCCGACCGGCGGCGTGAGGGCAACGGCAAACGGATTATCCTCCACCAGGCCGAGGGAAACAACCTTAGGAAAATCGACGTCGACATACCGCTGGGGTTGTTTATCACGGTAACCGGTGTCTCGGGGTCGGGCAAATCGACGTTGATCAACGAGACATTGTACCGGATTCTCGCCACACATTTTTATAACGCGAAACACCCGGCGCTCAAATACAAATCAATTGAGGGCCTGGAACATGTCGACAAGGTCATCGAGATCGACCAATCGCCGATCGGCCGCACCCCGCGTTCCAATCCCGCGACTTATACCGGGGTATTCACATTTATTCGGGATTTATTCGCCCAGCTGGCCGAGTCGAAAGTGCGCGGATATCTCCCCGGCCGGTTTTCGTTCAATGTGCGCGGCGGTCGCTGCGAGGCCTGCCAGGGTGACGGGATCATCAAGATTGAAATGCATTTCCTGCCCGATGTCTATGTCCCCTGCGAGGAATGCAAGGGCCGGCGGTATAACCGGGAGACTCTGGAGATCACTTACAAGGGTAAAAACATTGCCGATGTGCTCGAGATGACTGTCGCGGAGGGGCTGGAGTTTTTCCACGCGATCCCCCGAATTAAGAAAAAGTTGATGACACTCAATAGTGTCGGGTTGGGATATATCAAACTCGGTCAGCAGGCGACGACGCTTTCCGGCGGTGAGGCCCAGCGGGTGAAACTCTCGACCGAACTTTCGAAAATGGCGACCGGCAAGACGCTCTATATCCTCGATGAACCAACTACCGGTTTGCATTTTGCCGATATCAAGATGCTGCTGGGGGTTTTGAACGAACTGGTCGACCGGGGTAATACGGTATTGGTCATTGAGCACAACCTCGATGTGATCAAGACCGCCGACTGGATCATCGATCTTGGCCCGGAGGGTGGAGATGACGGCGGTTTGGTTGTTGCGTCGGGCACGCCGGAGGATGTCGCCAAAGTCCGCAAATCCTACACCGGCAAATTCCTCAAAGCCGAATTAAATCACCGACCGAAAAAAAGGTGAGGACTTCCACCCCACCCAGCCGGTATTCTCCTGTAACGCCGGTATCCTGTCGGCTATGCGGAGTTTCCGATATATATGATTTGGCGATAGGTAAGCGGATGTTCCGCTTTCCATAGATATGGCGGAGGCGTGGGGCCGCACAGGCCCAATATAATAAAAACCCACTCGACGTTTCGTTCGCACGCGAACTTCGCTCTGGATGAGCTGCGTCAGGTCGGTGATAGAATGTTCAGTCCCCCACCAAAAACGGAGACCGCCACGCGCGGCAGGAATGACACAGTTGTTACATGGTGGCAAGAACCGATCAATCGGCAGGTACTCGCGGGAGTCAGTTGCCGCAGGGACCGGGAGCCGGTTGACGGAATACATAATTTATCAGGCCGACGATATCCACCAGGTTAACCAGCCCATCGCAATTGAAATCGCCGCGATTGGGCGACGGACAAAATGTGTCGCTGCGTGGAGCAGGACCGCCCATCAGGACATAACTGATCAAATAGACCACATCGACAGGATTGGTCAGGCCATCGCCATTGGCCTCGCCGTTGTGACGGCAATCGAGATGATCGGCGATGTCCTGCGCGATATGCGCATTGGCGATCAGACCGCTAAAATCAAGCCGGTCATAGTAGGCCTGGGGTGCATCTGACTGATAATAATCGGCGAAATCAGTGGGATCGACATGCACATTCTCTCCGATTACCACCGCATACAACAAACGGAACGTCTCACCAGGGCCGATGAAGAACGATCCGACCGAAAACAGGAAACGGGTGTCGCTCCCGTCGGCGATCTCCGGCCCCATCGACGGATGCGGGGGGAGCCAGCCGGCACCGTCTGATCGACCGTCGCCAGAGCTGATCAATAAAGGCCCTGGCTATGATAATACCGATACAGGGCACAGGATGACCTCAATCCCTCTAAGATCGATTCCCGCCGCGCAGAAACGTTTCTCCAGGTCCGGTAAACAATCGAGAATGAGCCGCCGTCGTTCATTCAGCTTTGCCTCACTCAGCTTGACCGGCCCTCGGTCGGGGTGGCCGCGGTTTATTCGGTTTTCGCCTACCTGGCATCATTCTTTAAAATCCGCCGCGGCGGGCCTGCGCTCTTCAGGGTATGGGGGCACCCGACATTATTTTCAACCGGGCTTACGGTGTTCCCTCGGCACAGGGATTGCATAAGGTTGCGGTTATATCACGGAAGATATATCGAATAAGTGCCGCGATATCGGCAACGTTGGTTCGTCCGTCGCAATTGGTGTCTGCTTGTCCATAAGTCGGGCAGTCGAGGTCAGTAACCGGGGCCGGCCCACCATAGAAAAGATAATTGACCAAGGTGACTATATCGCTGGGATCGACCAGCCCATTCGCATCCGTGTCGCCCCGCATTGAACACTCACACGGGACGATGGTAATCACGCCCTTGGTGAACGAGCATTCGCCGGTACCCAAGGGCCCACGGTCGATAGACGGATCGGTAAACATACGATATGTCGTTGAGGCCGGCTGGAAACAGGCGGTATCGAATTCGAATTGTCCCGGTGTTTCGGTCACGGCAAAATGAAGAGTCAGCACGGTCCTGCCGTCCGGTTGGGGTTTCGCCCGACTGAGCATGGCTACGGCGGCGATATCAAAGTTATCCGGTGAGTTCCCGTCATAGAGCTCACCGGGCGTGGCACAGCCCTCGCCGGGAAAGACAGTCTGAAATAAGTCGGCCCAGTCAGGATCGGCCCAGTTCCAGGTCACGCCGAAATCGTCATTGAGCCCGGTCGAATCATACGGCAGCGTCCCGGTCCAGAAAGCGCCGGGGTCGAGCGAACGCACCACGATGGGAACTTCAAGCGTCATCAGTTTCACTTCCCAGGCAGCAGACAGCTCGATCGTTGCGTTTTGCTGTCCGGCAGTGACTTCTTTGCTTTCGAATTGGATATACCAATCGGCGGCGGCGGTCGTAGTAAACATGAGCAATCCGAGAATAAAGCAGGTAATGCGGCGCATGGTCATCCTCCGTCAGGCAGGTACGATTTCTCTCGTCAATAATCCGACGGTTGATATTGGTATGTAAATAAAAATAAGGATAAATCGCGGATCGTCAAGTGAAACCTGGAGCTAAGCTTCCAGTCATATACGAAAGAACCCGATAGATTCCCCCGGCTAAAGCCGTGGTTCTTACTGTTACGGTTCATCTTGAACTGGTACCCCACCGCTTGGGGCATGTTGAAAAAGTTAGTTTTTTATTCTGCGCGATCAGTATTTTTGCGTAATCGCATATCCTGGAGGTATTCTGCTGAGAATTTGCATTAACGTTCTCCCAAAGGTCGCAATTAGACTGGCGAACGGGTTATCAAACCCATTTAAAAGCGAAAAAGCGGTGGCCAGCCGCTTAAAATTGAGAACGGCCGCGATTAACAGGCACTGCACCCGTAGCTTACCCAGGCCTCGCCGCCACGCGCATTGGTGCCGCACCCAACGGGTACGATTTGTCAATCGGAGCATTGTTAGTTCAATTCATCGCGCCTATAAACCCTGACCGCGGAGTTTTCAATAAAACTCTTTTGGTCAGGGCCACACTTGTATGGTGATGCACTGACCAATATCTGTGGCACACTGCAATAAAAAAACGCCCCGTGGGTGAGCACGAGGCGTTGGGATAATCAAAAGCAAACTGGATTCCCGCTCGTCGGTCGTCAGGCCGACCTCCGTCGGGAATGACGGATTGTTGTTGGCTCCTAACCCACAACAGAGCTGTGAGCCACCCAACGGACTGCATTCATATAACAAAGGCGGGTGCGAAAGCACCCGCCCCACGTTCCGATTTTCAATTCTGCATGTTCCCATAGCAAGCTATGGGCCAGCCAAACTTACTACACGTTCTGTTTCTTTACGCGGGTGACCAGCCAGAAGGCAAGGATCAACCCCGCGAAACAAATCAAACTAAGATACGGGCCGAAACCGCCGGTCAGCGAGGCCCAGAGACCCTCGTGGCCTTCGTAATAATTCTTAAATCCGGCAAATGCCACGATCAGCCCTGCACCGGCCACACCGACTAACGCATCACCAGCCACCAAACCCGAACCGAACAGGATACCGCGTTCGTTCCGTTTGGCAAACAAATCTTTCGGCGAGGTTTTCTTCACCAGCATCGCAATCAAACCGCCCGCCATGATCGGCGTGGACAAACCCAGCGGCAGGTACATCCCGATGGCAAACGGCAGTGAACCGACGCCGACTAACTCAATCGAAGCGGCCAACACTGCGCCAACCAAAATCGGCACCCAGGGAATCCCGCCGGTCATCACCCCGCGAACAATTTCGGCCATCACGTTGGCCTGTGGCGCCAGCATGGGATTTGGATGAGTAGCGTCCTGCACAAAACCATGTGCGTCATTCAAAAGGAAAATCACCGCGCCCATTATCAGCGCCGGGAATAACAACCCGACAAATTCGAGTAACTGCTGTTTTTTCGGTGTCGCGCCAAGCAAGTACCCCGTTTTGAGGTCCTGTGCGATATCGCCGGACATACAGACGGCGATACAGACAACAGTTCCGATCGACATCGCGGTAATCATCCCCGACGTGCCGGAGATGCCGAATTTCAACAGTAGAAGGCTGGTCACCAACAACGTGGCGATGGTCATTCCCGAAACCGGTGAACTCGATGAACCGACCAGCCCGACAATCCGCGCGGCAACCACCACAAAGAAAAAGCCGAAGATTACCGACAGCAGTGCGCCGAGGAAATGCAGTTGCGTCCCCGGAAAGGCCCAGATCAGAATCGCAACCAAAAATGAACCGGCCAGTACAACCGACATCGGCAAGTCCCGGTCAGTCCGCGGAACGGCGGTTTCCTCTTTCACACGGCGATGGATCAACTGGCCAAACCCGGCCGAAAACGAACTAATGATAACGGGAAGCGCCTTGATCAAACTGACGAATCCGCCGAGCGCCACCGCGCCCACCCCCAGGTACTTGATATAGAAATTACGCAGTTGTCCGGAGGTCATCTCAGCAATCGGGATGTCGGCCGGCGGGACCAACCCGGCGGGTAAACTCG
>JAJRUJ010000113.1 GCA_024277855.1 Candidatus Zixiibacteriota bacterium
CTACGGCGGGTGGCTGGTCCCCAAAAGGTTTTTTCAATACACCCCCCTGTGAAGGGTAGGGGCAGGGCTTGCCCTGCCCATGGGTCATGGCAGGCCTGCCCCCTGCATTCCGGACAACGAAAAATAATCCGCCCGCCCCTTAACCAATCGCCGGAAAAAGTCGATATTTGATTATTGGAGTCCGACCGGCGGCGGCCGGAACATTAGTATCCGGTTGAATCATAATCAGGTAGAAAAAAGACGGCAGTTGACGAAAACAATGTTTTAATACCGGGGAGAAAGTCGATGACCAGATCAATGAGTTTTGTTTTGCTAATCTGCGCTATTGGAATGCTC
Source organism: Candidatus Zixiibacteriota bacterium (assembly GCA_024277855.1). Lineage (GTDB taxonomy): Bacteria > Zixibacteria > MSB-5A5 > WJJR01 > JAJRUJ01 > JAJRUJ01. Next base: position 337 of record JAJRUJ010000113.1, read on the forward strand.
GCGATTGGAGGTTGCGGGAAAAACGGCAATTCGCCGACCGGCGTCGAAGAAATCGATGTATCCAAGCTCGTGGAAACAGACAACGATATACTTGGTATTAGTTCCCTCGTACCCAGTCCGTATGCGGACGTAATGGCGGCCGATGGCCGGGTGGTAAACCTGGAGGCCATGAGCACCTTCTTTGTGCTTTGGGTCCCCGACGGCTACGAAACTATGGAAGCCCGTCGCGTTATGGTCGTCGCCCACGGTCACGGCGGAAACGCCTACCGGGAGATGGCGAATGAACTGTCATTTGCCCAGGAACATGACTATGCCGTGGTGACAATACAGTGGTGGGTTGGCGAGGGCGACGCGATGTTTTCCGGCGAGCAGTTCTACGAATTTATGGATGTGGCCCTGCGATACATGGAATATAAGTATAATGCACAGTTGAACAAATGCGCCTATCGTGGTTGGAGTCTCGGCTCCGAGATAAGTTACGAAGTAACCTATCTCGACAGAATTAGCGGGAACAACCGCCTCGTGCTGACGATAAGCCACGACGGTGGGATGATGCCGGACCCGGTTGATATGTCCGTTGGCGAGGAGTTCGTGACAAACCTGTACAACGGCGTTTACGGCAGCGAGCCGTTTAAGGGAACTCATTTCTACCTGTACGCCGGCGAAAAGGAGCAAATCGGGAATATGCGCAATACTCAAGAGGTTATTACCTCATTTGGTGGTGTAGTGGAACGGTTAATCGAGGATGAAGAAGCGGGCCACGACGGGTTTTATATCCATCCCCAATACCACGAGGAAGCGATCGGGATCTTCATCGACCTGACGTCTTGATGCAAAAAATGGATATTGTAACAGTCGAGATTTGTTCCGACAGTCGGTCGGGTGGAATTGCAGATAACTCCCCGTATCTGTACCCCGGACATTCGAGTAAACCCATCTGAAAGATGGGTCACCAGGGCGTATGCTGAAACAAAAAACGCCCGGCATCCGGGCGTTTTTCATATTCTCAGTTCAACATCACGGTTTATTTCTTGCCCTTGCCGACCCCCAGCAATTCGACCTCAAACAACAGTGTTGCACCCGGCGGAATGACCTTTCCCGCGCCGCGTTTACCGTAACCGAGATCTGCCGGAATCAACAGTTCCCGCTTGCCCCCGACTTTCATTCCGGCCACACCCTCATCCCACCCCTTGATCACCCGGCCATATCCGAGAGGAAAACTGAACGATCCGGCGCGGTCACGCGAACTGTCGAATTTATTGCCTTTTTTGCCGTCAATCCATAACCAGCCGGTATAATGCACATCGACGTTATTGCCCTTCCTGGCCTCGGCGCCATCACCGACTTTCCAATCGCGCCATTTCAATCCCGACTTGTTGGTGACCCACTCGGGTTCTTTGACTTTATTTCTGACGACGACTTTTTGCGGCTCGATTTTCAACTTCGGCGGCATGTTGGCTTTGATCGTATCTTTGACCGCATCCAAATTAGGATTCAGCGAATCCGCCTTTTCGATCATCTGCGCGGCCCCCTCCTTGTTCAATTCCACTTTGGTGGAATCTCCCGCTACCGCCACCACGGCCAACAGGACCGTAACCGCGAGTATAAAAGCCAGAGTTTTCATGTGCGTTCACCCTCCTACCGGTAACGATTTAACAACTTTCTTTTTACATCCTGCCAAGAAAGGGTCATCCGGCGCCCCGGTCAAGTCCCCAGGTCTTCGGCCGGGTGGCCCGCCGAAGCGACCAATGTCGGGAATGACGGATTGTTCAGTCTGCTGTATGGCCATCCCCGCCCCTCCACGGGCGGGCAAGCACGGCGGGCAAGCCCAAACTCGTTTGGGGTGAAATCGCCATTTTGAAGGATCAAAGTAAAATAGATTCCTGGTCCAGTCCCGCCTCGCGGGACGCCAGGAATGACAGATTGTTATTTTCTGCTACTCACTTGGTCCGGGCCACGCAAGATCGAATTCTCACCAGCGCGCGAAACGGAAGGCCGTCGGGGGACGATCGATATCACCGGAGCGAAGCGCCCAGAGCGCAAGGGCCAGCGCAAAGACAGCGTCGCAATGCTGGTTGTTCTCCCAGGTGAATTCGCGCAACTCGTTTAAGAAATTCCAATGCTCACCGTCGGAAGAAGTTTGAGTGATGTCGGTGATGCCCAACCGACCGGCGGCGAATATTTGTTGCAGGTTGGCGATCAGTTCGGCTTTGGCCTTCCCCCCGCGTTCACCAAAATTAAAACCCTCTGCACCGATATCAGTCAACTCGGCCAAAACGACATCGCCGAGACCGGTGGCGTCGATAATTGTCCGGCCGCCGTATCGGTTGTGCCGTGCACGAATTGCCGCGTAGACCGCCGGCCATTCACGATGGTGGAATCGTTCCAGCGCGACCAACTGGACCGGCGAACAGGAGATGTCAATCGTCGCCCCAACCGTATACGTCCGTTTCCGGGCGAGGTCCCAGCCGTGGACATACGACGCATGCGGTCGCGGCCCGGCCGGCCCGGTTGACTGGATGATCGCCCGCTGGATCTGATCTTCGGTGAGAACTTCATCGCCCAGATCGACAAACTCCCCGGCGAGGTTTTGCGCTATGCGGTCGGCGCTGAGGTCCTCGGCGCGACGGGCAAGGTATTCCTGCGAGATATGCGGATTATCGCGCGAGTCGCCGCGCTGGACATACCCGTAACTCGGATTTCGTTGCAACTCGAGCATCCGGCGATAGAACCAGTTCTTACCCCGGGGTGTCGAGGTATAATCAAGCTGTCCGTCCCGGTCGGCCAGCCGCATTTTGATTACTTCGTTGACCACATAATCGGCGTGGGCCTCGAAGGCGGCTTCATCGAAATTACAAAAATCATAATCGTGCCCCAGCAGGTATTCCCCCCGCCGCTGGGTCGAGTGCGCCCAGAATGTCGCCCCGTTGTAGAAGGTGATTTTTGGAAACGGCGAAAAAGCAATATCATCGACTAAATAGGAAAAAGCGGAATTCTTTTTGATCAGCGAGACGGCCTGACGGAAAATAATCATCGCCTGGTCGAGAGTAATCGAGGCATTGACCGCCTCGTAGCGATCAATGCCCGAATATTCGGCGGGCCGGATCTTGAAAATGCAGCGGTGGAGAAATTTGACGGCCTGGACCAATGACTTGCCCCAGCGATTGCCCGTATGCAGCAAATTTTCACTACGGATCGAATTGCGCAGCCATTGACGTTGACCGTCGTGCAATTCGATCCCGCAAAAATCGTGCGCAAAAACGGTCGGGTCGGCAATCGCGTCACGAAAGGGCAGCTCTCGGAGAAGGTCCGGGATCATTCGATTGTCGCAAGCCGCTCTTTGGCTTCCTCCACAGTCAACAGGCCGTTGTCGATTTGGGTCACCAGAATATCGGTGCGCAGTTTTGCCGCCTCGAGTTTATCGATCAGGCCGAAATTGAGGCGATTGTCGAAGACATGCCGGCAGGTCAGGTCGATCCCGTTAAGCGCCAGTTCGATATTGGCGATCCAGGAGAGGAAATTGGAGGCGACTTTTTGCAGAGAATAGACCTGCCGCTGAACCATTTCATATTTGAACTGCGCCCAGTTCTGGGTCGCGCCGTAAGAATAACCCAGCATAAACGGCGCAAGATGACAACCGGCGATGATATCCTCGATCATCGCCTTGTGGTTGACATACCAGTTAGTCGAGGACGACACTTGCGCCGACGGACCGACATACGAGATTTCAACGTCATCCCAGGTGACCGGGTTCTCATCGACATCGAAATCGCGCATCATCGTCACCGTGTTGTCGAAATAGTCATTAGCCCGGTCGGCATAGTCGTCGTCGGATTCGGCGGGGTTTTTCCCGGGGGGATGAATTTTCACATGCAGCCGATGATAGCCCGCGTTGCGCATCGCCTTGCGCATGTCGGCGACCAACTCCTGTTCGATCCGCGAGACAAAGCCGACTGCGCCGATCAACGACTTGCCATGAGGTGAATCGACATCGGCATCCAGCGGGTAGTAGAACACCGAATCGGTAGTGAGCGGGATTTTTTTCTCGTCGATTTTCTGCATGATGCGCCAGCCGCCCTCCGGCGTGGGATCGAAATCAATCGTGGCCGTATCGATAAAATAGAATTTATCGACGTAGTTTTTCGACGGGCTGACGATTAACTCACCGGCCACTCCCCCGTCGGTAAATAGTGAATTGAAAAACTGAATCAGCAGTGCATCGAACCCGCCATAGCGTACCGTCGGGTGCGGATAGATTCGGCGGTCGAGATTATCGAGTACCCGGCGCGCCTGTTTTTGGCGGGAGACCGGGCCGTCGGTAAATTCAAAACGGTGCGGCGCGGCCGCCAACCGAGTCCAGGTCCAGACAACGGCTTTTAAAATCGGGATATTGTCGCGCAGAAAACGGTAAAGCTGGAGCCGGAATTCTCGATTGCCCCCACCGACCCCGGTAAATTCCCATTGGGCATCAAAGGAATGTATCCGTGAAGACTGCGGTTTCGAATTGAGTTTCGGTAATTTGTTCCGTTTGCCGAATCGTCCCAGCCGGGCCGGATGTGACCCGCCGCCGTTGCGCGGTTGCCCGGAAACCGGGCCAAATATCGCCCGCCGAATATGTTTGAGCATCTTTCCCCACCATCTGGTTGCGCCGAGGGATCTGGGATGTCTGCCCGATTCCAACGGCTGGTTCACTGTCTCTACCCTACCCGCTGTCTCGGAAATTACACCAGGGTGGTGCAGTTACGGACTGCCGGAGGAACCGACAAAAGTCGGCCGGAATAGAAAAGGGCCGCCTGTCGAATACCGGGCGGCCCATTCAGGGTATCATGTGTGAAGGGAATACCGTAAATTTGGGGCCGGGTTACTTGACCAATGTCATTTTGCGAACCGAGACGATTTCACTGCCTTGCAAACGATAAAAATAGATTCCCGAAGCAACTGGTCGGCCAACGGCGTCGACGCCGTCCCAGTAGGCCGTTCCCGGCCCGGCAGGTTGATCTCCGCTGAACAACACTCGCACTTTCCGTCCAAGTAAATCATAAACAATCAAGGAATAATACCCCGCTGAGGGGAGGAAATACCCAATCTTTGTCGAGGGATTGAACGGGTTGGGATAGTTCTGCGCCAGGGTGAATGCTGCCGGAACCCCGGCATCGTCTTCGTCGTCGAGCACGGCTGTTGCCGAATAGAGGTATGAAGCCAGGCGAACATCGTACCCTTTACCGGACGTGCGGTTGTCATCAAATAGGGTGACGGCATACCGTCCGGTAGCCAGCGAAACGGGATTGAGAGAATATGAGTTTCCGGCATCGGTGGAGACAACTTCGGCCGGATCGAGCGGCGCGCCAAAGGGATCGAAGACCCGTCGCACCGCGGCCGGTTTGCCGCCGAATGTCTCGGTCCAGGCATATGCCCGGTATCCCTCATCGTCAATCGAAACCGAAACCGATCCCGAAAGCGGTACACCATTGCCGGAAATCAGTTGGTTGCCGCCGATACGATTGAAATAAGAATCATAGTCCTGGCAGAAAATTGCCGCGCGGTCCTCGGCCTCTCCGCGCCAGGCAACACAGAATCCACCGACCGGCAGCGGACTCAGGTCAAAGGCCCCCGGATCGAAATCCGTTGAATCAATATCTAAAGGAATTGGCGCACCGATTTCACCAACGGCGCGATTGTACCACTGGAGCCAGATCGTTCCCGCTCCCTGATCCTCCGATCTCCAGGCGATCACGGAATGTTCGAGATTGAATGCCGCAACCCGCACCGGGGTATCGTCGGGGGCCGGGGAAGCCGCGCCGATTTGCTGGTTACTCCCTTCGCGGGCGAATGTTTCATCAATAACCTGGCTATATACCGCGGCCGGGCCGAGACGATAATCGGTCCAGACCGCAATGGCCCCTCCACCGGGGAAAGCGGCGATATCCGGACGGACCTGGCCGGCCATGTTCTCATCATCGGAGAGACGCAAGTTGCCCGGCGCCGCCCCGCCACCCGCCGGGAATCCCTGGAAATAGATATCGTATTGGTCACCTGCCGGTGTCGGGCGGGCATCGGTCCAAACCGTGAAAATTGTCTTGTCGTCCAGCCGGGCAATCGCCGGAGAAGTCTGGTGGGCTGCCCGGGTATCATCGTTGAGTTTAACCCGGTCGGCAATTATTTCGCCGGTGACCGAAAGCTCCTGAAGATACACGTCGCCCTCGTCCTGCGATTCGTCGGTATAGACGACTATAACTTCGGTCGAGTGCACACGAACGGCGTCACCCAGATGCTGCTGATTACCAATAGAGTCGTCGTTAAGCAGCAGATCGTCACCGTTGACCACCCCGTTGATTGTCAAACTGCGACCACGGATGTCAAACTGCCTTGCGCGCAGATCGGTCCAGGCGGCCATCATGCCGCCGTCGGTCCGATAGGCAACCGCAGGATTGAAGCGGTCGCGCTCGGCGGAGAGATCGGAAATGGTGAAGGCGTTCCCAAACGGTGCGCCGGCAAAAAGGCGGCGGCCGGAAATCACGGTGCCGGCGGCGGTCGACTCGAAAGTCACCACGGCCTGGTCGCTCCCGGACGTAGCCAGCGCCGGCGACCAGAATTCGGCGGTATCGGCCGCATCGGCGATGACAAATTCAGGGGCGGCCGGGACACCGGCCGGACTGATCAGACGGCCATAGACGGCCGGTGACCCGGAACGGGCATCGATCCAGCAAAGCAAGAACCCACCGGCCTGACCAAAGACTACGCCGGGCTGGTATTGCGGCGCGGAAACGCCGTCGGTCGTGGCAATGAGATCGCCGGTAATCGGGGTGCCATCGGTGGTGAATACCCGGTAATAGATGTTCGGCTCTCCCGAGCGATAATCCTCCCAGACAAAAATCGCCGTGTCCCCGTCGGCCACCGCAACCTGAGGTTCCCAGCGGGACGCGGTACTGAGGTCTTCATTGACCGGGAATTCGCTGCCGACCGGCAACCCGGCGGCATCGAGTGCGCGGGCATAAATCTGCGAACCGAAACGATAGTCTTCCCAGGCCGCAATCGCTCCGGATGACGATGCCGCAATCCGGGGTCGATCGAAGAACATCTTCCCGCCGGGATCGGCAGACGAGAGCAAGGCGGCGGACGATTGCGCGGTAAGATCAGCAGTGGACGAAAGAACATAAATCCCCCCGCCGTCAACGTCGGGGTAGGCAATCAACAAATCGCCGGTGGAAATTGTGGCCCCGGCAGGTAATCCCAGGCCGCCGATACCCGAGGGGGGAGCAATTCGCCTATTGATATCCGCCGGCTGCCCGAATTCGTCGACCGGTACACCCCAAATACCGAAGGGGCCTTCCCGTTCGTCCAGGAAAAAGACTGCCACCTGGTTCGCGCTTCCGGTCAGACACAGCGGATTTGTCTGCATCATCCGGGACGGGTCTTCATCGACGGCCACCGACCAGTCATCCACCGACGAATAACCGGCGGCCAGAACGGATGTGCCGGCGGCTGTCGGCAAACCGGAGTGTCCAACTGTCGCCGATTGGCGATGCCGGATTTGCCGGGCCTCCAGCAAATCGGTGTAATCTGTAGCGGCCTGTGTCGATGAGCTGAGCGGGCCGAGGATACTCACTATCACGAGCACGGCGATCGAGGCGATTAATCTCTCATTAATATTCCTAAATGCAAGACGCGAATTTCTCATACCGGTCTCCTTCGTAAAGCAGTAAACGCAAACCGAGTGCCGGGACGTCGCTAAATACAGAGCGAATGGTTCTCACGGCCTCAGCGGATAAGTTATTGATAAATAACTCGATATGTCAACACAGGTCAGATGTCTAATTAAGGGGAAACCGGCGCACCTGCCACTAATTACCCGGGTGTGCAACGACTTGCAGCTTGTGATTCGTGCCCGGCCTATGGCGGCGATCAGACTCGCACAGACTGAACGGATTACGGGAAGGGTGCGGGCCGGGTTTTATTGTCGCGGTCGAATCGGAATGCGGGCTTGACGTATTGCCTTGATCCCGTTTAGATGTGAATCAAACGATAATCGCAAAGAGGGTCGGCTGATGGCTGCGGACATATCCAAAAATCGAGGACTGGTAATTTGTTATACCGGAAACGGCAAGGGCAAGACAACGGCGGCGCTGGGACTGTGCATCCGTGCCGCCGGGCATCGGATGAAAGTCGCCGTTGTGCAGTTTATCAAAGGCTCCTGGCATTATGGCGAGATGGACGGCATCAAATTACTCCAGCCATTTGTCGAGTTACAAACCGCCGGGAAGGGATTTGTCGGCATTCTGGATGATAAACTGCCCCGGGAAGAACATGTCGCCGCCGCACAAGAGGCCCTGACCATCGCCGGGGAAAAGGCCGCCTCCGGCAAATATGACATTGTCATCCTGGATGAAATTTTCGTCGGCGTTCAACTGGAATTGATCACTCCTGCTGACATTTTGTCGCTGATTGAAAATTGCGCAACACGTACGAATTTGGTACTGACCGGCCGCGGCGCGCCACCGGAGGTGATTGAAAAAGCCGACCTGGTCACGGAGATGACCGAGATTAAGCACCCCTTTCAGAAGGGGATACAGGCCCGGAAGGGTATCGATTTTTGACCATACTCTCCGGGTAAATCCATTACCGCCCACCCGCTCCCTCTGTTCGTCAAAACCTGCTGTGCGGGAGTGATTTTCCGACCGCCCCACCAAGGGAAATTATCGGTTTTGCCGATAAACATAGTATGGCGACCGGTACATTTACACCCATGACCGGCACTTGTGCTAACGCATTGGTCGTCGATGACGATCCGGAAATTATTCAGGTGCTTGCCGAATGTCTCGGACAGGAGGACGACCTGAATATCTATACCGCGACCTCCGCGATTGAAGCGACGAATATGTTGTCGGCACACCGTGTCGATGTACTCGTGGCCGACCTCTACCTCGGTGAGGGGTCGTCGGGGGTTGACATTATTCGCCGCGCCAAAGAGTTGAACCCCGAAACAGTCTCGATTATGATCACCGGTTATCCGACGCTGGAGACTGCTGTCTCGTTACTCAAGTTGGGTGGGTTCGATTTCTTCGTCAAACCATTTGAGCTAAACGCGGTGCGCGGGGCGGTCCGTCGCGGGTTGGACCGGCTGCGGCTGACCCGGGAAAATATGCGACTCCGGGAACAGGTCGCTATCTCCCGGCTGATGCAGGCGGTTGGTTCGACTGTCGAGTTGGATGAGATTCTGGAAATGGTGATCGGCACCGCATTACGCGAACTCTCGGCGGATGCGGCATCGATTCTCCTGAAAGATGAGACCGGCAACGGCCTCGAACTACGGGGACTGGACGGGCGGGTTGCCGACCAAAACGATGCAGAATTTCTTTATGGGCGGGATGATCTTTCCCGGACAGTGCTCCTGACGGGCAGCCCGAAAATTCTTGATCGCGGACAATTCGACATGTTCGAGAATTCCCCGGGCGAGAGTCCCTCCTGTGTGTATATTTCGCAACCGCTGCTGGCCAAGGGCGCCGTTATCGGCATACTCAATCTTGTCCGACAGGGACAAATCGCAGATCTGACCGAGGGAGCTTTCCGCTCGGCGGGACTGGTTGCCGGCCAGGCCGCGGTGGCAATCGAAAACGCCCGGCTGTATAAAAACCTGCACAGCGCCTATCTCGATACCATTGCCTCCCTGGCCAACGCCATCGAAATCCGCGATTCCTATACCCGGGGCCATACCGACCGGGTCCGGCTGGCGGCCGAAGCGATTGCGACCAAGCTGGGGTGGGATTCCGACCGCTTGTTTGATCTGTGGATGTGCTGTACGCTGCATGATGTCGGCAAAATCGGCGTGCCGGACCGCATCCTCAACAAGCCGGGGAAACTGACCGATGAGGAATTCCGGATTATGCGCACGCATCCGGTGATCGGGGCCAAAATTGTTGAAGATGTCCCCTTCCTCGGTCCGGCGCTCCCCTATATCCTTTACCATCATGAACGATGGGACGGAGCCGGTTATCCCGAGGGGCTGAAAGGCGAGGATATTCCGATTGAGGGCCGCATCCTCTCGGTGGCCGACACCTTTGACGCGATTATCTCTGACCGCCCCTATCGCAAAGGCGGGCCAATCGAGCGGGCGGTCGATGAGTTGAAACTCCATGCGGGCACACAATTCGACCCGGAGATCGTCGAGGCATTCCTCGAACTGCTATCCGAACACAATCTCACCTGGCTGCCGAGCAACCCTGAATAATCAGTATCTTTTCCCCTAAATATTACTGCGTGACCCGTGCGTCCGGGTGGTGTATTATACGCTGGTTGCGGGAGAACAGACTCGCGGTCTCAAGCGCGTCCGCCCGGCAATAAACTGGTTGCGATGAAGCAAAAAAAACAAAAGAAAGCCGTCACCGGGCAGCGCAAGCCGGGAAGGGCAAGCCATTCCACGATCATCCTGTGGGCGGCGGGAATTATCCTGGCCGTCGTCGCGATTGTCATCGCCGCTTCCGGCACCCCGTTTTTTCAGGACGATGCGTATATCTCCTTTCGTTTTGTGCACAACTATCTTGCCGGCGAGGGCCTGGTTTTCAATTATGGCGAACAAGTCGAGGGATATACGAATTTCCTCTGGGTCATCCTGCTGACCTTGAGCGCAAAACTCGGTTTCAAACTGGAATCGGCGGCCCGCTGGCTGGGGATAATTTTCTCCGGCGGGACAGTGATCGTCGCGGTGTTTTTGGCGCGCCGGGTGCTAAAAGGTTTTTCTCGTCGCTGGACGCTCGCCGGGTCGGTTGCGGTCGGGTTTTGGGTGGCGGTCAATCCGGCAATGGAATACTGGTCGGTGGCCGGGCTGGAAACGGCGATGTTTGCCTTCTTGGTTACCTTGACCCTTGAACGTCTGCTGGCCGGTTCACCAGTCTGCTGGAGTGTGGCCGTGCTGGCCACCCTGACCCGGCCGGAGGGCGGGTTATTATTCGTCCTGTGCTATGCCTGGTACCTGCTACGACAGCCGCAAACCATCACCGCACGCTGGATGAAGCCGCTTTTATATTACGTCCTGCCGTTGCTGCCGTTCGCCGCGTTCAAATTCATGTATTACGGTTCGATTTTCCCCAACCCATTTTACGCCAAGACCGGGTTCTCTCCGGAGTATTGGCAGAGCGGGCTTCAATACTGTTGGTTATACTTGCAGCACTTCGGCCTTTGGGGGGTCTTGCCGGTCATGATCGTGATCGGACTGGTCCGCAGCGGGTGGAGATCGCCGGTCGGGCTGGCGGCCGGTTTCTGGCTGGTCTACACGTTGTATGTCATTTCCGTCGGGGGCGACGTTTTGCGGGCGCATCGCTTTTTTGTGCCGATCTGGCCGGTTTTCTCAATCGCGGCGGTCGCCGGTTTCCTGATGTTGTTGCGTTTGTTCAAACCAAAGACAGTTATTTTCGGCGGGGCATGTGTGGTCCTGCTTGGCGTCGGGATATATCAGAAATTGTATTCTGCGGAATACTTCGCCTACTCACGCCGACTTGAGTTGGGCATCGTTGAGAAGATGCGGACGGTGGCCTCGCTGTTGAAACAAACCGACAACCGGAGGTTTTCGATCGCGGTATCGACAATCGGCCGCCTCGGGTATGACCTGCCCGGTCAGACGGTGATCGATATGCTGGGCCTGACCGACTCCACCGTCGCCAAACATCCCGAAAAAATCCCGGGAATGCAGACGACCTGGCGGGAAAGGCATTTCAACGCGGGATACGTCCTTTCGCGCGATCCCGATTACATCCTGTTTTCGACCGGGTACAAACCATCCGCCCCGGCCGAACGGGCGTTGGTGCTGCACTCGAAATTCCGGCAGAACTATTATGTCGCCCTCTACCCCGCGCCGCGTCTAAACCGCAACCTGGCGGTATATAAACGCAAGGGCGATTTTAATAAACCAGATTCGGTCTGGCCCGATCTGCAACTGGCCAACGACTTCAACGATGGGATGAATTATCTTATCGCGCAAAAGACCCAGGATGCCATGGACACTTTCAATCGGATGCTGGTTAACGGCCCGAAGGATTACTCCATGCCCTACAATTGGCTGGCCCTTGTGTATATGCGTTCACAACGCTTTTCGGAAGCGCTGGCTTACGCTGATTCGGCCCTGCAAATCAACCCCTACTCTGTTTCGGCGCTGACTTCTCAATACGATATCCTGATGACGATAGGCGATACCGCCCAGGCAAAGAAAGTCGGGGTGCGGATTGCCCGGATCTGCCCCTGGTTGGCGCGCTGAGCCAACCTTGTCATAATTCTTTGTATAACAATGCCGTACAAAGAGGCGTCGGACGGCCCGCCGAGAAATTGGTTGACTTTTTCGTCTCGGATCGTATATCTAAAAGCAGAGTGCGGGAATAGCTCAGCTGGCTAGAGCACCACCTTGCCAAGGTGGATGTCGCGGGTTCGAACCCCGTTTCCCGCTCCAAATTTAGCCCCGGGTCAATGGCCCGGGGTATTTATTTGTAATCGTGACGGCAATTCGTGCCGTAACTGGGACTTTATCTTCGCTAAAACACCTGTGAAACGGCCATAATTTATTGTCTAATAATACATTGCTGGCATTTTGTTTGATCACATCGACAAAAATAGGAACATGTATACAATATATAAAGTATATGCAAACACTTTACATATCGTGATCTGCATTTTTGGATCGGCTCGCGTTGATGCTAAACAACATTCTGAAATACCATGCACTCCCCTTCCCGGCCTTGCTTACCAACTCGGATTGATCTTGACCAACTCACTGACATCCTGTATCTTGTTATAGTTAGGATCGACCACGGAATTATTACCTGCCGAGGAGGGTAACATGGCAGTCAGATTCCGACTCCTTTCTGGAATTCCACTGAATATCCTAGTGCATACCCACCTTTCGTCTATGAATCCAATGACCTTGGGCCGTGTGATCCGTATGAATAGAAAGGTACATCCCACATTGTAGCTTGTTACCCGGCAAATGGGAGTGAGAAATGGACTATGTGAATCCGGAGAAAATATCCTTAAAAGATCACCCCGAATTCAATGAGAAGTGGGTGCAAGATCGCATTGCCGAGAATCCGTCGATTCTATGTCTCGGTGATTTGATTCTCAAAGATCAAGAGCGTTTGCAACCGCGTGCAGGTCGGTTAGATTTACTGCTTCAAGATGCTGACTCCAATCGACGTTATGAGGTTGAATTACAGTTGGGGCGTACTGATGAGTCCCATATAATAAGGACGATAGAATACTGGGATATTGAGAAGAAACGATTTCCACAATACGACCACTGTGCAGTTATTATTGCTGAAGACATCACCAGTCGTTTTCTGAATGTCATCGGGCTGTTCAATGGATTTATTCCCCTGATTGCTGTCCAGATGATGGCATTGAGGATTGAGAATCAAATTGCGCTTGTGTTCACAACTGTCTTAGACGAGCTGAATCTCGGGATGGAAGAGGATGAAGAACCGGCTGAAATTACCGACAGGGCGTATTGGGAAAATGGGCGAGGCACAGTTGCCACCGTCAGACTTGCCGATATGTGTTTAGAGTTGATTCATGGCTTCGCGCCAGACCTTGAATTAAAATACAATAAGTTCTACGTCGGCCTCGCCAAAGATTCTCAGCCAAACAACTTCGCACTTTTTCGCCCTCAGAAAAAGTATCTCATATTGGAAGTCCGGTTGAAGGAATCAGCGGAAATACAGGAGAGGTTGGAAAATGCCGGTCTCGAAATTATGGATTACAAAAAACGCGACCAACGCTATCGTATCCGCCTTACGACAACGGAGATTAAAGAAAACCAAGACGTCCTTGTCAAACTGATGAAAGATAGTTATGTCAATGGCGGTGGCATTTTGAAGGAACGTAATACCGAACAGTAGAATGATTTCACAGAATCGGCCGGATGGCAACAAAAACCCACCACACCACAAGCGGGCAAGCCCGCCCCCTACGGTGGCCTGACCCTGCGAGTCACCGGGTTACGGCACTACACACAAAACGGAAACGAAAATGGATTCCTGCTCACCGCCCGCCAAGGCGGGCCGCGTCGGGAATGACATACTGTTATCGTCTGCTGTCGGTCTTTTCCAGGTAATTGAGGCGATCCTTGAAACCCGGAGCGAAGCTCCGGGCCACGCCAGCCCACCATTGAACTATTTCGGGCAGATGGCCTCGATAAGATTGAGGCCGTTGGCGAGGACGCGATATTGCGGGTATTCTTCGGTCATTAATAAACGACCATCGCGGTCATAAACTTTGCAAACCAGATCATAGACACCGGGTTCAATTTCAAAATCGCCGACCAGTACCCGTCCCGGCAAAAGTTGAGCCGAGCGGAGGTCGGCGTTTTCGGTAAGGTCGGTGACCGCGTCGATTGCCGCTTTTTTCAACCAGCCCCCCAATCCCCCGGTGTCGGCATCTTTTTTAAGTTTGTGGGAGGCGAGGGCCTTGGCCACGGCGCGGATGATCGTGCGGACATAAATCAACGATTTGTTCGCCTCGAATGTTTCTTTCCCGACCAAGCCGACATCTTCCAATAGCGCCAGCCGGCCCAACTCTTCACCATCGGCAAACACCCGCACGTCACCGACAATCGAGGGCCGGGTTTCGAGACGCGGAATAGCAAATTTGAAATAATAATCGACACCGAGATTGAGCGGGAGATGCTGGTAGACCGCCTCCTTGCCGTCGGTGTCGGTGTAGAGCACCTGCACCAGTTCGAGGTCTTTGTCCGAGCGCAGCCGAAGATTGAACGCCTCTTTGCGCGGGCCAAGACCGGTCAGCGCCACCGCCGAAAGGATTGTCCCTTCCCGCGCCCGATACCGGAGTTCCGGCATGGGGAAATCATAAACCAGCGGTTGGGTATCGAAGGCCTCGACAATGCGATCATAATCGATGCGGGCATCGTCGAATTTGCCCACGGCGGCGTACAGACGCATACTCAGATAATGGGCGAAAGCATCGGTGTAGAACTGGACGGTTTCCGGTTTATATTCAAGTTTGACCTCCCGGGCATCCTTGTCGCTCTCGCGGCCTTTATTCAATTCCCTGGCGGCGTCGGCATATTTTTGTTCGAGTAACTGGAGTTTTTCGTTGACCCGGCGGATTTCGACAAAGGCCTCATCGAATTGTTCAAGGGCGATATAGTTGAGCGCCTTGATCAGGTTGATATAGAGGTCTTCGTAGTCTTCGCCGGCATACTCAAGAACATTGTCGTTGAGCAATGCCGAGGCCGCCGCCCGGGAGACGCTTTTGGTGAACAACTCCTGCACCGCCAGGTCGGCCTGCTGGAGGATTTCGTTGCTCGCCTGATATTCACCGGCATAATGCCGGGCCAGGCCGTCATCGATAAAGTAGAGCAGACGGTCTTTGTGACCGAATTTATTTTTTGCGTTGGCTTCGTCGAGTTTAACCACCGCCGAATCGTAGCGTTCGGCGCGGATGTCGGCGATTATCGGGTCGTAAAAATCCCGCCGGGTGGCCATCGACGAACAACCCGCCAGCAGGGCCGCGACAAGTAACAACCCTGCGGGAAATACTCTGATCAGCTGCGCACGGGGGGCGACCATTTACGGTTTCCACTTGCCCTGGGAGATCCCCTTTTTGATTTTTTTGGTGCCGATCCAGACTTTTTCCATTGATTCGATATTAATCAATTCGAGGTCGGTTTGGTAAAAGACGACTTTCTTGCCGCCTTCCTGGTCGACGATGGTTTTGATCGCGCCCAGCAAGGCGAAGTCCGCCCCGGTTTCGGCCTTGAGTTGTTTCATTGTCGCCGCCGAGGCCCATTCCTGCTGATCGGTGCGTTCGCTGCGCAGTTCGGCCCGTTGATCACGGCGGGCGACAAACCGCACTTGCCCGGAATTGGTCAGTTCGCGCTCAAAATCCGAGGTGAATGTTTCGGTGTTGATATGTTCGGAAGTCATATTGCGGATAGTGCCGACGGTGACGACCGGCTTTTTACCGGCCGAGGCGACAAAGTCAGTGAGCCACGGCCGTCGGAGACAGTCGTTAATCATCTCTTCGGCCACGAGACGTGAATCGGTATCGTTCCACGAGCCGCTTAAGTCGGTCTGGGTGTTGGGTTCCATCCGGGTAACCTGCCGACCCGAACCGGCGCAGCCGACCATCAACACGGCCAACAACAGTAATACGAACATTTTCTTCATCGTAACCCCTCTCCTTTATCTCGTTAGGACTATTACAATCGGCCCTGGTGTTCGGACTCATTTCTCCCCTGCCGGAAGATTGATAGGAAGAGCGGTGTGGGTTGTCAATGGGAGAAATGCCCCCGGCCTGATGGCCGGGGGTTGTGAGACCTGCGGGAAGGCGAGGCGGACTACCAGGAAAACTGCCAGGAGGTTGTGTCAGGCACGGTTATTTTTTTGCGGACGATGGCCCCGTCGTCATAGCGCAGGGTCATTTCATATTTTGCACCGCCCGGGGTCAGGGCGGCCGAGGGATAGACATCCAGGTACCAGTAGCCGGTCGAATCGGAAGTCGTCGATTTCTCGAATGGTGAGACAACGATATCGGCATAACGCACCGGAACCGATATCATCCGCGTCGCTATGGTCACGCCTTCGATTGCCGTGCCGGTGAGATCATAAACCCAGCCGTAAACACGGCACAACTCCGGATCGACCGGCGATCCCGGATCGAACACTGTCGCCCAAATCGTATCACGGAGACTGTCGCCGGAAACTGCAATCCCGATCGCCGGGGTCGTGAATTGGTAGTTGTTGGCAGTGGCATAGATATCGTAACCGACGTCGTTCAAAGTCATCGACGCCCAACCGTCGGCCCCGGTGATACACTCATGTTTTTTGGTCTGGTCGGCAGCAAGTTTGACTGTCAGATGGACACCTTCGATAGAACCGGTGTCGGCATCATCGAGCACCAGGAGGCGGACAGGGGTAGGACCGGGACCGGTCGTGCTCTGGTAATCGGACTTGGTGGCATCGCGGGCGCCGTCGACATCGAGGACAATCGCCGAATCGACCGCCCGCCGAACTACGTTACTGTCGGTGCGAGCGAACGTATTAACCAGCGCGCCGCCCATAACCGTCGGACTGCCGCCATAACCGGCGACATTTTTATTCCAGATGTCGGTCACGGCTTGGCTTGAGATTCCCATTTCATTGTTTCGGCCAACCGGACCGCCGTCAACCACGGTATAGGAATAGGTTATATGAGGGTTTCGCCCGGACACGCCGTATGTACGCACCTGTACCCAATACGCCCCCAGAGAATCGACATCGGCAGAACCTCTGAAGGAAACAGCATAAAGACCGGTGCGTGAACCGTGGGAAGACATCACCTTCGCTGAATCGAAGGCCCGCCCGTTATAAAAGCGGACCGCCCAGGCCGAATCGCAGTCGGCAGCGTTGCCCAGCGTATCGTTTACCGCAAAGGTGACATAAATCGTGTCGGTGTCGGCATCGCCGACGATGGCGGGAGTGACCCCGGCCAGCGCGGGCGGAATAATGGCAACTAACAGCAAAATCGTGGCGAGGATTTTCATTTGAGATACGCTCCCCGGTAGATAGGTTTGTCGATTGAAGCCGGCCGGCGCACCAGCGCCGCCGTTTGACCGGTAAACGGCGCGTAAACCGAAACGTCATTGTGCAACATCGCCTGTGCAGTAAGCGTGTCCGGCCAGGCACCGAATGACAGCGACCTGATAAACATCGAATCGCCGACCGTATGCTGCTGGCTGGAGTATTCGAGGTAGATCCCGTCGGAACCCAGACCGCCCGGCGACCAGACCAGCAGTGCATAACGATTCCCGACGGTTACCTCAACCGACGTATGCAGGACAAAAGCATTCCATTCCGCATCGCCGCCGTTGTCGGGCACCCAGACTGAATCAGAAGTCTCCAAAAGGACGAAAGTACCCGCCCCGTCGTCGGAGTAAATGGCGGCCTGGGCGCGCAGTTGAAACGTCGTATTGCAGTAGAGGAACGCCCAGACGGTATCAACTGCGCGAGTCGAATCGCATTCATATGTGCCGCCGGTGATATAATTTTCAATATCGCTCTCGGCACTCAGTTCTGTGGTATTGCCGAGAAAACCGGCCTGCGCCAGAATCGGCGAGGCGAGAAATAACGGAGATAGCAGTACAATAAGCGGCGTGATCTTTCTTGTTCTCATCGCAATTCCTTTGCAGCGGCACCCGGCGGCACGGACTGTCGGCGCACCAGCTTCAGTTGTCGGGTCAATTGACCGAACTGCCCTGCAAACCGGATTTTTGTTCTTTCTTGATCTTTTCAATCCATTCCGCAAACACCCGGCGGACATCGACCTCCGGGGTCAATTTGTGTTTGAATTCGAGTAGCTTCAGCACGTCGGCCAACCGAACATCCGGCGTTTTTCTCCCGATCGCCTCAAGGGCCAACGCCAACAGCTCTTCAATAATCTGCAGGTCCTCCGATGCCGCGGATTGCGTGGAACTACCGCGAGTCGCCATCGTTGGCCTTTCCCGCACCGCGATTAACTGCGACCTGTTCGATAATTCGGCCCAGTTCAGGCGAGCGGCAAAACCCGCCGTCACAGACGGCCGTCCTTCCCGGATGCATCTTCATCAATCACGCCCCCATTTCGACGATCCAGAGGTCGACAAGGGCATTTTCGGTCGTCGTCTGGGTGCGGGCGATTTTGAAGGAGTTTGACGAAGGGCGGCCGATAATCGACACGGCAGTCGAGCTTTTCGGAATGACGACAATTAGCGGGTGGTCGATGGACGCCGGCAGGCCATTGCGCCGATGATCGAGCAGTTCATCGTAGACAACATCCTGCACGGCGCCACCAAGGGGAAAATTGAAATACATAATCCGGCGCGTCGAGCCGTCGATCTCATCGGCCAACAGGTCCACCGTGGCGGTGCCGGTCTCCCCCCAAACCGAGAAATCCGGCACCCACCATGAGCGGTGCCCGGTCAGGTGTGCGTATGTTTCGAGCATCTATTCTCATCCTCTTTTGCAAAATGTGGCAAGTCAACCACGGCTGACTGAAATCGGCGGCCGCATCGCCGCCAGCGGCCGGCGAAAGGGTTTGAGCAGTTCGGTTGCCGATGATTGGTACTGCGCGGCAAGTTCAAGCCAGGTGCGGGCCGCCGTAGCCATCGCCGAGGTTTTTGGGCCGGTGGCCGAAAGCTCGGCGGCCGCACGGACGCGACAAAGAATCGCCACCGCCCAATGTGTCTCGGCCGCAATCAAAACCGGATCTGAGGAATCTTCAAATTGCTCGTCAATCGATTTGAGGATCACCTCATCAGCCTCGGCAATCGCCTGGTCGATTGTTTCGTCGGTGACTGTCTCGGGACCGGCGACATAATCGACGAGGACATTCTGGCCGTCCTCGATCACCCCGGTGTCCAGACGGCGCAGGTGTCCCAGAGTCGCATCAAGAATATAGTCGCTGCCGGAGACATATCGACGATGATAGAAATACCAAACCGCGACCGTCCGGCCCGAGGTGATTGCCCCGGAGTCAATGCGTCGTATTCGACCGGTTGCGTAGTCGACGGTGAAATCGATATTCTCAGTGTAGACGGTGGTCAACGATGTATTGTCGGCGACGACGAACGATGCGGTCACAGGATAGGAATTAGCCAGAGGTACCCAGTCGGCAGTGAGAATCAACGATTCCTGAACCGGCGACGAGGATTCCGGGGCTTTGACCACGACCGACGATTCGGTCAAGCCGACATGCGGCAACTGCGCGACTTCGATGCCGGACAGGACGATCCGCAAATCGCGGACATCCACCTGTCCGACCTGGAATGCCACGAGGTGTTTTCTGATCAGTTCTTTGTTGGTCAGGGGCATTATTCCTCCTGGGCGGCCGGTTACGAGGGGGCGATTGTCGCGTCATCGAGATTGGCTACTGCGGTTAATTGTCCACCAATCGGCGCGGTTGAAAACGCTGTCCCGACAGTGGCTCGCACCCAATAGCAGAACTGGGTTCCGACCGTTGTTTTTTGCCAGTCGGACGGCGCCGAATCCAAATCATCCCAGAGCCGCACGACTGACGGTGACGAATCGAAATGGTAGGCCCCTGATGCAGGGGTAAACTCGGCCCAGGAACTGCCGTCCCAGTATGACCAGGCAACCGCCCCCCCGACCCCTGTTGTCGAGAGAATGACCGCAGCCCGGCAGAAATGATCAGCCATGCCCAGGTAGACTGCATCACCGGAGGCGGCGATTAATTTCCCGGTGTCGGCGTGGAAAATATCGGCGGTACTTTCATCGGCGGCCTCGTCGGTCACCTCGTGCAAAGCAGGCGTCGAGGCGGGGGCGTAACAATAAACGGCATCATAGATCGAATAACCGGGCATGACGGGAGCGGGAGTGGTGAATACCGAATCTTCCAGATGGGCACTGTACCAGCCAACCTGGTTGGTCCCCACCTCACGACCAAAAAGCACGTAAGCGGTGGTACCGATAAAATAGACTTTGGGTGAAAAAGCCGGATCGGCATCGACAGTATATAGTCCGCTCCAGGCCGTACCGTCGTGTTCTTTATAATACAGATCATCCCCGGTCGAAAAAGCCACGGCGAGACGGTGGTCGAGTGAAACAGCGGCGCCGAAATTGTCGTACAATCCCGTGCCGGTATAGATAGTTTCCGCCGAACCCCAGGTTACTGAGGAGATGTCTTTTTGTTGCTTGGCCAGCGTGGTCCCGTTGAGGGTGTAAAAACAATGGAGGTAATCCTGCCGATTGACCAGCAGAGAATACGCCGACGTCGCACCGGTCGAGATTAACGCTTCCCCCGGGTCGGTCGGCCCTACACCCCACAAATCCCCCTCGTTGACGGAAACCTTGGCGTTAAGGTAGTAGGCGCCGCCGGAGTAACGCGACCAGGTGATCAGCAATGTCCCGTTACGGTCTTTGTATAGGGCCGGGAAATAATTGTCGTCTTGCGAATAGACTGTTGCTTCGGTGTTCAGCGACCAGGCCCCGGCGGCATAGGACAATTTGACCGACATCAAATTGCCGGTGGTTTGCCGGGTCCAGGCGACGAAGACATTACCCTCGTCGTCCATCCACCCGGCCACCGGATAGTCGGCGGCATCGGTGATGATCTCGACCGGGGTCGACCAGTCAACATACGGCGGATCGGCGATCGAGTAGGCAATGACCGAGGCACTCTTGGGAAACAGGGCAAAGATCCGGTCACTAAACTCCCCGATCGGCACGCGGAATAACTTATGCTGGCTGGGAATCCCCGCACCGTACCCCGAACTCGAATTATAGATCAAGGAATTTGGCATGGTCCTGCTTTCATTTGGCGGCGGAGGGGTGGCAAAGCCGCCCCGTCCGCGTCCGGTAAATTTTGAGAATCAACGATTAAGTCCACGAGGAATCCAGGACCTTGGCCGCGCCGCCGATGACTTTGGCATAGGCGACCGATTCGGAAATTACCGCCTCCTCAATGCGCTGCTCAATGACCTTGTCATATTCGATAGTCAACGGCTGCGTGACGACTTCTTCGACGGCAAAACGGCGGTCCATGCCGATGATCAAATCATCAGCCACTTCGTCACAGCGGACCAGGCGCGCGCCGAGCGGGCTGACCAGTTCACCGGTCGACTGGAAACGGAACCCGGCCAGCGGGTCTTTAAACTCGCTCAGGTTCAAAATTGTCCGGCAGGTCGCCTTGGAGCAGACCAGCGTGTTCATTTCGTACGGGTGGAGTTCGGCCCAGAATTTCACCAGATCGTCATAATCCAGCGTCCCGGATGCGTCGGTATTGATCACCTCAGCCGCGTTATCGTTGCCGTCTCCGTTTTGGATGACATCGATTAACAACCCCATTTTGTCGGTTTGGAGGCGATAACCGATGTACCACAACAGGACCCGAAACTGGTCGGTTGTGCGGTGACGCAGCGACTTGTACGAGGCCTTGAGGACCAGGCCGTAATCAGGGACATTAATCGTGTTGAGTTGTTCATGGACCAATACCGCCGGGACATCGGCGCCCTCGGCCAGAGGTCGGAGCGACAGATCGGTGTCGGAACCGGATGTGTCGACGGCAAACGGGGTATACCGGCTGCCCGCTACGGTCGAGGTCGACGCGATCAGGGTATTCAATTCCGGTCGCATGGTCATCCCGCGTGCAATTTCCCGCCGCATAAATTCAGGCAACAGGGCGGGCGCGCCGCGATAGAACAACTCAACAGTCGTGGGATAAGTATCGCCGAGGCGGATCCCCCGCACTGCCAGTTGACGCTCGAATGCGTCGAGTGGCGAACCGAATGGCGAGGGATCGTATTCGTCGCTCTCGAGAAGTTCGGACAAGGTAAGGTTTCGCGCCTGGGCTTCAAGATACGATTCGCGGGTGATATCCAGTTCGGCGGCCTGGGTCAGATCGACAGAGTGTTTTCGTTGGGCGGGCGCATTGGTTGGGACAACCGCCTGAAAACTATTTGGTGGATTTGCGAGAAAAGCATCAATATCCATAATCTCTCCATGGTCAAAATGCGGTCAATGTTCTTAAGTTTTTAGTTGAGCAAAAGCGTGCAAGAGCTTGTGCCGCTGACGGACAAAACTGTGCCTCGGGCAAGGTTTCCCCCGGCCGGATCGTCGCCGGTTAAGGCCGGGGCCTGTTTGACCGTGCCGTTGGCCCCACAAACGACCCGATCGCCGACGGTCGGATACGTGGCTGAAATCGGCATGGTGCAGACCCCGGCGATTTGCACCGTAGCCAGCCGCTCGCCGTCATCGCCGTCTTGTAATGTCAGGGCGATGAGCTTGCCCAACAGGACGGCGCCGGCCGTGCCGGGACCGATTTCGTAATTGTCGGTAAGCGTCACACTGCCGCCGATATCATCGTCGGTCAAATCATCGACACCCGCCGTTTGGTGGATTTTGAACGTGGCGAACACCTCGCCGACTGAATCCAGATTGTGGGAACGAATGGTCATACGGTTCTCCTCGGGTTAATTGGTGGTGGTTCAGTAATTATCGTGTCTTGGCGAATGGGGTAATTTCGAACGCTGGTCTGCCGCATTCCGGCTGCGCGGCGTTGCGGCAAAGACAGAGTCGAACACCCGCTCCACTTCCCGTTTGATCGAGATCAACCGCTCGGCATCATCGACAGGCAGATCGTCGGGATCGAAGGTCCATTCCGGTCGGCGAGGGTTAAGCAAGCACTCTACGGCCCGTGCCCGGCGTCGGATATCTGTGAGGAACTCGGCAATCAGCCGATCAGGCCCCGCGCCGACAGCGGGACCGAAATCCTGGTTTTTGGGTTTCTGGGTCATCGCAATTCCCCGGATTAGGTGGATGGGACCGACGACGGCCGGTCAGTGGTTGATTTCACTTTCGATGCGGGTCAGCCGTACGCGCAGTTCATCGCGCAGCTTAAAAAATTCATCACGGCTGACCAGATGATCGCTGAGCAGCACCTCGATCTGGGCCAGGCGCAGTTCGATTCGTTCGGCGGTCGTACGGTCGGCTTTCTCGGCCAGAGCGAGTTTCAAGTCGCTGATCGTGCCGAAATAGGCGGCGACAACCGCAAATGCCGTGACCAGAGCGGTGGTGGCGAGCCGGATGATCGTCTGTTTCCACCACGTTTTCGAGTGATCCGGCTGGGATGACGAGACAAGACGGCCGGTCATGCCTGCCTCACTTTCTGTCTGGAATTATCAGCGGCGGGGATAAGGATACCCCCCGCCGCTGTCCCGGAGCAGGAGGTGTGGCTGGTACGCAAGGCAAATTGCGGGTGTCGGATTTTGGCGATTCGACAAACGGCGTCGACAGAGTCGGCACGATTACGCTGAATCGGGGAATAGATAATTTTGAGGTTGGACAGGTGTAATCCACCCCGCTCATCCACCGCCGGTTCGCCGTTGATCGGGACAATCCGCCCGATTTCAAACCGGTGGACCGATGATACCAATTCGTCGATTTCGAACAGGTCCCGGCGGCCTTCAAAAGCCAGGCGATACTGCCAGCCGCCCTCAGACGAGGATTCCCGAGCCACAATTTGCCCCCACAGCCGACCCTTGCGCCGCCACTCGTACGCCGGGGAACCATCCTGCAATGACGATGTCGAGGGGCAAATCCGGACACCATACGAAGAGACAGATGACGGCAAAGCCATCGGAATATTTTTACGATTTACTTCTTTGTAGAACAATGGCTTGATTACCCCACCTGAAAGAAACACTTTACTAAGCAATTGTTGGTTTTTAAGGACCGGAACCTGAAGAATATTTTCATTCCCCAGCCGTCCCAGCCACTGGAGATGGAGCACCGGCTCGGGGGATTTCATTTTACGAGACGGGTGGAGCAACCAGCCAAATACAGTAAAATCATCGGTGCAAGCGCGCCGGAGGGAGTTGACAACCAGGGGAAGTTTCTCGCTGATTTCTTCATCTTCCGGCGAAAAAAGAAACACCTCCCCGGCCCGGCCGACAGCGACAACCGGCAATCCATCAACTAACGGCGCGACAATAAACCGATTGCCCGCGAGGTCCGCCGACGGGAGATCGGCGAGATCAGCCAACGGTGCACCACCCCGCAACGCGGCATCGAAAAGCAACTCGACATCTTTTCTCATCTCTGATTCGGCGGGGAAATTATTGGCCTCGCCGGAGAGAGTTTCGGCCGGAACCTCCTTGCCGGGAACATTGAAAAACAACCCGGCGCCGATCCGGGTGCCCGGTGTCGCCCCCCGGTAGACCAGGGACGTTTCCAACACCCGGACGATTTCGCGATAAAGATAGTGGGCGGGGCGTACGACGCCGTCAGGATGCTCATATTCGACCGCCGGGCGATGGTCGCATTCACGGATATCGCCTCCACAGACCGAACACTCGGGGCGTTTGAACTCGAACCCGATCGATACTTCACGCAGGACCCCGGCATCAATGCGGGAAGCCAGGTCCTCCGCCCCGGACGCATTTTTCGGCCAATAAAACCAGACCTTGATCCAGGGCCGACCATCCCGGGAAACCACCCCGGCTTTAAAATTCCGCGCCACCGGCAACTGTCGTTTGTCATGGGCGATCAGCACCGGCGAATCGACAATCAATTCACATAAACGAGTGAACTCCTCGACAGCAAACCGGCCTCCGTGTTCATTGACCTCATCGGAGATGACCTCCATCGCGCGGAGATGGACAGTCTCGGTGCTCACCGGAACCGGCGGTTCGATAACCCGGTTGATCTCGGTAATCAGGCCGGACAAATACTCCGGTTCATCTCTGCCGGACGCTTGACGCTCTTTACGCCCGGTCGTTTCGTCGATAACGGGCACTGCCTCAACTCGCCCAATCAATTCACCCAATAATGTGGACACTTCGCTCTCCTCTGGTTTGCCGCTCCCGGCCCCGTTTTTTCGCTCTTTCACCCTACCCGCCGGTGCCGCACATTGCACCACTCTGCACCACCCCACCACCACGCTTGAGCTAACCTATTGCCAATCAATGGGTCGATATCACCTCGCGGTTTTTTGGCTAAACTACGCTTGACAACTGAACATTTGTTCAGTATCTACCGTATGGATATAAAGGAGGGAGAAAATGGAGTTGGAAATGGCCGGAGAAACCAAAGAAACCATGGCGACGAATATCGTCCCGCTCATCCCCCTGCAGGCGGCGGAGGGTTCACTCTGTTCCTGCGGCGGTCCACTGGGTCGAACAGTTGATTTCGTCGTCTGTGAACATTGTAACCGACTTTACTGCCCCGACTGCGGCGGGCCGATCGTTCACGGCGGCGGGTGTTGCTCGTGTCCGGTCTGCGGTTACGGGTATTGCGCGTGAGCGGGGACATTCCAACAATGTCCGGACGATTGGAACGACGGTCCGTTCGATTGCGGGATTATGATTACTCCCGGGCCGGAGCATATTTCGTCACGATCTGCACCAAAAACCAGGAATGCATTTTGGGCCGGATCGTCGGTGAGGAAATGCACCTAAGTCATGCCGGAGAAATTGTTGAGTCTATTTGGCGAGGTCTGCCGTAACGGTTCCCGCAGATAAAGGTCGATTGGCATATCATTATGCCAAACCATTTTCATGGTATCGTCGAAATAACCGAATCATCGGAATCGGTTCAACCAACCGTAGGGGCAGGGCTTGCCCTGCCCACGGGCGCGGCAAGCCGCGCCCCTACGCTCGGAACGATCATTGGTGCCTTTAAATCAATTTCTGCGATCAAAGTTAATCGGCTGCTATCTCGTGTAAACCAACCTTTATGGCAACGCAATTACTATGAACATGCCATCCGCAACAACTATGACTTGAATATGGTTCGAACCTATATCACGGCCAATCCCATGCAATGGGAATCAAAACGATGAAACTCGAGACACTGACCTCATACGGGATTCTGCCGGCATTTGTCGACCGCTGGCGGGCAACCATCGGTGACCGATTGCTGGATTGGCAGGCCGACGCATTGCGTCATTATGGCCTGCTTGACGGGCCAAAACAGCCCGCCGGAGACCGCAACCTGCTGGTTGTCGCACCGACATCATCGGGCAAGACCTTTATCGGTGAAATGGCGGCCGCCGCCGCGCTTTCCCGTCGGCGAAAAGTGATTTTTATCGTCCCGCTCAAAGCCATCGCCGCCGAAAAACATGCCGGGTTCGAGGAAACATTCGGGGCGCTCGGTTTTCGGGCGGTCATTTCCACGCGCGACCACCAGCAGTTTGACCGGGCATTTACCGCCGGAGATTTCGACCTCGCCATCGTGGTTGCCGAAAAATTACGTCATCTCCTCGTGCAGAAAATCGACCTGCTGGCCCAAGTCGATTTGATTGTTGCCGATGAGTTGCACCTCCTGACCGATCCCGACCGAGGCCCGGCGTTATTGTCGGTGATCGAGAAACTGGTGCGCTCGACATTCGATTGCCGGTTCATCGGCCTGTCCACTCGTTTGCCCGCCGCAGAGTTTCTGGCCGACTACCTTCACGCGCGAATCATGCGGGTTTGCCGCCGCCCGGTCGAACTGCGCCGGGGTGTCCTCTGCGACGGCACATTCACTTTCCGCGAAGACAATTCGGGCGACACCGGCAGTGAACAACTCGGCGACCCGGGCGACCATGACGATGAAAGTCTTTTGCGGCTGTTGGGAAAACAATTGGACGACGGGGAGCAAATACTCGTTTTCGGCAAGACCAAGATCGACTGCCACCATCGCGCGGCGGCGCTGGCGCGGCGGCGAACAGAACGCCGCATACTGGAACCGGCGGCGGCGTGGACTCTGCAGGCCGGCGGTCCGGTGGTCGGCGGCCTGAGCGACTGGTATGAACGGGGTATCGGTGTTCATCATGCGGACCTGTCTTTTGCCCAGCGGCGGCTGACCGAACAGTTATTCCGTGAGGGGAAACTGCGCATCCTGTTTTGCACGGGCACGCTGGCGATGGGTGTCAACCTGCCGAGTTCGATTGTCTATGTCGAGGCCGAACGATTCACCGGCGGCCGCTACGGCAACACACCTTTGCTGGCCCCCCTGGAAACCCACGAGTTCGACAACGCGGCCGGGCGCGCCGGGCGGCTGGGCCTGACCGAAAAACCCGGACGGGCAATTCTCTGGGCCGACACACCGGTTGCCGCCCAAATTCTCTGGCAAACCTATATTAATCCGTCCCACAATGATGACACCGGTCAACTCCAATGGCCGGACATCAATCGGCGGCTGCTTGAGGCAATCGCCTGTGGATTGATCACCGACCATGTGTCGTGCGCCGCCCATTTCAATGATGATTCATTGCCCGTCGCCGATATCGAAAGCCGACTCGACTACCTGCGTGACTGCGAGATGTTGGCCAGAGAAGCCGACCTGCTCCGGGCCACCCCGGCCGGGATTGTGGCGGCCGCTTCAGGCGTATCGCCGCAGTCGATCGGCATCCTGCGTGAGTTGGTCGCGCAACATACTTCTCCGGACCCCGTAACCTGGACCGCCGCGGCCCTTGCCCTCCCTGAGAGCGCCGATGTGCGCTGGCCGCGGCGGTCGTACGGGCCGTTTGACCCGACAGCTGCGCGGTGGCGGGAACAGTTCGGTGATGATTTTGAATCGACACTGGCCCGTGTCTTCCCCGGCGCTCTGCGGCCGGAAATTTATTTTCCCCGTCCCCACCAACGGCGACGCGCCATGGCAGCGGCGCTGGCCATCGGTGATTGGGCAACCGGCGAGTTGGCCGAGGCGCTGGGCGCTGCACACCAGGCCCCGCCGGGACGGTTCGAACGCACGGCCGAGACGATTTCATGGCTGGTCGATACCGCGGCGGCGCTGGCTGAAACTGATCCGCAATGGCGGGCCAAGGCGCCTGCCTTGCGCCGGAGCGCCTTCGAAATTCGATCCGGTCTCCCCTGGTGTTTACACGAGTTGGCCGGAACGGTCGAGAGAGAACTTCCCCGCGATGGCATCCTGCAACTGGCCCGGCTGGGTTGGGACAAGCCACATTCACTGGTTAACGCCCAGGCACGAGACCTCGAAGGGATCCTGCCTGCTCCGGTCGCCAGACAGGTGATTGCCCGGGCCTGTCGCTGGGTTGCCAACCATTCCGCGAAAAGACAGAACCAGCAAGATAAACCATCGACTTTACGACATAAGGAGGTAACAATGCCGGGAACATTAACCCTGAACGGGCGACGTGTCCGCTCGCGTTTCGCCGTCGAACTCGGTGAACGCACCTGTGCCCTGCGCGCCAAGAGTTTCAAATATCTCTTTTCGCTGGCCGTCGCCCGCCGCCTGAGAGGCGACGGCTGGATCGACAAACGCGATATCGAAGCCGGAGAGAACCAGATCAAATATTTCTATCAATTACGGCAGGAACTCAAGGCGGCATATGAAGGAGCGCAACGGTTGATCGAAAATGACGGCGCGGGCCGCTATCGATTGGCCCTTTCCCCGGAGACAATCCGGTTTGACATTGAGCAAATTGCCGCTTTCCCCGATTGGGAAATTCAACAGGCGGCCCGGCAATTGCAGGAAATGGGCATCGACACGCAGGCGGCGTAATCTGAGACAGCGGCGGGAGTCGACGAATAAATCGGGCTTCAGCCGCCGATTTCCTTTTCCAGACGGGCGATTTCCTGCCGGATGGCATCGGCATGCGGGGCATTGGGAGAAATTGCGAGATATTTTTTCCAGGCGTCCATCGCTCCCGCCGCGTCGTTGAGGTCACTACCGTAAATCACACCGAGGTTGAACCAGGCCTGTTCGTGTTCAGGGACGGCCGCAACGATCTCACGAAGGATAGCAACCGATTCGGCGGATCGACCCAGCATCCGCAACATGGAAGCCTTGTCGACTTTGATTTCGATATTGTCCGGTTGGAGCTTGAGCACCCGGTCATAATACTCGACAGCTTGTTCGGCCATCCCGGCGTCGTAATAGAGATTGCCCAGGGCGGTAAGAATCTGCGGGTTATCCGGGTCGGATTTTTCCAGCTCCTGAAGATGTTGAATCTGTTGTTTAACATCGTTCATCATCGCTTCCGGATCGCCGCCCATTCCCGGGGAATCCGCAGCGGCAACGGCCGTCGGCTCTTCGAGAGCCGGCTGCAAAGCATTCTTCATCGTCCAAACCGCAAAGACGGTAATGACCGCCACTCCCAGAATTACTGCATACAGATTTTTGCTCATCCTGTCCTCGTCATTGTGTCAATCGGCCCCGGCGATTGACCGGCTTAGTTTTTTGTCCGACTCACGCTGCTTTTCCCGGCGGGGTCAACCATCTCCGCGGCGTGAAGCCGGGTCGTTTCGGTAATCTCGGCCGAGGCCATCATGCGGGCGATCTCCTCCACCCGCTCCGACTTATCCAGTAATCGAATCTGAGTGGCGATACGTTTGCCACTTTTTTGCTTGCTGACCAGATAATGCTGATCGGCCAGAGAGGCCATCTGGTGCAAATGGGAAATCAGGAAAACCTGATAATGTTGGGCCAGCTTCTTAATCTGCCGGGCAACGGCGAAAGCGACTGTCCCTCCAATGCCTGAATCGACTTCATCAAAAACGAGCAGAGAAACATCATGCCCCGGCTGTCCTGCCGCCTTGATCGCCAACATCACTCGTGATAATTCTCCCCCGGAGGCGATTTTGACCAGCGGCTTATATCCCTCCCCCGGATTCGTCTCGATGGCAAATTCGATTTCTTCCAGCCCATTTTCCGTGACGGCGACCTCTGTTCCGGCAAAGGGCACTCGCCGGGAGCCGGAGCCCACGGGTGTGAAATCGACACGAAATTTCGCTCCCGCCATGCCGATGCGCGAAAGCGAAGCGGTCACTTCCCGGCCCAATTTGACTGACGCGGCGCGGCGGGCCTTCGAGAGTTTGTCTGCCTCGACGGCGAGCTGTCGCTTATTATCTTCCAGTCGTGAGACCAACTCCGCCTTGCGGTCATCCTCGGTATGATACGTCGTGAGTTCGGCTTCAAGTTCGGCCAGACGCGCGAGGATCGCGGCACAGGATGGTCCGTATTTGCCCTTGAGTTGGAATATTTCCGCCAAACGGGCTTCAATTTCCTCGGTTCGATTGGGGTCAAAGTCGATGCGACGGCAATAGTCCCCGATTGTCGAAACAATATCGGCCAGTTGGACTTCACATTTTTCAAGAAGATCGACCGTACTGCCCAGCCGATCATCAATCTCAGCTAAAGACAGAAACTCTTTGCGCACCCGCGCCACGCGGTCGGCCGCTGAGCCTTCCTCCTCGGCGAGGACAGCCGCGGCCTGTTCACCGGCTTCGATCAATCGTCGGGCATTTTTTAATACATTTAATTCGCGCTTAAGTTCGTCTTCCTCATCAACCGTTACTCCGGCCCGCCGGATTTCCTCTACTTGAAATCGGGCCAATTCATGCGCTTGACGTCGTTGATCTGCCCGACGGGTAATCTCATCAAGTTGCCGTTGGTCAGCGACGACAACGCCGTACGCCTCGCGGAATGCCTCGGCCTGTTCACGTAACTCGGCCCGTTCATCCAGAAACCGAATGTGAGACCGCGGGTCGAGCAACGACTGGTGTTGATGCTGTCCACAAAGGTCGCCCATGAGATCCCCGAACGATTTCAATTCGCTCAGGGTCACCAGCCGATCGTTGACGAAACAGCGACTGGAGCCCCTGCGATTGACCTCGCGGCGCACGCAGACGGGTCGGGATTCGCCGGCATTAAATTCATTACGAAGAACCGCCCATTCCGGAGCCGACGGCAGAATAAATTCCCCTTCCACCACCGCTCCGTCCGCGCCGGTCCGAATCATCTCCGTTTGCGCCCGTTCTCCCATGAGCAAACTCAATGCACCGATTAAAATCGACTTGCCTGCGCCGGTTTCACCGGTGATAACATTCAGACCGGGTGCGAAATCGATCGTCAACTCCTCGACAATCGCATAGTTTTTTATGTGCAATTTACTGAGCACGTCGAATCCCGGTTCTGCCCCCCAAATCGTCCGAATCGGGACAATATTCCTCTCCCGAATTCATTGACTTTACCTATCCGGTCGTTTGGGAAGCTCGGCCTTCGCCTAATCATCGGAAAGCGGCCACGGTCAACACGGCGAGTACCCCGAGGAACCAGAGCGCGAATGCTCGGTACAGGTAGCGGCGCTTGCGCCGGTTGATCCGTCGAAAGGCCAATCGTGATGAATCGGGCGAATTCGCAAAATATCGATACCGCCGCACCAAAAAAACCAAAGCGCCGTGAAACACCGCCAGCGTCCAGAATACCACCGGCGATAATACCAGCAGCCGCATGCTATACCCATCGGAATGAATTGCACACCACGGTGAGAGAAGCCAGGCCAGGTAACCCAAAAGTCCGACGCCCCCCAGCCAGCAAATTAACATCGCCGCTTTTTGCATCCCGGTCATCGAGTCAAAGAGCACCTGCCGCATAGTATCGACCCAAAAGACATCCTCCCGGGTCGGCGGGAAGCCCGGGCGGGCAGCGGAATTGTTTGGCACACTTGCCGCCATTGCGTTGTCCTCTATCTTCCGGTTGATGATCCAGAGATTGGCCCCGAACCGACCGGCATGATAATATACTCTCGGCCACACTGGTCACAGGTGATGATCAGGCGTTTGGGCAGGTCGAGTTTTAGTTTTTGTGAGTCAGCTACCGCCCCGCGAAGATCGGTCTCTCCCTCCGCCAGCAGCCGGGCCAGTTCCACCTCGCTGACACCCTGGCAATAGGGGCAGCGATATCGTTCGATCATTCCAACCATCCTGACCGAATATGATAATCTGCCGCAGGACATACGCAACAAAAACCGTCTTCCTCCGACAAGATTCCCTTCGGAAAATATGCCCGGCACCGTCGGCTACCGCTCTATCCGCCCACCGGACAACCGCTTCGCGCAGGAATGCCCACTGAAACGAATAGATTTAACCAACCCGGTAAATCCTTACCCGGTAACGCCCGATGTCTAAAGATATGGGGTGGCGTGCGACCACCCGGGAATCGTAAACCATTGAACCATACTGGCTGATCTCATGGATACGAACCTGACGGATAATGACCGATCTCATCCGGCCTGTGACGGCGCTGCGGGGAACAGTCAACCGACTACGCCCTCGTCGACCGCCAATCAACAGCCGACCGAACCGGAATGGCATCTTCAGAATTTAAGTAAATCGTCCCCTGCGGCAACTACAGAGCAAAAAACAAAAACCGGCGGTGCGAAGCCCGTTCCGGTCGATTTGGGAGTCGATGAAGCCAAGAAGACCACCAAACCGCCGCAGCGGTAGAAGGAAAGAGAATCACCCGCCAAACAACAGGTAAAGAAAGCGGCACGCCGACGGGTCGGCCTTGTCGATGACCCGGGATCATCACCGCAAGCCGGGAGCAAGAAACAAACGTCCGTCGCTCCCGGACCAGGCAAAACCAAAAAACCGGCCAACGCAAAAAAACAGCCAAAGATAGACAATAATAAAACTGAAGAAACCGCTTTCGAGAAAGACCTTCGCCTCAATCAATTCGACAACTCAACCGATACCATTCCCCTTCAGACAACCGACCGGCGCATTGAAACGGCGATTGCTACCGGCCGGCAACTCCGACTCCCCGGGAAAAAACGATTTCAAAATGGGGAAACATTTGTCCATAACAATAAAGAGTATCGGATCAAACTCGAGCAGGGACGCTCCCTGATATACTACCTGAAAACCGTCGGCTTGTTGCTCCTGGTCGTCCTGGCCGCGGTCGGTTTTTCGACACTCTTTGCGGCCCCGCCAAGCGGGTCGATCAGCGGCGTTATTATCGATGCCGCGACCGGCGTTGTACTTCCCGGTACGAAACTCATCTTGCCCAACGGCACATCGACAACAACCAACATCGCCGGTATCTTCACCTTTCCCGCGCTCAATCCGGGGAATTACCAATTGCAAATCTCCGCAGCCGGGTATCTCAGCCAGTCGCGGGCAGTTGAACGCCGAAAAGACGACGATGTCATGCTGAGCATTGCCCTCGAACCGATTATCGTGGCCGGGGCAGAACCAATCAAAGAACCAGCGCCCGAAGAGACCAAGGGAAAAGTCGCCGCCGCCAAAAACGGCGTCGTGAAATTGAACATTGAATTTGACGATTACATCCTCTATTTCGACGACAAGATCGTCGGCAAAAACATCAAGAAAATCTCCAGGATCAAACCCGGCAAACATAACCTGACCATCGAGAAAGACCAATATGAAGAGTATCGCACCGAAGTGTCGGTGAAAGCCAGGCGGACGACGGAGATAGCGATCACGCTGGCGGATTTAAAGCCGAAGACTACTCCGCAACAGCGCGCCAGAAACCATTTTGCCCTGGGTAAGGACGCGTTGGACGATGGACTCTATCAGCGCGCCATTGAGCATTTTGATACCGCCCTGACCGAGGTTGCCGAATTTGCCGACGCGCTCCAGTACCGTGGCTGGGCATTCCGGAAACTGGGCAATATGTCGCAAGCGACAGCCGACCTCGTAAAAGCCGCAAAACTGTTTACCCTGGCCAATCGCTATTTGGAGGCGATACCCTGCGTCGACGTATTGATCCAAATGCACCCGAAAGACGGGAACTACTACGTGCAACGCGGAGATATCCGCACCGCTTTAGGCGAAGCCGGTTCGGCGATCGACGATTATCGTGCGGCGGTGAAGATCGATAAAGGCTCGCTGATCTTCCGCTTGTCACTCGCGGAAGGTTATTATCGCATGGCGAAGTATAAAGAGGCCGCCAAATCGTTCGAAAAAGCGCGCAAGATGACCAACAATTCTCAGGATATTTATGTCCGGTTGATCCTGGCCTACATGTACGCAGGCAAAGACAACGACATGATAAAACGGTACCGGGAACTGGCCGAGTTCGCGCCTCCGGACGAATTGGAGAGGTTGGCGCGCGATCCGGAATGGCAGGAAGTATTGCAGTTGGTCGGGCCGAATAAATAGCTATCGACCAATAGACAGTTGACTGAGCAAGCCGGGCCGACAGGCCCGGCTTTTTCTTTGCCTGGATTAGATCCCGAGATTAATCAGGGGACTGGTCTTCGGTCGTTTCGGTCTCGGAAATGGACGGTTTCAACCGCGAAATACAAAAACCGATCCCACCCAGGAAAATAACCAGAACAACGATGAGCATGACGATCGCTGACGTGTTCATTTACGATTCTCCTTTACCTTAATCGCGGCCAGAATAATCCCCAGGATCGGCAGCATAATGACTAAGAACCATCCGCCGAAGAATTCAGCCAGGCGGGGGTAACCCTCATATGAAGCGCCAATTCGGTCTTTGATCTCGGAATACAGCAGGACGATCGCGACTAAGGGCAGGATGAATTTGACACAGATATCCCACCATTTGCCGATTCTGATTTCCGAGAATTTGTTTATATATTCGCGCATTCGCCCGCTGCCGATATACCAACCGACAATTATCGACTCACCGATACAGACAAGCATCAAGCCGAATTGGTTCATGAAGCGGTCGACAATATCCAGCCAAAGTAGCCCGGCGCCAAAGACCAACGGGATCCCCAGTACAAAGCCGGCCAGTCCGACGCTGAGATTGGCCGTCCGGTGTTTGAGCCCCCAGCGGTCTTTCACACTGGCCGAAACCGCCTCGGTCATCGAAAAAGCCGAATCAATACCCAGCGTGAGTAACATCACGAAAAACAGGACGCCGAACAGTGGCTGCCAAAAAGGTAAATTCGAAATGATCGTCGGGTAGGTGACAAAAGCCAGTCCCGGGCCGGCCGCGGCGACCTCCGCCACCGGCACCCCGAGGTTTTGGGCGTGGAAACCAAGCGCGCCGAATACAGCCAATCCGCCCATAAATGCCGTCAACGAATCGCACAGGCCGATAATGAAGGCGTTGTTGACCAGATCGCTGCTGCGGGGGAGAAAACTGCCGTAGGCGATCATAATCCCGAACCCGACCGAAAGACTGAAAAACACCTGGGTGTAGGCCGCCAGCCAGACACTCGGTTTTAACAATTGGGGCCAGTCGGGAGTCAAATAATAATTGAGACCTTCCATGGCCCCGGGAAGGGTGACACCGCGGATGATAAAAATAATCAGCAGAAGCCAGGGCAGGATCACCGTGACATAGACAACTTTGCCGACGGTCTTTGTCCCCTTCCAGGTGCAAAGGACGATCCAGATCCAGCAGGTAAGCAGTCCCAGGAAAATCATCGGCTTGAATTGACCGAGATCCAGGGGATTGTCGGTCAAACCCAGGGTAGTGGCGTAAAAATACTCGCTGGGATTATCGCCCCAAGCCTGGGTAAATGAGGCAATCGTATAATTGAAAGCATAACTCATGATAATCGCGTAATAGACGACGATAAAAAACCCAACCAGCGCGGCCATCCAGCCAAACCACTGCAGGCCGGGCTTGATTTTAAACATCGCATGCGGCGCCGAGCCCTGCATCTTGTGGCCAAGACTGATTTCGAGGATCAAAAGCGGGATGCCGGCGGTAAATAGCGCGACCAGCATCGCCACCAAGAAGGCCCCGCCCCCATTCTCGTAGCAGACATAGGGAAAACGCCAAATATTCCCCAGTCCAATCGCCGAGCCGATCGAGGCAAGCACAAACGCAGTACGGTTGTCCCAGATCTCGCGATGACTCATTTGTATCCCCTTTTGTTGAGCAGGAACATCCTCCGGCTACCGGCCCGGCATCCACCTCGAAGGTTACCTCGGTTGGGGACCGGACCAGACAACTTGTCGTGTATGGTATCGGGGTGTTTTGGTTGTGTCAATTAAAGAATGTAGATATTTGGGATTGGATTTCACCGACGAAAAAAGGAAAGGCGGCCCGGAATCCGGGCCGCCTTTCTTAAGTCAGAACACGTCTGATATCCATTTGCCGCCGTATCGATCAGGCGGGAATGGTCTTTTCGATGCAACGAATATTGAGTCGTTCCAACTCGGCGAGGGCGGGTTCGTAGATTTCCGGCTGGACGGGAATCTGCACACCGGTGAGCGAAACTTTCCCCTCAAGAATCATCCGTGTGGCAATTGCCGCCGGCAGCGAAACCGTGCGGGACATCGACGAATCACCGTCCGGGATACCATAATCGACCAGCGTCGAGGTCATCTTCTCCCGCTTGTCCGGGTAGACCGCATCGAATTCATGATGCAACACAATCATATCACGCTCGCCCGGTTTATAAGACATCAATGCCAGCATGCGGGCGGCAACAACATCCATAACCGTCTCGCCTGCCGGCAGCGGATCGTCAGAGAACATCCCCAGCCACTCCAAATTCGACAGGACAAAAGAGGAGTCTTCCAGGTCAAGGAAAGCCGCCGTGTGTTTTTTGATATCAGTCGCATCCGACCGGCCGATCAACTTTGCCGTCAATTGGGCAAAGGTCAGCCCGGCCAGATCGTCGCGCTTGGTATCTTCACCGACGCCAAGCTGGATCATCTTACGCAGGGTGGTGCACCAGCCCTTGTAACGCAGCGTGCCGCGAAACATGGTCTTCGTCGTCGGAATGCCGTAAATCTCGCGGTAGGGCATCGAGTTGCGATTGGGATACCCCTCAAATTCATCCATCCCCTCAATGTGCACCGGCCAGAAATTATCGAATAGTTCTTCGCCGGGGATCTCCTTGAGTACGCCGTCTTTGAGGAATTTCCCGGCATTGCCGCCGGCCATCAGCACGGCTTTCGGGCTCCAGGAGAATTTATAGCCGAAAGGATTGTCGTTGGCCTCCGGTGCGGGCAGGCCGCCGCAATAGGAGGAAAACCCGGCGATCTCGCCGCCGGCTTTCTGCACGGCGTGGATAATTTTCATCGCCGACATATGATCGATACCGGGATCAAGGCCGATCTCGTTGAGAAACAGGAGGCCTTTTTCTTTCGCCTCGGCGTCGAGCGCCATCATCGCCTCGGAGACATATGACGTGGTCACCAGGTGTTTGCGATGCTCCAGACAGAACTTGGCGACAGTGAGGTGGTGAATATACGGCAGCAAACTGATCGTCAGATCGTTTTCGGCCACTAATTCCGAGAGTTTCGCTTCGTCCTTGACATTCAGCGGGAGTGCTTTGCCGCGCTCGTGGTCACCGACAAGCGCCTCGGCTTTACTCACTGTCCGGGAGGCGACGGTAACCTGGAAATCATCAAGGTCCAGCAGATACTGGACTAACGGTCGGGAGACCAGCCCCGCACCCAAAACCAACACCTTCTTCACTACAACCTCCGAATTATTGACGCGGCACTTCCCGCGCATCGTTAAATGAATTTGTTCATAAACTCATAATCGGGCGTGAACGCACCCCGATACAGGATCGTCGCCCGCTTGATCGCTTCGGGTAATCCACAGGAGGAAAACTCGCCGGCAAAATCCGCCGCCGCGATTTGCGGCACAAAATCCCGGAGGACCGCGCTGAAATCCTGAGAAGCAAGCAAAGGCAGTTCGCTGGGCAGGATATCGACCGCCATAATCAACAACCCATCGCCTGCAAAACCATCGAGGGCCAAATCCACTTTCGGGTTATACACGAAGACCGGCTTATCCGGCAGGGTGGCTTTCAGGGTCGCCTCGATCGAGCCCTCGGGGTCGCAACTGATATCACCAATGACTTTGAGTTTCGGCGATTTTTCCGGCAGATAATTTTCCTTGAGATACGCCTTGGTGACCAGTCGCGGATACGGTGTATCCCAATAGATACAATTGACCAGCACACTCAACTGCGGGAGATAATCCTCGAAACGGGATCTATATTTCTCCGGGTGCTGATAATAATCCTGTAGTTCGAATTTATCCTCGGCCGATTTCGGCACGACCAGGTCTTCTTCCTTAAAGACGACTTTGTAGACATGGTGGGGGTCGTCGGGAACCTTGCCTTCGGCCAGATCGGCCGGGGTGATTTCCTTGATCGGCAACGGCGCGGCGATCTCCTGCGCCCCCAGCGAGACGTTACCATACCCGGCGAAGCCGATAACCAGCGGGGCGATCGACGGGTGTACTCCGTCAGCGGCGATTTTCCGGCCGATCTCCCCGACTGCCTCGGTGATCTCATCGACGGTTCGATAGGCATGGGCGGGACGCATTGTCTCGAAGACATTAGTCAGGCCTTCGGCTTTCAGGCGCTGCCCCAACGACCAGAGCGTGTCGGTCATCCCCGCCAGACCGGCATGCCTGCCGAAAAATATCAACCGGCGATTTTGGTCGTCGACCACCCGCTCGTAATCGATCAGTTGGCACTTCCCCAACATGAGTGTGCGCAACATGTCCATGTTATATGGTTGTCCCTTGATCGTATGGGAAAAAAACATATAGGTCTTTCCCCGGATGATCAGATTAGCGGGTACTTCCTTGACCGCAAAGATAACATCACAAGAGGAAAGGTCCTCATCGACGACGGCACCGACCCGACGGTAATCGTCATCGGGAAAGACCCGAATCTCGGACGGTTGCACGACGATTTCCAGGTTATGCCGGGAAATGAGCGTGGCAACATCGTCGGGAATCAAGGGAACCCGCCGTTCCCAGACACTCTTATCCTCCCGCCTGATCCCGATTCTCGCCGTTTGTGTCGCCATACCATTCCCTTTCGACTGGCTGACCATCATCGATCTGCCATTCCCCGGCCAATGTAACGGATGACCTCGCCACCCCGCAAGTCCGGCGGCAGGGAATAGATAATTTCCTGACAACCTTGCCCGACAACCGGAATTGGCATCGGGCGCAGTTGCTTTGTGTACCGTAACAGTAACGACCGTATATTGTTATATTGGCTATTATGCGAAATGTACTCTCCCTTTAATTTCATTAATCAGGACTCATATCCTCCATGTTGCCGATACAGCAAGCCGCAAAGTGACATTTTTCGTCTGACCAGGCATCGAGCATCAGTATATTATCGCCGGAAGGGGAATCGGCCCTGCCGTACAACCGCTGAAGTCGTCGGGGATTAAGATATTTCCGACAACCGGGGCACAATATCAGGAGAGGCAGTGATGGGACAGATTTATCGAAAGGGAAGTGTACTGCAGACGAGTTTACTTGGGGCGTTTGGCCTCCTCCTTCTGCTCAGTTGCAATGCCCAGCCGGAGATTACTCCCCCGGTGGCCCCGCGTATCGAACATGCGGATACCCTGCATGGTGACGTGCGCCTCGATTATTATCACTGGCTGCGTGAACGAGACAATCCCGAGGTCATCGCCTATCTGAAAGCGGAAAATGAGTATACCGCGGCCATGATGAAGCACACCGAGCCATTGCAGAAAAAACTATTTGAAGAAATGGTGGCTCGGATCAAGGAAACCGATTCGAGTGTGCCGGTCAAAGAAGACGATTATTATTACTATACACGTACTGAGGAAGGGAAACAATACGACATTGATGCCCGCAAAAAGGGATCGTTGGACGCACCCGAGGAAATCATTCTCGACGAAAACAAATTGGCCGAGGGCTATCCTTTTTTCTCCGTGGAGAATCTGCAGATAAGCCCGGATCACAATCTTGCCGCTTACGCGATCGATACCAGCGGCCGGGAGCAATATACGATCTATATTAAAGATCTCTCTACCGGTAAACTCCTGCCGGACGTCATCAAGGGAGTGTATTACGAGATTGCCTGGGCCAACGACAACAAGACATTCTTCTACACGCGGCTTGACGAGGCCTTGCGACCGGACAGACTTTATCGCCATACTCTGGGAACTCCGCCGGAAGACGATCAACTGATCTATACCGAAGACGATGATCGATATTGGATGGACATTGGGCGCACCAAGAGCAAGAAGTATATCCTGCTCGACCTGGAAAGTGAAACGACATCGGAATGGCGGTATCTCTCCGCCGACGACCCTTTGGGGGAATTCAAAATCATCCATCCGCGTGAGGAGAATCTGGAGTATTCCATCGATCATCACGGCGATAATTTCCTGATTGTGACCAATGACGAGGCAAAGAATTTCAAATTGATGTCGGTCCCGACCAAATCTCCGGCAAAGAAAAATTGGCGGGAGGTCCTCCCCCACCGCAAAAATGTCAAACTCGACGGCATTGAAGTATTCAAAGACTTCCTGGTCGCCTATGAGCGTGAACACGGTCTGCGGCAGATCAGCATTCAAAAACTGCCGGATGGAGACTGGCGCCGCGTATCCTTCCCTGAGGAAGTCTATACTTTCGGCACCCAGGATAACCCGGATTACAACTCTAAA
Source organism: Candidatus Zixiibacteriota bacterium (assembly GCA_024277855.1). Lineage (GTDB taxonomy): Bacteria > Zixibacteria > MSB-5A5 > WJJR01 > JAJRUJ01 > JAJRUJ01. Next base: position 40,946 of record JAJRUJ010000113.1, read on the forward strand.
TTGCTGCGGTTTGCCTACACCTCGATGGTTACCCCCAAATCAATCTATGATTATAACATGGCGACGCAGGAGCGGGAACTGCTCAAACAGGATGAAGTGCTGGGCGGGTACGATCCCGACCAATATGAATCGATACGGATTTATGCCACGGCCACGGATGGGACACAAATCCCAATGTCGCTGGTTTATCGCAAGGGCCTGGTACTCGACGGGAACAACCCGGTGTATTTGCGCGGTTACGGGGCTTATGGTATCAGTAGCGAACCCCGCTTCCGAAGCTATGCGATCAGTCTGCTCGACCGCGGATTTGTTTACGCTATCGCGCATGTCCGGGGGGGTGGTGAGATGGGCCGGTATTGGTATGAGGACGGCAGATTGCTCAAGAAAAAAAATACGTTCACCGATTTTATTGCCTGTGCCGAACGCCTGATCGAGCAAAAGTATACCTCGACCGAACGACTGACCGCGGCAGGCGGCAGCGCGGGCGGGCTGCTGATAGGCGCAGTGCTGAATATGCGGCCGGATCTCTTTGGCGCGATGGTCGCCGACGTGCCGTTCGTCGATTTGATCAACACGATGGCCGATCCGACAATCCCCCTGACAGTCATCGAATATGACGAGTGGGGCAATCCGGCAGACCCTGAGTATTATCGCTATATGCTTTCCTATTCTCCTTATGACGGGGTCGAAGCAAAAGACTACCCCGCCTTGCTGGTCACTGCCGGTTTGAACGACCCTCGTGTGCAATATTGGGAACCGGCCAAATGGACTGCAAAGTTGCGCTCGCTGAAAACCGACGACAATTTGCTGATCCTGAAAACCAATATGGGCGCCGGACATATGGGTGCATCGGGACGATACGACTATCTCAAGGAGATCGCCTTTGAGTATGCGTTCCTGCTCGATCAGCTGGGAATCGCACGATAGTCCGGTGAGATCCGGCCTGCCCGGAAAAGCGGCGGCGCCCCGCAACAACCGACAATAAAAGCGATCCGTTGTCCGGCCGAAACTATCGGGAGTCGGATCTAATCAGGCAATTGGATCTTGCGTGTCTCGATTGTGCACTTGACAGGAATTGCGCTACGTACGATCTTTCGGAGTGCCGAAAAAAGTTCGGCAATTTGACAGTGGGGCTTCACGTGAGACGCAAGGTGGAACTCAGCGCCAGTCTGGAAGATTACCTCGAGGCCATCTACCACATAGTCTCGGCAAAGCGAGCGGCCCGGGCGAAGGATATTGCGCAGAGACTCGGAGTAAGCAGTTCATCGGTCACCGGTGCGCTGCGGGCATTGTCGGCCCGGGGGCTGATTAACTACGCGCCATATGACGTTGTCACACTTACGTATATGGGGACGAAGGTTGCGGGCGACGTCGTCCGTCGTCATCAGGCATTGAGTGCATTTTTCATCAAGGTCCTTGGCATCGATCCGAAATCGGCCGAGGAATCTGCCTGCAAGATGGAACATGAATTGTCACGGGAAATCCTCGACCGGCTCGTCGATTTCGTTGAATTCGTTGACCATAACCCGCAGGCCGACACTCGCTTGCTGAAAAAATTCGCCTCACAAAAACCGCTTCGACCAAACGACTCCTGAGCATCGTTGATCATTACCCTCCAATGCCGATAGATCTTCGGTCAGGGTAGCTGGAGATACATCTCGGTGGATCCGCCCGAATTACCACTTCCCCCGCCGGGGGAGTGTTAAGTAATTGCACGCTCAGCCGATAACTTTACCAATTGTGGTTTAACACCTTTGTGCCGGATGCGGCCGAAAATCGAACGCGTCGGAAATATTTTTTGACGGCAAGGTAAACCCGATGCTGAAATGGTCGATTGAAAACCCCCAGCGAGAAAATGAGCCACCCATGGAAGAGGGAGATGACAAACACCGTCTGGTAGAATCCCTATTCAACTCCTCCAACTGCAAATGTAAAGTTGCTTCGATAAATCCGACCACTGGTGAATACCGAATCATTATCCAGGGGACTCTTGATCCAACAGAATTGGCTGAATCGAAAACATAAAACTAAACGGCCCATTCGGACGAGATAAACAACCGTCCGAACCGCCGCATTTTCAGTAACAATGGGGAGGTTTCTCATGCGGATGATTACCCGCAAAACCAACACCCGCAAGACCACCAACAAGCGGGCAAGCAACAACAAATCGACCACCCGGAAGACAGTCCGGAAGCCGGCCACCACAAAAACTACGGCACGGAAAACCATCAAGAAGGCCGTGACACGCAAGGCCACAGTTCGCAAGGTCACCAGAAAATCGACGACCCGTAAAGCCACAGCGCGCAAGACCACCCGTAAACCGGTCACGCGCAAAGCCACGACGCGCAAGACCACTCGCAAACCGGTCACGCGTAAAACCACGACGCGCAAGACCACCCGCAAACCGGTCACGCGCAAAGCCACAATGCGCAAGACCACTCGCAAATCGGTCACGCGTAAAACCACGACGCGCAAGACCACCCGCAAACCGGCCACGCGCAAAGCCACGACGCGCAAGACAGTCCGGAAGCCGGTCACCAGAAAAACTACGGCACGGAAAAGTACCCGCAAAGCCGTGACGCGCAAAACTACGGTCCGCAAGACCACCAGAAAAGCCGCCGCCAACAAGAACAACAACAAGCGCAATTACACCAGAAAGCCGGCGACCCGTAAAGCCGTGACGCGTAAAACCACGGCCCGCAAGACCAATACCAGAAAGACCGTCGGCTGGAAAACCGCGAGCCGGAAGACCACAAAAAAGAACATCAACCGGAAGACGACAACGGCCAAAAAGCCGTCGATACGCAAAGCCACGGCTCGCAAGGTCACCCGGAAAGTCGCCCCAAAGAAAAACAACATGAAAAAGAACTACACTAAAAAGTCGGCGACGCGCAAAACAACGACGCGCAAAACCATGGCTCGCAAGATTGCTCGCAAGCCAGCCACCAGGAAAACTATGGCGCGGAAAACCGTCCGGAAGGCCATAACGCGCAAAGCCACCTCACGGAAGCCGGCAAAACGGATGACTGCCACCCGGCAGAACAAGCGCTCGAACCAGACTCGGAAGAGCCATAATACTCGGAACAAAAACTACCGGCGCGCGACGACACGTCGCTGGTAGACGAGTATTGTCTGACTATTTGTCGAATCGACGGGCGTCAACGTATTTGACGCCCGTCTTTTTCTCCGGGAAATCCAATCCTCGTTGAAATCACCCGAGAGATTACGCCGGATGTACTTGTTTCATTGACGGCGCCTCCAAGTTGCCGTTTAATCACTATATGTCGCGCAAATATTTTGATCAACTGGCTGATTTAATTACCGAGGCCGCAAATAGCCGAAGCGCTCGACTCGATCGGATGGACACCGTCGAAATCCTTTCTCTGATCAACGAGGAAGACAGTATCGTTCCGAAAATTATTGCCGCACAAATACCGAATATCGCACGGGCTGTCGAATTATTCGTCGGAGTACTGCGCGCGGCAGGCCGCGTGTTCTACCTGGGAGCGGGGACATCTGGCCGGCTGGGGGTGCTTGATGCCGCCGAATGTCCACCAACTTTCGGCACAGACCCCCGGCAAATCATCGGCATCATCTCCGGCGGGCGGTCGACACTGGTCCGCTCTCGCGAGGGAGTGGAAGACAAACCCGGCGCGGCGAAGCGGGATCTTAAGCGACATGGATTTTCAGCCGACGATCTATTGGTGGCAATCGCCGCCTCAGGCAAGACACCATATACACTGGCCGGCCTGGCCTATGCGCGCGAAACCGGTGCGCAGACGATTTTTATTTGTGCCAATCCGCCGGACAAGTTGACCGTTCCCGCCGACGTGGTCATTCCGGTTGTCCTCGGTCCGGAAGTTATCGCCGGTTCGACAAGGATGAAAGCCGGGACGGCACAGAAATTGATCCTGAACATGATTTCCACCGCCGCGATGGTCCGCCTCGGTAAAACATACGGCAATCTCATGGTCGACCTGAAAGCTACGTCAGCCAAGTTGGTGGCACGCTCCCAACGGATTTTGATGTCGGTATTGGAGATTGATTATGACCACGCGGGCGAATTGCTTAAAAGTGCCGGAGGGGAAGTGAAAACCGCGCTGGTGATGGGGAAATTGGGATGTACCGCCGCGGAGTCCCGGCAGAAATTAGTTAAAGCCGACGGATTCGTTTATCGTGTCATTGGCGAGTAACCGGTCGATCACTGAGCCATGTTGTTCTCATATATTTTTGCCACGCCGTCCAGAGTGAGTGTATCGTCCACATCCTGGATAATTTCCGTTTCTGCCGCAATTGTCCGAGCCAGCCCGCCGGTCGCAATGACCCGGGGATTCCCGCCCAGTTGGTCTTTGATCCGCCGGACAATCCCCTCAACCTGACCGATTGCACCGTACAGAAGACCGGATTTCAGCGCATCCTCGGTATTCCGCCCGATCGCCTGTCGGGGCGCTTCAAGTTTGATTTTGAACAACTTCGCCGCACGTTCGGATAGCCGGGCCGAAGATGTCTCGATTCCCGGCGCAATGACTCCGCCCAAATACTCCCCGGAGCCGGAAATGACGTCAAACGTGGTTGCCGTACCGAAATCGACGATGATTCCCGGCCCGGTATATTTGTGGACATACCCTTCCGCGTTGGCAATTCTGTCGGCCCCGACCTGATGCGGATAATCGACAACGAGACGGGTTTTCAGTTTCACCTCATGGGTAACCACCAGCGCTGTCTGTCCACAATATCGTTGGGCCATTTCCTGGTAAACGGCGGTAAGATACGGTACGACCGAACAGATCGCCACGCCGTTGACTTCCTCGGTCGATCTTAGCTGATGTCGGCGCAGACTGGTTATCAGCACACCGGCTTCATCGGAGGTCAACGTATGTTTGGAGGCCAGGCGAAAATAATCAAGCAATTCGCCGTGTTGATAGAATCCGACGACGGTCGTTGTGTTGCCAATATCAATAGCCAACAGATATGAGGTATTCTTGATCATGGCCACAATGTAATACCTCACGGCATGAGGTCAAGTCATCACGAGACCACGGCCTCAACAGCGGAACAAATTCGGCGAAAATTTTGTTATAGGAAACCGGGCGCCTTGCCGATAGCCCCAATATGAAGGCGAATACGGAGTTTGGCAGTGCGGGACTGCTCAACTGCTGGGAATTCACCGGCTGTGGTCGCGAACCCGGCGGTGATCGCGCCGACGATCTCGGTGTTTGTCCGGCGGCCGCCGACCGACGTTTCGACGGCATCAACGGCGGGAAAAACGGCGGTCGAACGTGTTGGGTCGTCGCCGGCACAGCCGGCCGGGTCGATCCCGAGGGGATTTTCGCCAGTGCGGAAACCCCGTGTTCCCGCTGCCGATTCTACCATCTCGTACAATCCACTACCCCGGGTGTCCCCGACCAGGAACTTCTCGAACGTCTGACGATGCGGATGACGGCACTGCCAATCGTGGCCAAACCAATCCGCAGGCCGGTTATCCTACACCGTTCACCGGAGTACAAACGTGACGCACAGCCGGCGAAAACGCCTGCCGTCACCAGAGAAGTCGCGCACAGTCTCGTCGAAGATATTTTGGAAAAATAACTTCGCGCCTTTTTAGCGCAAATAAATCCGAGTGCCGATTGGCGAATATTTCGCTGTCCGGCAGAGCTACTCCACCCAATCGGCGATAAAAATGTTCGTTTCGTGCGAATTGTTATTGTTCCGGTTGGAACAAAACACCAATTTAGAACCGTCGGCGGAAAACATCGGGAAGGCATCAAAAGTCTCGTTATACGTGATTTGTTCCAGTCCCGTACCGTCATCGTTAATCAGATAAAGTTCGAAATTGCGCCCGGATGGATCATTCATGTTCGACGAAAAAATGATCTGCCGGCCGTTAGGATGAAAAAAGGGACAGAAGTTGGCGGCGCCGTTGCGCGTGATCTGGCGGCGGTTGGAACCATCGACATCGGCGACAAATATTTCCATCTGCGACGGCCGCACGAGGTTCCGGGCCAGCAGACCCTGATATTCAGCGATGGCTTCAGGCGACTGCGGGTGATGGGCACGGTAGACAATTCGGCTGCCATCCGGCGAGAAAAAGGCGCCCCCGTCGTACCCGATTTCATGAGTCAAACGCCGCACATTGCTGCCATCGGGATTCATCAGATAAAGTTCCAAATCTCCGTCGCGCACCGAGGTGAACAAAACTGTGTTACCATCGGAAGAATAGACGGCCTCGGCATCGTAACCCGGCGTGTCGGTCAACCGCCGAAGATCACTCCCATCGGGTTTTGCCGAGAATATATCGTAATCGGGATAAATTGCCCAGACATACCCCGCCTCATGGGACGGCTTCGGCGGGCACTCCTCTCCCCCGAGCCGGGTCGAGCTATATATTATTCGCTCTCCATCCGGCGCAAAAAATGAACAGGTCGTCACCCCGCCGCCGGTCGAAACCAGCCGCGGGTTTTCCCCGGCAATTCCCATGGTAAAGATCTGGTCGCAACCGAGACTGTCCCGAGTCGATTGAAAAATGAGTTGCCGGCCATCGGCGGAAAAGTATGCCTCAGCGTTCTCGCCCCCGAAAGTCAATTGGCGCAGGTTTTTCAAATGCCGTTCGCCCGGAAAGCGCAATGGATCGGTCAAGATCCGCTCGGGCTGATATGACCGCACAAACTGGATCCGATCGGAAAGTTTTGGATGGCTATACAACCAGAATTCGACAAATGCCGGTGGATTGGGATTGGCTAAATTGCCCGCCGCCAGTTTCTCGAAGGCCCGCGCGGCCGCTTCGCCGTTCCCGGTATGGTCCATCCCGAAAATATCGGCCTGATGCTCAAAATGACGCCAAATTCCACTCGTAATCGGCGAGGATAAAAACGCAAACAGGGATACAAAAAACAAAATAAGTGGAAAAGACGCGATATCCGAGAGCTGCGAGAAACCAAGACGCGATGAAAAGCGGCGGATTGTCGAACCGATCAATAAATTGGCCAGAAATAAGAGGATAAAAACCATCGCCACTGAAAGGAATACACCAATCCAGACATGGTTCATTAAATAGTGGCCCAATTCATGGCTGGTCACAAAAAGAATCTCGTCGTCGGACATCTGCTCCAACAAATTGTCATAGAAAACGATCCGTTTGGTCTCCCCCAGGCCGGTCACCATCGCGTTGAGTTTATTCGTGCTCTCCGACGCGTTCATTACAAAAATATCCGGATCGTCAACCCCGGCCTCGGAGGCAAGGTGTACAATCCGCGCCTTGAGCGGCGATTCCTCCATTGGTTTGAAATCATAAAACATCGGCATCAGGAAAATCGGCGCGATAATCATAAAGAATATGATAAACGGCAAAGAACCGGCGCCGAACCAGACCCACCAGGTTCGGGGATATTTGCGGATAAGAGCATATAGAATCGCGACAAGCAAGACCGCGATAATCCAGCTGATCAGGAATTCCTTTACCTGGTCCCAAAACCAACCACCGACCGATTGGTTGGACAATCCATACTGATGCTCGAGGTGATAACCGGAATAGTAATCGAGCGGCAAGCCGGTCAGTCCGATGACCAGGAAGATCAAGAACGTAAAGACCGCGATGGTCAGGAATCGCTTCCTGCCGATTTTGGCTGCCCAATTACGCAACCGGGAAGAAAATCCCGTGAGCAAAATCAGCAAAAGGACCAACAGTCCGTACCCCTCGCCGACGAAGTATAAAATATTTTTCGTATTGGAGTATTCTACGGTCTGTTGACGTTGTTCGGCACTCATCTGCCCCCACCCCGGGGTCACCGAACCACCCACCGAATCGCCGACTGCCCCACTCGGCTGGGCCGAAACAACCATCGGCAAGAGCACCATGCCCGCCAATATCAACGTAAGTACAATCAGGAATCTTGTGCTCACAATACCGTTCATCTACTCTCCTTTGCCTCGGCAGAACTTTGCCGACACAAAAGTTAAACAGGCAATTGGACGAATGCAATTGTAATTTCGAAACATCCCTCGGGAGGGCTGGTCGGAGGCAGGCGGGAATTCGACGGAGCACCGCCCGCAGGCGGGATTACTTCCTCGGCTTAAACCCGATGCGATGAAATGGATTGACAAATGCCGAGGCGACGTTGGTCAGGTGTGCACCTACGCGTTTAAGATATCGAATATACAACGCCAGGGTGACGGCTTCGGGTTTGTTTAATTGGTCTTCACCGGCAATCAGCTCGCGGACTGTCTGGTCACACCCTTTGGTCAAATTTCGGTGGTCGTCAAGTATTTCATTCGCAACGGTTTCATCGGAGTTGAGCAACGCCGCGATCACGGCATCAAAAAGTTCGCGGACACGCTCTTCCATCTCCTGAAGCTGAGATTCGTAGCGTTTTGCTTCCAGTCGCTTGGGGTGCCATTCCGCCAACTCGACGATATTTTTTGTATAATCGCCGATCCGCTCCAGATCGATGACAATCGCCGCGAGGATTAGCGCAGTATTTATGTCTTTGATCCCACTGATACTCAGATGAGTCAACAGGTTACGCCGCACCTCCTGTTGTAAGCCATTAATCAGCTTGTCTTTCTCGCGAATATCAAAAGGCAGATCGGCATTATCCTGCTCCCGCAGAGATTGCGAAGCAGAAATAAACATAATCCGGCCTTCCTCAAGCATCTGCACGGCCTGTTTGAGAGAGTCGTCGAGCAATGACTCTTTACGGAAAACATCCAATAGATTTCGAAACATCCTTCACCTCAACATATATACGCTTAGAGGAACGACGAAAAACAAAACCAATATAAATACTATCGGCACCCAGCGATGATCAGCTGAGAGCTGCGAAAACTCCCGGGCGACGTACAGCGGCAATCGACGGATCGGCCAGATAAAGATACAACCAAAAACATTAAACAGCAGGTGGGCAAATGCCACGGCCACAGCCGCAGGCGATCCGGTCGCCAAGGACGCCAGAATGCCGGTTACCGTCGTACCGATATTGGCTCCCATCGCATACGGAAATAACTGCTCCAGGGTCAGCACACCCGCGCCGGCAAGGGGGATGGTGATCGAGATGGCAACCGACGACGATTGAACTGTCGCCGTGAAAACTATCCCCAGAATAAAACTCCGCACCGCCGTGCGGAATATATACTGGCCGAAAAAACGTTCGATACGTTCCAGAATCAAAGATTTAAGTATCTTGACGATGAGCGCCAGGGAAACGGCCATCAACAAGAATCCGATGAGCAGAATGATCCACCCCTGTTTCGCGGCCAGATTGACCAATACGTGAATTGCGGGTTTTGTCACCATCTTCAGCGGACTGGCAAAGGTTAAGCCACCAACCTCGGCAAAAACGGTGCTCAGCGCCTCAGCCGCGATCCCCAGAAAATTCGTGAAATACTGCAAGGGGAAGAAAATCAACACGGAAAATATATTAAAAAAATCGTGGATTGTCGCCGCCGCGAATGCCCGCTGGAATTCGGCTCGCCGGGTTAAATGCCCCAGCGACACAAGAAAACTGGTGACTGATGTGCCGATGTTGGCTCCCATGACAATCGGGATGGCCGAAATGATCGGCATCGCCCCGCCACCGACAAGAACAACGATAAAAGAGGTGACAGTCGAAGAGGATTGCACAATGCTGGTGGCCAAAATCCCGGCAAACAGGCCAACCAGCGGATCGGAGGCCGTGGACAGGATTTTGTTGGCCATTCCGCCACCGAAAAACTTGAAGGCCTCGCCAATCAGACCGACAGAAATTAAGAAGATGTATAACAATGAGAACAGTTCACAGATTCTAACCACTGTTTTCAATGTGTTTGTTCGCACGACATCTCCCCTTCAAACCCGGTCCGGGTTGGAACGGAAATACATACTGGTTAGTGGCTCATTAATCAAGCATTAATCCCGGCCGGGTGGTCCGCTTCATCATTGTTTCAGCAGTGAATCAATTACATCCGCCAGGCGTTGAGCGATCAACCGATGACCCGCCGGTGTTGGATGACAATGGTCGATGAAAAGCCGCTCATTATCATGTTCACGAAAAATCCGGGAAACGTCCAGCACTGTCGCCCGGCCGCCCTCGGCGGCGGCGAAAAGGGCCTGGCGATAGGGCGTTTTAATGCGCAAAGAATAATAGTCGCGATCGACAGTTTCCGAAAGAATACGTCGCGAGCCTGCCGAGTCACCCACATCGGCCAGGGCGATACCTAAATTGTACCGCGCAACGTTAAAAGAAGAGTCGAGGTCGAGAGTCCGCACAAAACACTCAAGCGCTTCATTGAACCTGCCGTTCCGCCAACGGAGCACACCCAGATTATTCAGACTGATCGGATCGGACGGATTATCCTTCAACTTCGCCTGGTAAGCCGACTCGATACTGTCTGCCGCGCCTTGATCGGCGTAAGCGCTGGCGAAGACTTCTCGAACATACGGGTCCACCCGGCCGTACAGCTTGTTGATGGTTGTCGGATCAAAACAGTAAGCCACCGGTCGCTCTAACCGCTCCTGCACCGGATCGGCAACAACCCAACTGCCCGCTGAATCGGTCATCCGTGAAAAGAGTTTGAATTGCAGACCGGCCGGCCAGCGGTAGGGCACCGGCGGATTAATGACAATTGTCTGCGCACCGATTCCCCGCGCCATCTCGGCGATCTGCCGGATATTCTCACCAAACTCCTCAGGAGTGACCCGAACGGTGGGCAGTCGATCATCCGCGTTCACCCCCGCCGGCAGGACCGGCGAGATCAGATTTCGCATGAGCCGATAAGTCGCGAACCGATATAAGAACGATCGGGCCTTCTGCGCCCATCGCCGGGCGGCAAAAAGCTGCCGGTCGGTAAGATAGCCGTTAATCGACGCGTCGTTATTTCCAAAATAGCAGACAACAAAATCCGGCCGATAGGCGAGGCCGTCCTGCCGGAGAAACCTTTTCCCCTGTTCTGAGGTATAGCCGTTGACGGCCGCATTAATCAGTTCTACTTTTTTCAATCCACGCCATTTGTTACGGAGCAATTGGGCGGTCAATTCCCCAAAGGCCTCTTCCCGCCGTTGCAGCCCCAGTCCCACCGGCGAGGAGTCACCGAGAAGTAATATTCGCACCGTGTTCGGTGGTTTGTCCGGCTCGATCTCCGACGGACTCAATATGCCGCGTGAGTTGGTGGTGAAGAGGGGTTGTCGCAGGTGGCTGCGGAATTTCCAGAGCAGCGCGGCATCGGGTTGGTGGATACCGCCAAACGAACTGAACAACGTGTACTGCCAGAGACGATAGCGGGCCGGGGCCTCATCCGCCCGGAATTCCACCGCGGCCCGGCGCATCATCGGCTCGATCAAACGGGCCGCAAACTCGATCACCAGCAGCCCCGCCAGGATTAAGATCAACCCATAAAGGGCGCTCCGGCCGCGACCCATCTGTCTTTTGTTACCGGACATGTTTGTCTTTGCTCTTTCTTAACAGAAGATAAAAAAGTCGGCGAAATTTGGCGAGAAAAATTACTGCTCCGGTTAGACCTGGGCCTGACCGGAGGGAGATTCGGGGATGGGCAGGGTAACCTTAAAGACCGCTCCCCCCTTGTCGCCGGCAGAAACGGTAACTGACCCTTTCAGAGTATCGACGATTTTTTTAACAACCGCGAGGCCGATCCCGGCCCCTTCCACACGTCGTCCGGCGGCCCGATGGAACAATTTGAAGATGTCCTCCCGCTTACTTTCCGGGATTCCCGGGCCGTTGTCGGCTACCGCTATCGTGAGGAACTCCGGCGAGACCTGCCAATCCACCTCGACCTCCGGACGGCGATCAGGCGGCACATGCGCAACCGCATTACTCAACAAATTGAGTAAGACACGCTCCAAACCGATGCGCGTCGTCCGGCAGGTTTGAGATTGTCCGGGGCAATGAAACACCGCCCGGCGATGAGCAAACCGGTCGTCCACCTGCTCCCACAAATCCTCCAGCAGCGGACGCAGGTCGATTTCGTCGATTCGCTTGAGATAATCGCCGATTTTCGAATAGTCCAGCAATCCCTCAACCAAACGAAGCATGATATCGGCATTGGCCGAAATACGTTCACCCAACGGGCGAGTTTTGTCATCGAGAACCGCCTCCTGGAGCCGCATGAATTTTTTGATCAATTCCCGGATGGAAATCAGCGGGGTCTTGAGATCGTGCGACAGCGTCGAAACCAACAACTCCAATTCCCGGTTTTTAGTCTGGAATTGTGCCGCCAGTTCACTTGCCCGCAGATTCTCGACTTCGAGTTTTTGGACAAGTTCGGAAAGCTCGGTATTTGCCCGATCCAAATCTCGGCCCTGTCGGCGCAGTTGCTCCAACATCTCCTCACGTTCGGTGACATCACGGACGGCAACGGCAAATCGATCAATAACACCATCGGCATCAAAAAGCGGATAAATATTCGACACGAATTTTCTTCCTCCGCTTTCATCACGAAAGGCTATTGGTTGTCTCGTTTCAATGATAGTGTCCCGGTAAGCCCGCCTGGATTTTGCCACTTCGGGAGGGAAGAAGTCAAACACGTTCATCCCAGACAATTCTTCAATGCTTCCCCCCAGTTGGGCTGCCCCGCGTTCATTAAGCGCCAGAATTGTCCCATCCGTCTTAAGCAGAAAAGCACTATCCGGTGTCGAATTAAGGAGAGCGCGTGCAGTTTGTTCGCTCTCCATTAATTGATCCAGCGCCTTCTTGCGCTCGGTGATATCCATTAGCGCCCCGAGTAACGCCGGTTGACCGGCGAAGGTAACCTTGTCCAGACTGAGCAGGCACCAAAAACTACTGCCATCAGATCGCTTCCCCAAGATCTCATGATTCCGAATCGGCTCGCCCCGCTCAAGCATCTCGATGAACTTTTGTCGATTGCCGACATCGTGATACAGATCTTTGGCGTTGAGCTTCAGGACCTCTTCTGACGAACAACCATAGGTGGAACAGAGCTGGTCATTGGCAAAGAGGATTTCCCCATCCTGCAAACCGGTAATTGCCAGGGGGATTGGAATGGCAGTTGCAATGGTCCGAAAACGCTCTTCACTTTCGTGTAAGAGGGTCTCTGCTTGCTTGCGTTCGGTAATGTCTATCGCTGTCCCTTCCACATAACCAAATTCCGGATATAATTTGAGTGAGTGCAGAAAGATTCTTTCAGTCCCGTCAGGCAATTTGAGCGCGATCTCTTTATCGGCAATAGACCCTTCTCTCAGCAGCCGCTTTCTCAATCGTTCTCGATGGGTTGGATCGATCCACAATTCGTCAGGCGGTGTAGCCAGGAATTCATCAATTGTCCGGCCCACCATCGCGGCTCCGGCCGGGTTCACCGTAAGAAACGCCGTGGCGTCTATATTCATCCGGAATATCCCGGCCGGGGAATTTTCGAAGAGGTTGTGATACCGGGCTTCGTTTTCCCGCAGAGCCAGTTCCGCCTCTTTTTGCGAGGTTATATCCAGCACCTGGCCCTGCCAGCGGATTATTTCGCCATCCTGTTTGACGATTTTGGCAATGGTCCGCACCCAATGGGTTTTCCCATCGTCGGTCCGGAGTCGATATTCATGGTCAAGAAGCTCCCCGGACGCACGGGCGGCATCTGAGGCAGCTTGTAATGCCTGCAGATCTTCGGCAAGAATCAAACTAAAATAATCGTCAAGATTGTTGCGGATTCGTTTCGCGGTCGCTAAACCGGCAATTTTCTCAATACCCGGCCCGATATACAGTGGAACCCGATGGCCATCAGGATATTCATCGTAAGTGAACACCACCCCGGCGATATTCTCAGCGAACGTGCGGAATTGTTCTTCCCGATCTTCCAAGGCTTTTCGTGCCTGTACTAACTCGCTGATTTCGATTGCCGTGGCCGACAAAAACTGCGGAACCCCCTTATCGTCGGTGATAATCGTCGCGCTCATCAATGTCGGAAAGACCTCGCCGTTTTTCCGCACATGCCAGACCTCTTCGGCGACATAAAACCCATCGCGTTCAAGACGGGTGTTGAGCGCATAAACAAATCCGAGTTGCTCCGGCGCGTGGAAAACCGTAAGGTTCTCGCCAATAAGTTCCTCGGGCGTGTACTGATGCATCCCGGCAAACTCGCTGTTCAAGTACTGGATATTACCGTCCAGATCGACAATGGCCATGCCGTAGCTGGCCCGGTCGGAAATCGTCTTGAATTTGCGCAGTTCTTCTTCGGCCAGCCGTCGCTCGGTGATATCGGTGATGGTAATCAGGTTTGCCGGTCTGCCGCGATATTCCACTGTTTTGGAATACTGGTCAATCCACTTCTGTTTTCCGCCTCCCGGAACGATTCGGTATGAATAATGGGTGATGATGTCGGCCTGTTCACCATCCTGCTTTTTGCGCGCCTGCCCCCCGACAAACTCCCGGTCGTCGGGGTGAACAAGATCGACAAAAACCTGGCGGGGAGACAACGCAAGCAATTCGTCGATTGAATACCCGATGATAGCGGCTGCGGCCTGATTTGCGTATTGCAGCCGGTCATCCTGCATGATCAGAATCCCCAGCAGGTTTTGCTCGGCCAACAATCTAAACCGGCTTTCCGACTCCCGCAACTCGTCCTCGGTGGTCTTCAGTTCGGTAATATCCAGGACGGAACTAAAAGCGCCGAGGTAGTCACCATTGTCGGCAAACCGGGGGGATATTGACGCAAGGATATTCTTGTGCGCTCCGGCCGGCGTCACAATATCCAATTCATATTGGAGTTTTTCATTTTTCCTGCTTTTTGCCGTCTCCGCCAGGATCAACGCATGTTGGTCTTCCGGAACATAGGAGAATAGACTCGTCCCCATCATCGATTCAGGGTCGTCTATGCCGAAAATCTTCGCGAAAGCCGGATTGCAAAATTCAATTACTTCATGCTCGTCGACAATCCCGATCCCCTCCTGGAGAGAATCAAACAATTCCTGATATCGACGCTCAGACTGCTTGACCGATTCTTCGGCTATTTTTTGTTGAGTAATGTCGATGTCAATACCATCAATATAATCGATATTTCCCAGGTCGTCTTTCGTCGCCTGCATACTGCAGGAAACCCACCTCGTCGACCCATCCTTGCAGCGCATCTTACACACATAGTTCTCTACTGATCCGTGGGTCGACAATAGTGAGAGCATTGTGATCCGGTCCCGGGGATCGCAGTAGAGGTCGGTCACCGGTTGACGAACCATTTCCTCGAGTGAATCGTAACCATACATCTGTACCATCGCCGGGTTCATATAAATGACTTCACCCTCCGGGGTGGAACGAAATACACCGACCGGCAGATTTGATTGCAGGGATCGATATCGTTCTTCGGCTTCTTCGAGCGCTTCCTCGCCCAGGACTCGTTCGGTAATATCGAGGGCAAAAATCGCCAGCCGGACGACCTGGCCGTCGGAATCGAGAATCGGATAATAAATTGCGTCGTAAATATCCCCGCCCCGACTTTCTTCACAACGAAGGACCTTTCCCGAGTGCAGGGCCTTTTCCACATTTTCCAATCTGGATTTCGCCGCCAACGGCGGGTAAAGATCGTTGAGTTGCTCCTGAATCTTTTTGCCGACCAATTCGTCCACCGAGCGGCCCATCCGCCCGGCGGCGGTTTCATTGAGGGTGAGGATCGTACCCTCACGGTCCAATAAAATCATCGATTCGGTCGCCGCGTTCAGCAGCGCGCGGGCGGTTTCCTCTGATTCGCGGAGTTGTGCCGCCGCCTCGTGACGCTCGGTAAGGTCGATTACCAGACCACGAGCGCCAACCGGACGGCCATCCCGGATAATCGACGTCGAGGAGATGAGGACCGGGAATTGGGTGCCGTCGCTGCGGATGGCCGTATATTCATGATCTGAACTTTCCCCACTCGTGATAATTTTTTGGAAATTTTCCCGCAAACGCCGCTGGTCGCCCTCGACAAACAGGTCAAACGCACTCACCCCCGCGTCAACGTCCGCCTGGGTGTAGCCAAACGCCTCGAGACCGGCGCGATTTGTGTAGACGATGTTTGCTTCGAGGTCGAGTTCGAATACCGTTTGTGGCAGAAGGTCGGCAAGCTCCCGGAACCGCAATTCACTACGCCGGAGCGCCTCCGAAGCAAGAACTCTGTCGGTGACGTCAAATAAGACACCGTCGATGCCCAAAAAGTTTCCCTGCTCATCGAATCGGGAGGTTTTGTGATCCTCAACCCACCGGACGGCCTTTTCTCTGGTGAAAATCCGATATTGTTGGACAATGCTTTTCTGGATCGATTCGAGTTCCTTGGCGGCATTGAGAACACTGTCCCGATCTTCCGGGTGGACAAGGTCAATCCAACTTCGTTTTTCGCCCAGGAACTCCTCGGGCGGATACCCGCAAATTGCCTCGGTGTTTGAGATGAAATCAGTCGACCAGTCCGGGTTTCCCCGGTAAATCATCCCCGGAATATTGTAAGATAATGTGCGAAATTTCTCTTCGCTCTCCAGCAAGGCATCGGCAGCGAGTTTTTGCTCGGTCACATCATGCATTGTCCCTTCAACGGCAATCGGCCGGCGATTGGCATCATAGGTGACAACTCGTTCGACCATGACCCAGCGGACCGAACCATCCCGGTGCAATACACGATATTGACGATTTTTCTGCCGGCCGTCTCGTGGGCCGGAATCCGCCTGCAAATTTCCATAAAAAAGTGGAATGTCGTCGGGATGGATCAATTCATTGACTAACTCATCCAGCGGCGTGGAGGTCATCTCCTCAACTGTCCATCCGGTCAACCGCTCGATAGCCGGGTTGACATATTCGACTTTCCCCCGGCTGAAGTCGACGCGATAAATGACCTCTTCGGTGTTGGCCAGCAGGTCCTGAAAACGCTCTTCGGTATCAACCAGTTTTTCTTTCGTCGAAACTCGTTCAAGGGCCTCAGCCGCCAGATGGACAAATAATTCAAGTCGACGGACAGTCGCCTCGTCCGGACGCGAACCATCGACCGGCGTATCAACCGAGGCATACCCCACGGTATCGCGCGACAGGTTAAAAATCGGCACAAACAACTGATCATCGGATTGCCACGACCCGGTGTTTCCCCCACCCGGCTGTACCGCCACGTGTCGACCTTCGTCGGCAAATTCGACATTTGCCTCAGCCGGCAGGAAATACGACTCCGACACTTTTACCGCGGCCGCGAAAATCGCCTGTCGCTTTTCCAGCGAAAGCCGGGGACCGTTCCGCGCCGCGGCAATAATATCGTCCGGGATCCCGTGGTGGCCAATCGCAATGATCTTGCCCTGATCGTCGTGCAGGGTCAACACGGCTCGAACATACAATCCGGCCTCGGCGATCGCCTCGGCAATGAGACTCAACACCTCATCGGGACTGGCTACCGATTGGATTTTGCGGGTCACATGCCAAAGGACATCGCAGATCCATCCGGCGGGATTCTGAGCATCACTGCCACAGGAGGAATTATTTTCGGAGGACGAAGATTGAGGTGATGGTTCAGACACAAATACTCACCCTTACAACAGCGCCCCTTCAGCAAATCGGTCCGGCGCCGGTGGTCGCCAACATACGACCGGCGCGACGGGCAATCAACCGAAAGCTGTTGGTCTTCCGCATTATTTCAACCGGGTAATCTCTGCTGATTCGCTGGCTCAAGGCCTTGCTGTAAAAGGAAGTCATCATCAGGACGGGAAGCCGGCGGCCCCGTCGGCAAATCTGATCAATAACCCATAGGCCGTCATGTTTGGGTAATCGGTAATCCAGGATGAGCAAATCGAAATCACTATTCTGGACTCGCCTGAGGCATTCTTCAGGAGTTTTTGCTATCTCGGTCACCACGCCGATATCTGTTTCGAGATAATCGACGATGGTCTCAATGTGGTCGGAATTGTCGTCGGTCACCAAGACACGTTTCCCCTGATGGGGCGTTCGTGAGCTGATTACAGACAGATCCCCTCTGAGTATCCGATCAACGACCGCAGAGAATTTCTGCGGGGACAACCCCTGCAACGAGAGGGGATGCCACCGTGTTTTGGGCGGATATCCGCTTTTGGCCATAACATCCTCCGGAATGTTAACTCAGCCAACTCGCGACCGATGACAGGATTTACACCGCGCGATTGGGTAACCTTGAAGTACGCCCAATTGTAAATTTACTATGAATATTAAAGATTGGCAAGAATTATCCACCGCGCTACACGCATAATCCTCACCCAACAGCAACGCGTTTTCATTACCCTTAAAGCGTAACATGCAGGAGGATAAATACTTTACCCGACTTGTCCACTCTCGTATGACGTCCTGATTGGCGGCAACAGGCGGCGGGAATTGATCAACCAAAAGCCAAAACAGGCAAGAGTCGACGGGCATCGCGCCTATTGACTTCTGTTGATGGCGGGTCTTTTTTTCAGTAATGGGCAGACAAACGAAAATTAAAGGGATCGTGCTGGCCGGTGGTCTCGGCCGGCGACTGGGAAGCCTGACCAAAATCACGAACAAACATCTATTGCCGGTCTGGGACCGCCCGATGGTGTATTATCCTTTGCAGGCGCTGGTCGAGGCGGGGATTGAAGAAATAGTCCTCGTCGTTGGCGGTCGCCACGCGGGTGAATTCATCCGGCTGTTGGGTGACGGGAAGTTTTTGGGGATCAAACGGCTGGTCTACGCCTATCAGGAAGGTCAGGGAGGCATTGCCGACGCGCTCGGACGCGCCCGTGATTTTTGTGCCGGCCAACGCGTTTGCGTGGTTTTGGGCGACAATTTGTTCGAGCGAAGTCTGAGGCCATACGTGGCGAAATTCTCACGACAGGCCTCCGGCGCCCGGCTGCTATTAAAGAAAGTGCCCGACCCGGGGAGGTTCGGCGTGCCGGAATTGTCCGGTGGACGAATCGTCCGGATTATTGAAAAACCCCGGAAACCGGCTTCGCCTTACGCCGTCACCGGGATCTACTTTTACGATTCCAATGTCTTCGATATCATCGATTCCCTGTCGCCGTCCAAACGCGGCGAACTGGAGATCGCCGATGTTTCCAATGATTATATCAAACGGAATGAACTGGAGTATGACATCCTGCCGGGCTGGTGGACCGACGCCGGCACCATTCCATCTTTGCACCGGGCCGGAGAGTTGGCGGCGCGCACCTGGAAGAAACAACGTGGGATTTTTACAAACTCTGCGCCGTTACTCACCGATAAACAATGGGTCCGATCCAGCAATCGCCGGCTGTTTACCCAAGCCCCCGGATACAAAAAGGGACCGAGGAAACCATGATCGACGGCGTGCGTATTAAGGAACTTCTCGTACACCCGGATGACCGGGGCCGGCTTTTCGAAATCTGGCGCGCTGATGACGATGGATTCTGCGGCTTTGGTCAGGTGTATGCGACTACCGCCTTCCCCGGGGTGATCAAGGCCTGGCATTTACACCGCAAGCAGACCGATTGTTTTACAGTCATCAATGGTCGGGCACTTTTTGGTCTCTTTGACGATCGCGCGGACTCCCCCACGTACGGTGAGATTCAGACGCTGGAGATCAGCAATACCCGGCGCCGGGCGATCCTGATCCCGCCGGGAATTTACCATGGCTTTAAAAACATCGGCGATGCCGAACTCTGGTGTCTTAATTGTCCAAACCGGCCGTACGATGCGGCCAACCCGGACGAATACCGCCGCGATCCCTTTGATACCTCAATCGGATTCGACTGGGAAATACGAGAATGAAACACCTCCTTGTCACCGGCGGTTTGGGGTTTCTCGGGTCAAATTTCCTGCGCTGGTATCACCGGCGGCATCGGCGGGTCAAACTGACCAACATCGATTGCCTCACCTACGCCGCGGGAATAGATAACCTGGGCAATCTGCGCTCATCGCCCGAATACGAGGAACACCGGGTCGACATTACAAACGGACGGCGACTCCGGAGCGTCTGGCCCGATGATCCGGTTACCGTGGTCCATTTCGCCGCCGAAACCCATGTCGACCGGTCACTGCAGGACGCTCAGCCATTCGTGCGCACAAACATCCTGGGGATGCAAAATATCCTGGAGATGGCCCGTCGAAACCCCGTGCGCCGAGTGATTATTATTTCAACCGATGAGGTCTATGGCGCCACTCCGGCCCGCGGCAAATTTCGCGAAGATCAACCCCTCGCGCCGACCAATCCGTATGCCGCCTCCAAAGCCGGGGGTGACTTGCTGGCCCTCGCGTATCGGCAGACATATAATCTGCCGATTAACATCCTGCGCTCGGTTAATGTCTACGGTCCTCGGCAATATCCGGAAAAATTCATCCCGTTATTCATTACCAATGCGCTCAATGGCCGGGAGCTGCCGCTTTACGGCGACGGCAATCAACAACGGGACTGGTTGTGGGTTGAAGATTTCTGCGAGGCGGTCCGCCGACTGGTCAATGCCCCGCAACCGGAACATCCGATTTATAATATCAGTGCGGGGAATCAACAAAGAAATCGTGATGTCGCCAAAACCATCATGCGCCTGACTGATTGCTCACCAGGCCAACTCCGTCCCGTCGCCGACCGTCCCGGGCATGATCGTCGCTATGCGTTGAACGACAGACACTTTCGCAAAGAATTCTCCTGGCGCCCAAAGACACCCTGGCCCGACGGGATCAGGAAGGTGACGGCCTGGTATCGAGCCAATGCCGCCTGGGTGAAAAAACGTCAGCGGCAATCATATCGTAGTTATTATCGTAAGCAGTACCACTGGAGGTTCGATGAATAGACCGACTCTTGTTTTCGGCGCGACCGGACTGTTGGGCAGACACCTGATCCAACTCCTGCACCGCAAGGGGAAATTCCCGGTCGCGGTGGTACACAATCGCAAGGCAGCATTTCCTCCCGGCGTCCCCACTTTTAAGGCCGCCATCGCCGATGCGGAAAACGTCCGCAAAACTATCGCCCGCTTTCGACCGGAAGTCATCATCAACTGTGCCGCTTACACCGATGTCGACGGCTGTGAACGCGATCCGGACCGGGCAAGGCGAGTGAACACGGTCGGGGTGGAGAACATTGTCAAGGCCGCGACTGAACTTAACACGCGCCTGATTCAGATTTCCACGGACTATGTTTTTGACGGCGCCTCAGGCCCCTATGACGAAACCGCCCGGCCTCATCCAATCAACATCTATGGGAAAACAAAGCACGACGCCGAAACGGTTGTCCGCAATGCCGATATCAGCGCACTAATCATCCGGGCGGCAAGTTTCATCGGAGCGGGAACCGAAAAACACCCCTGTTTCGTGGAGAAGATGATCTCGGCCCTGCGCTCGGGCACAACACTTCAGGCGCCGATCGACCAGATTGCCACCGTCGCCGACGTTCCCACGCTCGCCGAGTGCATCCTGGCGGCAGACAAACAGGATATCACGGGGCTACTGCATCTGGGCACGTCGGGGCCGATCTCCCGCTATGATTTGGCGGTTCTGGCCGCTGAAGTGTTCGGCCTTGACGAGTCATTGGTTGAGCCGGTCATGTATACCGACACCAAAAGGACAGCCGACCGGCCCTTGCAGGGCGGGTTGATCGTAAATCGAGCCGAGGGTTTGCTTGGGCGGGTGTTTCCCACCAACCGGGCGACATTGGAGAGACTGCGCGAAATCACCGTCGGAGTATAAAACCCTGCGGTGGTCCCGAGACACACGACCGGGTCGGTAACGGACACCGATATGGATTATCTCGAACAGCCATTTTGGTTTAAGGTTAAAAAAGTCCTGCGCTATGCCTCCCTTTATGGCGTCAATCGAACCTATTACAAAACACTCGGTCAACTGCACCTGCGACGAACCTACCGAACACTCCCCACCCAAAACACCAAACCGGACACTCGCCAATGGATCGGCCTGATCGGGTGCGGGAATTACGCCTATACGACAATCGCCTATTACCTGAATAAAGTATCTGGCCGCGCCATTGCCGCTTGCATGGACATCGACATCAACCGCGCGGCTTCGCTGGCCCAACGCTATCGTATTCCATGTTTTACCACAGATGCCGAAGAAATTATCAACGCCGATAATATCCGCCTGATCTATATCGCATCAAATCATGCGACCCATGCTGAATATGCCATCGCCGCGTTGCAACGGGGCAAGAATGTCTACATCGAAAAACCGCATGTCGTGACAATGGATCAACTGCGTAGACTAAACGAGGCGGCAACCACGGCGGAAGGCCGGATATTTCTCGGATTCAATCGTCCGGGCAGCCGCTTTGGTCAAATTATCCAAGCGCACCTCAATGTTGAAAGCGGACCGGGGATGTACAACTGGTTCGTCGCCGGACATGACATCGACCCCGGCCATTGGTATTTCCACCCGGCAGAAGGCGGCCGGGTCCTGGGGAACCTCTGCCACTGGACTGACTTCGTCCTGCGATTGGCGGGAAACAATGCATTTCCAATTCGGATTAATCCAACACGCGCCAAGTCGAGTGATTCCGACATTGCGGTCACCTTCACGTTTGGCGACGGCACGATTGCGGCAATTACTTTTTCGGCTAAAGGCCACACCTTTGAGGGAGTAAAGGAGAGTTTTCACGCTCACCGCGGCAATTGTCTCCTGAGCATGAAGGATTTCAAAACGCTGCAAATCGAAATCGGCGACAGTAAAAAACGATTCCACAATTTCTACCGCGATCATGGACACCGCCGAAACATCGTCTCTGCCGCAAACAACGTCATGGCCGGCGACCCTTATGACCGCAACGCAGAGATAACTCATCTGGCCAATACCGGATTATTATTTCTCAAGACCAAAGAGGCCCTTGACGGTAATAAAGAAATCATGATCAAACCGTTCGGCGAAAATGAATAGGATTTGACCACGCCGTCGCTTGAATAAAAATCGATCTGATGATAATTCTGCTGATATGCCGTTTTCGATTACTATCTTAACCGCAGAGAAAAATATTCCCCTCGCAGGGACGATCTTTCCGGAATTGCGAAATCCCAGGTGAGACCGGCCAACAACACACCACTCAAAACCTGCCGTCCCCCAACACCTTCCACAAATCTCCATGCCCTCAACGCCGGCAGGCACTCCGCTTGCTAAATGATGGCTGTCGATTATGGCGACCGGCATGGACGCCGGTCTGAGGGGCCATGGGAAGGACAGACCGATGGGAAGACGGTTGTGGCTGTTGTTGCTCGTTGCACTAATCATCATCCTCTATTGTATCTCGTGGAGACCGGCATATTGCCAGTTGCCCGACACGGTGGAAATCCACGATTCGCCGGAGAATTACGTCCCCCCTCACGCTGCAGAAAACACCGCGCAGCGGGAGACAGAAACAACGCGTCAAATACCACGGCCACAGGCAGAGAACCTGCGGCCGTTTGGTTATGAAATATTCAGCGAGAATGCTCCGAGCTTCGACGCGGTCAATCAATCGATCGCTCCCGATGATTATCGACTGGGCGCTGGCGACCAATTGCTCTTAAACACCTGGGGCCGGGTCGACCTGAATATCGAACTGATCGTTGATCGCGAAGGAAAAGTGTCAATCCCACGCGCCGGCGAGGTGACTGTCCACGGACAGACATTGTCCGAAGCCAAAGACCGGATCCGTCGAAAACTCCAGACAATATATTCTGATTTTGAGCTTAGTCTCTTCCTGGGCCGCCTGCGCTCAATGACCGTATTCGCCGTGGGTGAGGTCCGCCGTCCCGGCGCCTATACCGTCAGCTCGCTGACCACCGTCTTTAATGCGCTGTACCAGGCCGGTGGACCGAATGAGCGCGGTTCGCTCCGGCAGGTTCGGCTAATGCGCGGCAACCGCCAGGTCGAGGAAATCGATTTTTATGATCTGATGCTCAGTGGTCGGCGCGGGTCCGATCCCCGGTTGCAACCCGGCGATATTATTTTTGTTCCGGTAGTCGGCCCTCGGGTAGCAGTCCGAGGCGAAATTAAACGCCCGGCTATTTATGAACTGAGAAATAACGAACGGTTGACCGACCTGTTTGCCCTGGCCGGCGGTCCGACCGCCGAGGCCTATCTCGCTCGCGTGATGATCGACCGGGTTGCAGAGCACGACGGCCGCCTCCTGTTGGATGTGGATTATACTGCGGCGCTCACTGATAAATCGACTGATGTCATCCTCGCCGACGGCGACGATGTTTCTGTCTTTTCCATTTTCGATTCCCGGCCAAACACTGTCTGGCTGGAAGGGGCGGTCCGTCGGCCGGGCGCCTTTGAACGGACACCGGGCATGACCGTTTATGACTTAATTGACGGCGGCGACCGCCTGACCGGTGAGGCCTTTGTCGGGCGGGCCGACCTCGAACGCTCCGACGACGACGGAACGATTGAATTAATCCCGGTGGCCATCGGCGATCTGTGTGACGGTGAGGGCGAGTTGGACTTCACCCTGCAGGACGGTGATCGGTTGATCGTCTATGACCGCGAACGCGTCCTGCGCAAATCGAAAGTACAAATCGACGGCCTGGTTGAACAACCAGGCGAGTATGACCTCCTTCGCTCGATGCGCCTGTCCGACCTGATCTTCCGGGCGGGAGGTCTCGGCAAAAACGCTTTCCTTGCTCGAGCGGAGATTGCCCGGAGGCATCCGGATGGGTCGCGTAAAATCCTGACGGTTGATCTGGGGGACATTCTCATCCGCCATGACCTCGAAGAAGATATTATTCTCCGCGAAGACGATCACGTCTTCATTCGCGAAAACCCCGAAAGTCTCGGCTTCCCGATGGTCACGCTTGAATGGGCGGTGCTTTTCCCCGGGCGGTTTGCTCTACTCGAACCGACCGACGGCCTGTACGAATTGATTGATCGCGCCGGCGGACTGACCCCGCGCGCTTTCCCGCAAGGGACTCTTTTCATCAGGCAGAAAATATCCGATGACCTCAAACGACAAAACCTGAGCCAGGTACTGGCCCATTCCGAACCCATCGTACAGGATTCGAGCGGTTCTTTCATTCGGCAGCAACTATTACGGTTCGACCCCGAAGAGATGACCCGAATTGTCCTTGATGTGCCTTCAATTTTGAGCAACCAGGGCGGTGAAGAAGATATCATCCTGCAGGACGGTGACCATATCTTTGTCCCCGAGGTCCCCTCCGGTATCCAGCTGATGGGCGCCATTGCCTCTCCCGGAACAATCAAATACCACTCGAATTGGAAGGTCGGTCGTTACCTTGAGGAGGCCGGTGGCGTGACTTCGGCGGCAAACAAAAAAGAGATGCGGCTGATCCGCGCCAACGGACGGGTCATCTCGGGGGAAAATATCCTCGGCCGCAAGGCGAAACTCGGCGACGCCATTTTTGTCGCTTCCCGAATTAAAAAAGAAAAAAACTGGCTGCCCTATCTCACCGGCACCGCCTCGGTCCTGGCGTCAGTGGCAACAACCTGGCTGTTAATCGACCGGATCGGAGAGTGAGGATGGGCCGCCGTCGTCAAATCATCCTGGTCGCGGGTGCGCGTCCAAATTTCATGAAGATTGCCCCGATCCACCGGGCCTTAATGCGTGACCGGTCATTCTTCGATGTGCGCATTGTCCATACCGGACAACATTATGACTATCAGTTGTCAAAAGTATTTTTTGACGAACTCAACCTCGCTGAACCGGATGTCTGTTTGGCGATCGGGTCGGACACCCAGGGCAGGCAAGTTGCGCGGACGATCATTGCCTTTGAGGATTACCTGCTGGCGCGCACCCCGGATCTGGTGCTGGTTGTCGGCGATGTCAACTCGACTATCGCCGCCGCCTTGACCGCCGCAAAACTCAACATCCCGGTGGCTCATGTCGAGGCCGGCCTGCGTTCATTCGACCGCCGCATGCCCGAAGAAATTAACCGCATCGTGACTGATAGCATCTCCGAGATTCTCTATGCCCCCAGTATGGATGCGGTTGAAAATTTGCGCGCGGAAGGTGTCCCGGACAACAAAATCCACTTTGTTGGGAATGTAATGATCGACACCCTCAAGGGAGCCCTCCCGCGAATCGCCAATACCGAAATAATCAATCATCTTGGATTGACATCCGGAGAATATCTCCTGTTGACCCTTCACCGTCCCGAGAATGTCGATTCGCCCCGGACGATTGATTTGGTTGCTGAATTGATCGAGCGGATTACCCGGAACCACACCCTGGTCTTCCCGCTTCATCCGCGTACGGCAGGACATTTGTCGTCGCTGCTGTCGAGAGACCGTTGGAGCAGGATTTCGGCCAATGCAAACCTCCGCCTGATTGATCCGGTGGGCTATCTCGATTGTCTCTCACTGCAAAAAAACGCCCGCATCGTGCTGACCGATTCCGGCGGCATCCAGGAGGAAACCACGGCTCTCGGCGTGCCGTGTTTGACTCTCCGGGAAAATACCGAACGGCCGGTCACCGTCGAGCTGGGCACCAATCAGGTCGTGGGGCTTAAACCCGAACTTATCGACGAATTGATTAACCGGAATGACCTCCTCAATACGCAGCATGCGCTTCCGCCCCGCTGGGATGGACGGGCGGCAGATCGTATCGTGGAGCACCTTGCCGGTTATTTTGATTTCCCCAATTCCGACAGCGCCGGTCGTGACCTTCCGAAAAAGAAGCTGATGACGGCACCCACATCATGACACAACCATCAACAAATATCACCGGTATTCCCAAACCAACCGTCGTGATCCTGGCGGGAGGCAAGGGACGGCGGTTGTTGCCCTACACAACGTCGTTCCCTAAACCATTGATGCCCCTGGGCGACCGTCCCATCCTGGAAATCATCCTGCGCCAATTGGCTCGCGATGGTTTCGACAAAATCACATTGGCCGTTGGTCATCTGGCGTCATTAATCGAGGCATATTGCGGCGACGGCGCGGCGTTCGGCGTCGAACTTTCATATTTGCATGAGGACACGCCCCTCGGCACAGCCGGGCCGCTGACCCAGCTTTCCCAGGCGGCCGAACACCTGCTGGTCCTCAACGGTGACATCCTCACCGACCTGGACTTTGCTGAATTCTATGCCGGTCATGTGCGACAGGGAGCAACGGCGACAATTATGACCACCAAACAGCATCTTTCAATCGACTATGGCGTCTTACAAACCGACGACCGGGGATTCCTGCTATCCTATGATGAAAAACCACAACTGACAGTCCAGGTATCCGGCGGGGTTTATGCTTTCGCCCGGCGGGCGCTGTCCCATATCCCCCACGGGTGTCGGTTTGATTTCCCCGATTTAATTAGTGCGCTGCTCGACCGGGCCGAACCGGTCGCCACCCGGCAGTACCCCGGCCATTGGCTGGATATCGGACGTCGAGATGATTATGAACAAGCCGCAGAGTTGTTTGCCCAACAGAGAGAATTATTTTTGCCGTCCGAAGCAATAGTCAACCATCCGTCGGGCGAGGTATTTACTCAAAATGTAAAGTAGAGGGAATCGGGATACGTAATGCAGGAAACTGCCGCCAACAGCACAGTAGTAGACCTTACCTCGCGGTTTCAAATTGGCCGTCGCGGTACGTCAGGCATTGCAACTCCGATTCGCCGAAAGACGGCCGCGCGTGCCGAAGTCATTGAGGCGGTCACCGACTGGTTGTTGCGGGCAGAAACCGTCGCCGAGGGCGCCGGTATTTCGGGATCATATCATCTACAATCAGGTTGGGCCTCTCCCTCGTTGCCGGTTTCGGCCATGGCGATATCGTCGCTGCTCGGTCTCCCGCAATCGCTCAACAGTCGATTCCACGACATAGGCCGACGTCTCGGCAAAAACCTTATTGACTGTTTTCGGGCCAATGAGAATAGTCTTGAGCGGCAAACCGACGCCGCGTTGGTCGCAATCACTTCCGGGACGATATCAAGCGCCGCCGCCCTGGTCGGGCAGGCCCCTGGCGATCAGACTGTTTTGGCCATGCTTCACGCCGGTACTTTATTGGCTGAAAAATGCCGGGAACATGACCATGCCGACTGCTTATGTCTATCAGACCTGGCCCGGGCCGCCCGGGCGCTCCTCCAATTGCCGCTCCCCGCTCTCGATGGACAACTCTGCGCCTCGGCCTTCGATTGCGGCGAAAAAGTTTGCCGCCGGATTGCCGACGACGGTTACCCCCGAGGGTCCAGGGATCGCGCAATCACCGGCCCGGCGCTGATCGAAATCAGCCATACACTTTACCATTTGTGGACAGCGGGTAAAACGGCAAATGAAAACCACTGGTGTGATGCGGCCGCCCGAGGCGCCGAGAAATTGCTGCAACTATACGCGAAAAATCGAATGCTCGCGGGACGATATGGTCCCGATTGGCACGGCGACCATTCATTCAGTTGTCTGGCGGGCTGTGCGCAAACCGCGCTGCTGTGGTTGAATCTTTATCAACATACCAAATCCCGAGAGTATCTCCACGCCGCTCAACGACTAAACCGATTTATCGCCGCCACTATCGATATCCACAATCCCGATCCCGGGATCCGTGGCGGTGTACGGGCCGGTTACCCGCTCTGGGTGAACTACCATCCGCTGACCTATCAAACCGAAGCGGCCATTCTGGCGCTGAATAGTTTCCTCACCGAGAAACAAGCAACCGAAGTCGATATGCCGATTCGTAAGTTGCGCCTGGTCCGCCCGGCGCCGAGCAGGCATATCTGAAGCCCGGAGGGAGGCCGGCATGGTTACTACCACAAATCGGGTCCTGGAATATACGACATTGCCTCAAGAGTTGTCTGCCGTGCAGGGTCGGAATCTGAACGGCCGCGTCGCGGTTGTTTCCGGCGCTTCTCACGGTATCGGGAGATGTGTCGCCTTGCATCTGGCCCAACACGGGGCGGCGATTGCGGTCAATTATTTCCAATCGCCCGATGATGCAGAGACTGTGACACAAACTATCAGATCGTTTCATACCGACGTTCTCCCGGTCTGCGCGGATATCCGCAGCGAGGACGCTACTCAACAAATGGTAAATGAGATCATCGAAGAATTCGGCCGCGTGGACATCCTGGTCAACAATGCCGGGATCAATCGTGATGTTTGTTTTCACCAAATGACCCGGCGGGCCTGGGATGAAGTGCTCAGTGTCAATTTGGCGGGTGTGTTCAATTTGACCCGCGCGATCATCAACCCGATGCGCCAGCGCAAGTATGGCAAAATAATAAACATCGCGTCCATGGCGGGCCAATGCGGTGCAACGTGCCAGACAAACTACGCCGCCGCCAAATCCGCAATTATCGGCTTTACCAAATCTCTCGCCCGGGAAAACGCAGAAATGGGCATTGTTGTCAACGCGGTGGCCCCGGGATGCATCGAGACCCGCGCCCTGCAATCGCTGCCCAAAAATGAGAGAGACAAACTATTAGCGACCATCCCGATGAAACGGTTCGGCCGCCCGGAAGAAGTGGCCCAGGTTGTCGGTTTTCTCGCCAGCGACCATTCGCGGTACATCACCGGGCAAATCATCGGCATCAATGGCGGGCAATACATGTGAGCCCGGCGTATCCCCATTTATCGAATAATCGATATAACAAATGATGAAATCAGCACAGCAAATAACGCTCAAACTGGCTAAACGCCTGCGGCACCGTCGGGAGAAATATCTTTCTTATCTGCATACTCCCGCACCCAGCGACTCACTGCCGAAGAAAAATAATCGGCAAGCTGATCCGGGGAAACACGGCCCGGAGGCCGTCATTTTTTTCACGCCGGAGCAGCGAAAAAACCTGGCCAAATTGGCTCTGAAACATAGTCCCGTATCGTGCCGCGCCACCATCGATCGGGCCGACCAACTTTGCGCGGGCCAATTATTTGTCTTCGGCGACCGGGTCGACATATCGTCAAAAATCGATTGGCATACCGACCCCCGCACCGGCCATTCCTGGCCGGACAAACCGGCGGCCCAAATCCCGCTGATTTACTACGACGACAAGTCCGACGTGAAAGCACCCTGGGAATTGGCCCGATTTCAATTTTTCAATGACCTGGGGCGGGCCTTCGCCTACACCGACGATGCCCGGTATGTGCGATTGGCGCGACGGACCATCGAGTCGTTTTACCGGGTTAACCCGTTGGGAATCGGCATACATTGGGCCAATCCGATGGAAGCCGCGATTCGCGCGGCAAACTGGATTGTCGCCGATGCGTTTTTTGCCGGTGCGACAGAATGGGATGCACCATTCAGAAATCGGTTGAAAGTACTGCTCTACGATCACGGGCGTTTTATCCGTTCACACCTCGAAAACGACGGACACGGAATCAACAACAATCATTATACCGCAAACCTGGCCGGGCTGTTTATTATCGGTCTGTACCTGAGCGAAATCGATCCTGGTCGCTTATGGTCACAATTCGCTGTCGATGAACTCGATCGCGAGATCGATTTGCAAATCCTCCCGGATGGCGTCCACTATGAAAATTCGGTCGGGTATCATCGCCTGACATTTGAAATGTTATTTTACACATACCGTCTTGGTTTGCTCAACGGCATAGGCGAAGTCAGACGCTGGGAACCTGCCTTGCAACGAATGGCGGCATTTACCGAAAACATCATCATGCCCAATGGGCGGGCACCCGATTTCGGTGATAACGATGACGGGCTATGGCTTGGCTCTCCCCCGCGACCACCGGACGACCACAAATATATTGTCGCGATGGCCGCTGCACAGTTTGGCCGAACTGACCCGGCATCGTTATTCACCAGCGACAACGAACCACCCGAAGAATCAACCTGGTACCTTAATTATAAAACCGCCAAATCGGGCAAAATCCCGGCAGCCGGGCGCGTAGTTTATGACAAGTCGATTTCGAAACGGAGTGACGAAAATAGCCGGGTATCGAGTGTCTTTCGGGCATCGGGATTAGTTGTTTTCCGATCCGACAACGGCTATGTTCTCGTTTCGGCCAATCCGGTCGGCACCGGCGGAATCGGCGGCCACAAACACAACGATCTGCTTTCTTACGTCTTTACCGTCGGTGACTCCGAAATCGTCGTCGATCCGGGAACGTATGCCTACACTGCCGACCCCGCCCTGCGCAACCAACTGCGCTCTACGGCCGCCCACAATACGGTGACCGTCGACCGGGCCGAACAAAACCGATTTTACCCGCGCCAATTGTTCTGGGTTCGGGATGATGCCCAGCCGGAGATCTGCGCAATTTCATCGAATAAGGTCGCAGACCGTCTGGTCGTCCGGCATGATGGCTACCGACGACTCAACGGCAACGTCATTCATACGCGGCGTTTTAATTTCGATAAGGTCCATAATATTCTGGTCATTCGCGATGAATTGACCGGCAGAGGGATACACGACATTGAATCTGCGATTAATCTCGGCGACGGCACTGTCGAAATGCTCGATGCCGATCGAATTGTCCTTACATTTTCCACTCGGCGGCAGGCCGGTTTCCTCCTGGACAACAGCCAGGGCCTGACCGGCAGACTCATGCCCGGTTGGCGCTCGCGTCAATACCGGCATAAATCCCCAATGATGAGAATCGTCCGACGCGGCCATGTGCCTCTTCCCTTTAGTTGGACCACGGTGGTCGGGGTATTTGAATCCGAAGTGGACTGGGACCACCTGCAATGTGCCCTCGTCGACGCAATTGAGAACGATTCGAACAGCGATTCGAACAGCGATTCGAACAGCGATTCGACCGTTCGCTTCCAACAACCAGAGTTGATAATAAATGGTGAGATAGCATGAGCATTCGCGGGCAAAATATCATTTGTCTGGCATCGCAGAATTACGACGATCTCTGGACTCGAAAACAACGCTGGATGAACCGTCTGGCCGCCGACAATCGTGTTCTTTGGGTCGATTTGCAGGTGCATGCCCTCACCTGGCTGCGCACCCCGAAGCAAAACCGCCGACGGTTTTTTACCGGCAACCTTCGCCAAGAAGCGGAAAACCTCTGGGTCTATACTCCACCGGTTACGATTCCATTTTTCCAGATGTCGGGCGCGCTGTGCCGGGCGCACAATGTCGTATTAAATCGCCTCATCCGGAAACAATTGGCCAATCTCGGTTTTGAGAAGAATGTGCTCTGGCTTTATACGCCTTACAATGCATACCAAATCGGCCGGTTGTTCGATCGGCGGCGGATTTATGAATGTGTCGATGATTTCACGGCGGCTCGTGGCCTCATCCGAGCGACGACCGTATCTCACCTGGAACAGGAAACCGTGCGGAAAACGGATGCGGTTATTGTCACCTCCGATACTTTGGCCGCGAAGTTCGAGGGGCAAACATCCCGGTTAATGGTCTCACCCAACGGAGCGGACTTCGACCATTTTAATCGTCCGGGGGATGATGAAAGTGAGCCACTCGATGGATTAGAGAACATCCGCGGCCCGATTATCGGCTTTCTCGGATCGGTTTCCTATTGGGTGGATGTCGATTTAATTGCCGAGTTGGCCGCGGCCCGGCCGGATTGGACATTTGTGCTGTTCGGCCCCATCAGGACATCGGTGTCGTGTCTACAAAAGCTGCCGAATGTCCGACTGCCCGGCCAACGCCCATATTCACAGATTCCGCGTTATCTCGCCCGGTTCGACGTCTGTCTAAACCCATATCGCAACGACGGTGTTGCTAAAAGTGCAAGCCCGCTTAAACTATATGAATACCTGGCAAGCGGGAAACCAATTGTATCGTCGGATATGCCGGAAGCCCATCGCCTTTCCTCTGTCGTACAAATCGCCGCGACCAAAGACGAATTCATCGAGGCAATTGAGGATGCGTTAAGCAACGATGACGACTCCCGGCGAAAAAAACGACTCGACGTTGCAAAACAGCAGTCGTGGGAACGGCGGTTTGAGCAACTCGAATCTCAACTGACCTTTCTCACAACCTCCACGGGAAAGATCAGCGACTCAATAACCCGGCCGCTGATTGCGGTGAATACACTCTCGGTGACCGGTCCGGAAACAGGCGGCGGATTCACTTATGTGCACAATCTCCTGCCCGGTGTGATCGCCGCGGCACGGGATGCTCGTTTTCATCTGTTGGTGGCAAAAAACAATGAAAAATATTTCCGGTTCAACGACCCACGCATCAATATTACGGTCGTCGGCAATCTCAGCCGGCCGGCCGGCGGGCGTTTGGTCCGCGATCAAGTCTGGATAAACAAATGGCTGCGGCGCATCGGCGCGGATTTATATTTTCAGCCCTGCGGCTGGCTGCCACAACAGCCACCCTGCCCCACGGTCTGGACTTTTCAAAATTTACTCTTGCTGAAACAGTATCATGATAAACGCACCCGACCGGCTGAGATCATCTCATCATTGCGCGAACTTATCCGGCACCAGGTTATCAATCGATTACTGTTGAGAAACGCAATCCGGGCCGAGCGCATCATCGCCGTTTCGGAAGCGGCAAGACACGACTTGTGCGATCAATTTCCCGAACTTGCTGAAAAGGTGAAAGTTGTATATGAGGGCTGCGGCCGGCAATTTTGCCTCAACAGTGACGGCGATACCGATGCACATATTATTCGCTCGTATGGGATCGACCAGCCCTATATCCTGTCTGTCTCCACGCTGATGGAACACAAGAAATACGATAAGTTGATCCGGGCTTTCGCGCGGCTCAAACGGGAAACCGGCACACGGGAACTACTGGTGATTGCCGGGCAGGATTGGCACGGATACCGACAGGTATTACAACAAATCGCCCAGGAAGAGAATGTCGAAGACCAGGTGCGATTGATCGGGCTGGTCCAACCGGACGACCTTCCCGCCTTCTATCGCCGCGCTCAAATATTTGTCCTGCTCTCCAACTGCGAGGCCTTCGGTTTGCCCGCTTTGGAGGCAATGGCCTGTGGTTGTCCGACAATCGTCGCCGACACCGGCGCACCGGCGGAAATCGTCGGCAGCAAGGGACGGCAAATCAATCCGGAAAACGTTGAATCTTTAGTCGATACTTTGAACGAATTGCTCCATTCCTCCAGCCGACGGCAGGCATTGGTCGGTGTCGGCATCGCCCGCGCGGCTCGATTTTCCTGGTTGGAGGCCGGCAGACAAACCGCCGCCGTATTCCAGGAGATACTCGGACAGTCAATTACCGGTCGGGCGGTTGACCATCATGTCGATCCAGTCGATCTTTTGAAACAGTATAATCGCGTAGCCGAAAGGCCGGGCAGCGCAAGGAGTGTTGTATGAACCATACGCAAGCAACGACGGTCCGACCGGCGCCACGCCCTCGTCGTCAAACCAAATCCGATAATGAGACGAGGATCCCGCTTCATCTTCCCCATCCCGAACGTGTGTGCAAACTGGACGCAAATGAATGCACTCGTCGTCCTGCACAAAAAGTACTTGATGCGCTGACCAGATGGATCGGCAATGGTCCACTCAATTGGTGTCCGGACACCGAGGCGGTGCGGTTACGAACGGCACTGGCCGGATACACCGGCTTGAGTTTTGAGAATATCCGGGCCTTCAATACAACTGATGAGTTGCTGGCAGATCTTGCGCGGGTCCTGATCGACCGGGGCGATAAGGCGTTGATCGTACCGCCGATTTCGTGGCATTTTCCCCAACAGATTGAACACTGCGGCGGGCGGGTCACAAAAATTATCACGAGCGATCTGTTTGCCGCCGACCTTTCCACTGTCCTCGAGGCGGTAGGACCGCAAACGCGGTTATTGTACCTGGCCGGCCCGAATGGATTCACCGGCGTATATTATCAAAACGACCAGATCGAGACTATCTTGAAAACCCACCCGTACCTCGACGTGATTGTCGACGAAACATACTATGAGTTCAGTGGGATGACCGCCGCCGAACTGGTAGGAGCATACTCTAATATCTGGATTGTCCGGTCATTCACTCCGGCCTTCGGCCTCGGATCGCTCTGTCTGAGCTACCTGTTGACCCAACCGAAAAACCTGGCCGCTTTAGAGCAAAAATCTCTCGGTTTGACCGTCACGTCGCCGGCCCAGGTTGCCGGACGCGCGGCTCTGGAATCGATAAACGAGACACGCGAGTATGTTCGCAAGGTCAAGAAAAATATGACTAATCTTGACCTGACATTGACCGGTCTCGGTTTGACCGTTGTCACTACAGCGGCGAATTTTATCCTGGTCCGGGTCGCCTGCCCGGCACAGGTCGCCGATTACCTGGCCGGACAGTTGGTTTTCGTGAAAAATTGTGACCCGATCCCCGGACTGGAAGGATTTCTGCGAATCACGGTCGGAGACAGAGAAATAACCAATCGGGTCCTTTCGGCTTTTCTGAGGATGCCCCGGGATATTCTGGGAACACGGGGCGTCCGGCGGCCAATCACTCTATTTCGCGATTCCGAAGAGAATTCCGGCACCGCGTGGGTTTCTCCGCAAACTGCCGAGCATATTGACCGGCGGTTCGCTTATTCCGGGAGACAGATCCAATGAAACAGGTTTTGCTGAATGCTCACTCAAATGTCCCAACGGCGACAGAGGTCCCGGATTCTCAGGTACAACCGGGATATGTGCTCATTGCAAACAGGGCCTCAATCATCTCACCCGGCACCGAGCGAACCGGTCTCGAACTGCAACGCGCGTCGCTGGCCGCCAAGGCCAGAAAAAGACCCGATCTGGTGCGACAGGTAATTACAAAAGTGTATACCGAAGGCCTGCCCTCGACAATACGAAAAGTCCGTTCACGACTGGGCGAACCGTTCACTCCCGGTTATTCCTGTGCCGGTATCATTACCGAAATCGGGTCGGGAGTTGATGGGTTTTCCGTCGGGGACCGAGTGGCAGGGGCGGGGTTCGGGCACGCGTCGCATGCGGAGTTGGTTTCCGTACCAAAAAACCTCACGGCAAAATTACCGCCGGAGGTCAGTTTCGCCGAAGGGGCATGCGGAACATTGGGCGCGATTGCCCTGCACGGTGTTCGAACCACCGGAGCAACACTTGGCGAAACCGTCCTGGTCGTCGGCCTGGGCCTGGTCGGCCAGTTGACGGCCCAAATCCTCCAGGCGGGCGGGATAAGAGTTATCGCCGTTGAACCGAATAAATTTCGCGCCGAGATCGGCCGGAAGTGCGGCATTGCACCGGTCTGTCCGCCGGGAAACGCCACTCGACAAAAGGTCCTCGGCCTGACTGCCGGTCGCGGGGCAGATGCAATTATTATTACGGCGGCATCGGCATCGACTTCCCTGGTCACCGATTATGCCGAAATGGCCCGTGACCGAGGCACAATCACCATCATCGGCGACGTGCCCCTGCATTTGTCTCGCCGGATTTTTTATGAAAAAGAACTCAAATTGCGCGTGTCCCGTTCATACGGCCCCGGCAGGTATGACCGGGAATATGAAGAAAACGGCGGCGATTATCCGCTTTCGTATGTCCGCTGGACCGAGCAGCGAAACATGGAATCATTCCTTGAACTAATTGCCAAAAAACAAGTCAACGTAAAAGACCTGATTACTTACCGGGTGGAAATTGAACAGGCGGAACAGGCATACCAACTTCTCGACGGTTCGGATTCCGATCGTCACCTGGCCATCCTATTGGAATATCCCCGGCAAAATCGCCGGCCGGTCACGACAATAACGCTGAGACAGAAGAAGCATGCCTCGGTCCGACCCGCCGGTCTCGGCGTCGGGTTTGTCGGTCTGGGTGAATTCGCCTCAGGTGTCTTACTACCGGCCGTGAAATCGTGTCGGCATGTCCGCCTTACCGGTGTGGCGGCGCGCGGGGGCGTGAGGGCATACTCGGCCGGCAAACGCGGCGGGTTCGCTTTTGCCACTACCGACCATCGCCGCGTGGTCGACGATCCACAGACGGATCTGGTCATTGTCGCCACAACGCATAACAGCCATGTCGATCTCACTGTCGATGCGTTGGCGGCCGGGAAAGCGGTCTTTGTGGAAAAGCCGCTGGCGACAACTCCCGATGACCTGGCCCGAATCGTCAGAGCATTTCGCACTTACGGCGGGCTGGTCCAGGTCGGATTCAACCGCCGTTATTCACCGGCGTCGCAGAAAATCAAAGATATACTCGGGCAACGCAACGGTCCGCTTTCACTCGATTACAGAATCTGCGCCGGACCGGCCCCCTCTCGCCACAAACATTGGATTGCCGATCCGACAATTGGCGGCGGTCGTTTGATCGGTGAGGTTTGCCACTTCATTGACACGGCTATATTTTTGACCGACACTCTCCCCCGGCAGGTCTCCGCCCATAAATTACCCGGAGACGAAAACGACGATTCCGTCATATTGACGCTGGAATTACAGGATGGCAGTGTTGCACAGATCCGCTACCTGACTCAAGCCGGCCCGGGGACACCGAAAGAAAAAATAGACATCGTCGGTGGGGGAATCACGGCGACAATCGATGACTTTCGAGAATACCGCTGGTCTGCGGTCTCCGGCCGAGGCAAAAAACGCGGCCGCCAAAACAAAGGGCACAAAGAGCAACTGCGTGCTCTGATATCCACTCTGGCAAACACCGGGATGGTTGCCGGTGATTTTGTCGCGGCCGCCTACGCCACCCAGACAACGTTCGCCGCCCGGCAGTCTCTCCAGACCGGGATGAGTGTGCCGGTTTCGGTAGAATTCTAAGGAGCGAACGGTATCATGAGTGCCAGTAGAAAAAACCAGGGATCGGTTCTCTATATCTCTCACTACTTCCCGCCGGAGTGCAATGCCCCGGCCAACCGCGTCTATGAAACAGCATCCGCCTGGGCGAGTCAAGGCCTCAGCGTACAGGTTCTGACCGGATTCCCCAATCATCCCGACGGGATTATCCCCGGGCCATACCGGAGAAAAATCTACCAACGAGAAAACCTCAACCGAATCGATGTCCATCGCACGTGGGTTTACGCTGCAGCGAGCACGGGATTTATTCGGCGAACGATCAATTATCTTTCATTTATGATCTCGGCGATCATTGTCGGTTTGACAAAGGTGGAGCGAGCGGACTGTGTCATCGCGACCTCGCCGCAAATTTTCGTCGCCGTCGCCGGTTGGATCCTCTCGGCGGCCTGGCGCGTCCCGTTCGTTTTTGAGGTTCGCGACCTGTGGCCTGAAGAGATCGTCGCCGTGGGCGCGATTAAAAATCGTCTGATTATTCGCACGTTGGAAAAGCTGGAAATGTTCCTCTATCGTCGCGCGGATAAAATTGTCGCGGTCGCCCGGGGAACGGTGGATACACTGGTCAGTAGAGGAATCCCCGTCGCAAAAATATCTTTGATCCCCAATGGCGTTGCCTGCGCGCGTTTCAGGCCCACAGGCCGGGAGAAAAAAATCAGAGAGTCGCTCGGAATCGGCAACAATTTCCTGGTCTCCTATATCGGAACGGTCGGAATAGCCCACCATCTCGAGACGATGCTCGAGGCAGCGGAGATTTTGCGCGGCGATCCGCGAATCACATTTCTCATTGTCGGTGACGGCGCACAAAAAAAAGAGTTGGAAGCAATGAAAGCCCGCCTGGGGTTGGTTAATATAATCTTCCATGAGAGACAAACACGTGAGGATATTGTCGACTGGTATCATGCCTCCGATTGTTGTCTCGTCCACCTGCGCCGGGCAGACTTATTCACGCGCAATATCCCCTCGAAAATCTATGAAATTATGGCCTGCGGAAAACCAATTCTCCTCGGTACTCGGGGTGAGTCGAAAAAACTCGTCTCCCAGGCCCGTTGCGGCGTGTTCTTCGCCCCGGAAAATGCCCGCGATCTGGCGAACGGTATTTGTCGCCTGGCCAACCGACCGCGATGGCAAAAACGCCTGGGAAAGGCCGGGCGGTCTTTTGTCCGGGAACGCTTCGACCGCAGTGACCTGGCAGTCGTGTATCGGCAATTGATCGAGGGAGTCATCACCGGGTACGACCATGACATATCATACCCGAAAATCACGCTGATCAAGACACCGGGGGAATCTATTAATCACCGGAAAAACCATCCCCTTCCACGCCCGACCCGTTCCGAGCGTGCCGGAGGGGCCGGACGACAAAAAACGAGAGAAACTGTGGTGGGATAGGTCTGTCGATGTTACGCGAACACTGGAAATTTCTCAAACGACTGCATTTTGCCGTAGACCTCTCGGCAACGTCGGCGTGTTTTGTCGGAAGTTACTGGTGGCTTGACCCAGCCACGCGACAATTGCGCCTGGGCGATCTCCTTTTTTCACCGACGGTGATCATCCCGGTGTGTTTTATCGCCATTGCCCTGGCGACCAGCGAGCAGATGTATCACTACCGCTTCAGGCGCCTGGGTGAAATCAGTTCGACGTTATTCCGCCGATGGTTGATCGCCGGCGCCTTGACCATTTGTGTCGGCTTCGCCCAACCTCTTTGGCTGCCGAACCGGCCGGAATTTTTCGTGGGCGCGGCGGCAACTTTACTCACTTTGATATCGATCCACGCGGTGGTTTGGTCGGCCCTGTGGTTATATCGAAAGGGCGGCCGCTCTTTTAAAAACGTCCTGATTGTGGGAACGGGAAAGCCCGCCCAGATTATCACCGATAATATCCTTGCCCATCCCGGACAGGGACTGCACATCCTGGGCTTCCTGGATTGGGATATCGACCGTCGACTCCGGCGGTTTCGCGACATCCCGGTTATCGGAACTCTGGCCGATCTGCCTAAAATGGCAAAAAACCAACAGCTCGATATGGTCATCTTTGCCGTTGGCTACCGGACTCTGGGACGGGTCGCGGGAACGATCGGACTCTGCAGTCGCCTGGGGATTCCGACGACCGTTATCACCGACATTCTCGGCGATTTACCGGTCCGGCAATCTCCCGGAGAGTTCTTCGGCAAACCAGGAGTGCAACTGGACACCTCACCGACCCACGGGTGGAAAACAAGCGCAAAAACAGTCGCCGATCGTTTCATGGCGGCGATCGCACTCGTTCTCTCCCTGCCTGTGTTTGCGGTCGTTGCGGCAATGATCAAAATCGATTCTGAAGGCCCGGTCTTTTTCCGGCAAATGAGGGTCGGGCTTAATGGCAGGCGATTCACACTTTATAAATTCCGCACGATGGTCGACGGTGCCGAACAAAATCAAGCGGCGCTGGCCGAATTGAATGAAATGTCCGGACCGGTATTCAAGATCACCAACGATCCACGCATCACTCGGCTCGGGCGTTTCTTACGAAGGACATCGATTGATGAACTGCCCCAATTGTGGAATATCCTGAAAGGCGAGATGTCGCTGGTCGGGCCGCGCCCCCCTCTCCCGGCCGAGGTGGTCAATTATGACGGTTGGGAACGCCGGAGATTATCGGTCAAACCGGGGTTGACCTGTCTGTGGCAGATTGGCGGACGAAATAAGGTCGATTTTGATGAGTGGATGAAACTCGACTTGGAATACATTGATAGCTGGTCACTAAAAAAGGATGCCGAAATCCTCGTTAAGACCATCCCGACCGTCCTGCGCGGGACCGGTGCGAGGTAAACTGCGACCCAGTCCAGCCGGTCATCCTCGACCGCCGAAAAAAAGCGGCGGGTCAAAAACCCGCCGCCCGAAAATACTCCGAAATCAGATACTTATCTTTTCTTTTTCCCTTTGGCCTTAGTGGCTTTCCGGGCCGGCTTTTTAGCGGCCTTTTTTGCCGGTAACGTCTTGCTCTTGATTTTCAAAGCCGCGAAGACCTCATCGGAAATCTTGGCCGCCGGGACCATTTTCACCCCTTTGGGCATCCGGCCCATCAATTTCGCGGCGGCTTTGTGGATGGCCTCATCGGTGATCAGGAGCACCGGTATTTTGTTCAGCGCACAGGACAGGACGATCTTCTTCATCGTCAAACCGATTTCTTTCGGCGGTACGACTTTGTAAAAATACCCGACAACCAGATCGATCCCGTCGTTCTTGGTCAAATAGCCGATCTGCTTGCCATGGCTGTCGAACCCGTTGCTCACCGGCATCGTCCCGATACCATGGGCAACCAATTTGTTCAACAACGCCGGATCGGTTCCCTCAAAATACCCTACTGTTTTGCTCATATCCGTCTCCTCAAACTCAGCACAATAACATATCTTTATGTGCCAAATACGCAGAATTCCGCTTTCTGTTAGACAACACCCTGGTCGAGCATGGAGTCGGCAACCTTGACAAAACCGGCGATGTTCGCCCCGCTGACATAATTAACAAAATCACCGTCTTTGCCATATTCCACGCATTGATCATGAATCGCGCGCATAATGCCGCGCAGGCGCTCGTCGACTACGTCACGTGACCAGGACAGCCGCTCGCTGTTTTGGGACATTTCCAACCCGGAAACAGCGACACCACCGGCGTTGGCTGCCTTACCCGGCCCGAAGAGAATTTTATTATCGATGTAGATGTTGACCGCCTCGGGGGTCGAAGGCATATTGGCGCCCTCGGAGACGACCGACACACCCTGGTTGATCAGGTTTTGTGCGTCTTTCTCGTTGATCTCATTCTGGGTTGCCGACGGGAACGCGCAATCGGCCTTGCGATCCCAGAGCGGATTGTGATCGGCCTTCCGATCGATTGCGGTATAGACCGCTTCGGGATACTTTTCGGCATATTCTTTGATCCGGCCGCGACGGACGTTCTTGAGATCCATGACGAAAGCCAACTTTTCGCGGTCAATGCCCTTCTCATCGTAAATAAATCCGGACGAGTCGGAAAGCGTAACCGGCATGCCGCCCAGATCGAGAATTTTCTCGCAGGTATACTGCGCAACATTACCCGAACCGGAAACCAGGCAGATTTTGTCTTCCAGCGTCTCGCGGCGGGTGCGGAGCATTTCGGCCGCGAAGTACGTCGCGCCATATCCGGTGGCTTCCGGACGAATCAGACTGCCGCCCCAGTTGAGGGCTTTACCGGTAAGCACGCCGACAAACTCGTTGCGGAGTTTCTTGTACTGCCCGAACATGAAGCCGATTTCCCGGCCGCCGACGCCGATGTCACCGGCGGGGATGTCGGTGTTCGCGCCAATATGACGGAACAACTCACTCATGAATGCCTGACAAAAACGCATCACTTCGAGGTCACTCTTCCCTTTCGGATCAAAATCCGAACCGCCTTTGCCGCCGCCCATCGGGAGCGTGGTCAGGGAGTTTTTAAACACCTGCTCAAAGGCCAGGAACTTGAGGATACCAAGGTAGACTGTCGGGTGAAAACGCAACCCGCCCTTATACGGACCGATGGCGGAATTCATCTCGATCCGAAAACCCCGGTTTAATTGCACTTCGCCCGAATCGTCGACCCACGGTACCCGAAACATCAGGACTCGTTCCGGCTCACAGATACGCTCGAGAACCCGCGCTTTACGGTAAACCGGATGCTTATCGATGAAGGGCATCAAAGATTCGACGACCTCATGCACAGCCTGGTGGAACTCTTTTTCGCCGGGATTCCTGGCGATGACCCGTTCCATGAATTCTGCTACTGCGCCTGCCATGTTCTGCCTCACGATTTGGATAATTTATGGTTAAATTGTTCGACTCTTGTTTCTCACGCGGTACGGAAAATTGGGATTGGCATCTTTTTAATTCGCCTGGTCGCTTGATTGCCCATCTGAAGGCGAAAAAGATCAACGAAGCGCTCTTGCCCTGGCACTCAAGATACTAACCATCAGAACCTCTGATCAAACACCAACCTCCCGGAAAAAATCGATCGGGCAACCTGCCATTTCAGACACCCGATTTAATCGCCCATTTCAGCACATGTCAACGGCAAATCGTCAGTCTCTGTCAACCCCTGGAGAATTTTGCCATTTCGGCGTATCAGACCGTCTCGGTGGGATTTCCGGGGTCAAATTAAAGTAGATTCTGTCGAAAATGATATAGGGGACCTATGGATAGGCCCCATGAGAGTGGAGGAATATCTTTGCTGGCCATAATTGGAATCGTTGGCACACTTGTCGCCGTTTTTGGCGGTTTCATCATGGAGGGCGGCCACCTGATGGTCCTCATGCAGCCCGCCGAATATTTGATCATCGGCGGTGCGGCGCTCTGTGGCTTGCTAATCGGTACTCCGGTAAAGTATGTCAAGATCATGATCAATCAGGTCACCGGGATCATGAAATCCGGTTACCGCAAGCAAGACTATCTCGATTTGCTGGTCATGATGTATCAGCTTTTCACGGTCGCGCGCAAAGAAGGATTAATGGGCCTGGAAAAACATGTCGAAAAGGCCGAAGAAAGCGTAATTT
Organism: Candidatus Zixiibacteriota bacterium; assembly: GCA_024277855.1. Lineage (GTDB taxonomy): Bacteria > Zixibacteria > MSB-5A5 > WJJR01 > JAJRUJ01 > JAJRUJ01. The sequence goes on from JAJRUJ010000113.1 coordinate 83,930, forward strand.
TTCAGAAATACCCGAATTTTCTGGCTAACCATCATGCCGTCGAGTTCGTCTGCGATACGATGCGGTTGATAATTTCCGGCGCCGCGGTGACGGTTTATGACCTCGAAGCATTGATGGAAAACGACCTGGAAACTCATCACCGCGAGATCTCCAAACCGACAAGCTCACTCACGGCGATGGCCGATACCCTGCCGGGGCTGGGGATCGTCGCGGCGGTTCTCGGTGTGGTCATCGCGATGGGCGCAATTGACGGTCCCCCTGAAATATTGGGACACAAAGTGGCCTCCGCGCTTGTCGGGACATTTCTGGGAATTTTATTGTCATATGGGTTTGTTGCGCCGCTGGCCCGTAATATTGAAACGACCAACGAAGAGGCCGCGGTTTACTACGAATGCCTCAAACATGCCCTTGTCTCGTTCCACAAAGGGTTTGTCGGCACAATTGCCGTGGAATTCGCCCGCCGGATTATTCCCAGCGATGTCCGCCCGGGTTTTAACGAACTGGAGGAAGCCTGCCGCGCCAAAAAGGCGTAGCAGAATTAGCAAGCTATGGTCGATACCAGCGAAGAAAAAAAAGAACAACCCATCATTATTAAAAAGGTCAAAGGCGGGCATGGGGGACATCACGGCGGCGCCTGGAAAGTCGCCTATGCGGATTTCGTGACGGCAATGATGGCATTTTTCCTGGTAATGTGGCTGGTCGGCCAGAGTGACGCAGTCAAGGAAGGAGTCGGTGGGTATTTCCGTGATCCGGTGATGTTCGGCCGGGGATCGAGCGGAATTATCGGCTCCAGCGGTGGCGGCACCAAACCCCTCATGATCTCGGATCGGGAAATGATCCGCCGGAAAATCGAAGAAGCAGTGAAACAGACCTTGACGGAGTTGGGGGAAAAACTGGATCAGAGCATTCAGGCCAACCCGGAATTCCGTAAATTTTCCGATCAGATCGCCATTGAGCTGACCGATGAGGGCTTGCGTATCCAGTTAATCGAGAGCGATGATTCACCCTTTTTCCAAAGCGGCAGCGCTCAACTCGCGCCCTTCGCCGTTTCGTTGATCAAGATGATCGGCGGGCAATTAGGCAAACTGCCGAACAGCGTGATGATTGAGGGGCATACCGACGCGGCCAGGTATGCGGATACCGCGACCTACACCAACTGGGAATTATCCGTCGATCGGGCCAATAATGCCCGACGGATCATGCTGGAGGGCGGATTGAATCCCAGGCAGGTGGTCGAAGTCAGAGGATTCGCCGACCGGCGACCACGGATCAAATTAAATCCCGCCGATCCCCGGAACCGTCGCATCACGATCACCGTGCGTAATGACTACGAGATTTACCGATATTCCGACACCCTCTTTGTCGATTTCAATTACACATTCGGGCCATAATTCGCCGACTTACCGGCTCTCTTTTTGTGAGTCAAAGGCCGAGACCAGCGTCATCTCCCCCGTCAATATCCTGCGGACGACCCGGATAAATTGATCGGGCTGTAAACCTTGCAGACTGTATGTATGCCAGCAAGTCTTCACCGGTTCCCGCTTGAATGGAATAATTTTCCTTTTCGGCATTCCCCACCTCCACATCCAGAAGTCCGCTGACCGGGGACATATTGTATCCCCATCCGGTGAAGGAGTACCAAATAGGCGGTATACTGACAAATCAGACGGGTGGGTACGACAAGGAAATGACCGGCGGGTTGTGGCCACTCCCATAGTTTAATACGGGATTGTGCCGTGCGGTTCAAGTATTTTTTTGCCGATCAGCCAATCAAATTAACGGGGCAACACGCCATCTTCCCCGAAGTCGACTAACTACCCGACGATTTCCAATCTCTTTTGATTTCGGCAAACTCGTCGCGCGTTATATCGAACTTCGCCATTACGGTCAATTCAACCTCTCTAACCGCAATCTTTCGCTCGTATTTCGTCAGGTCTTTCGGCAATGCCGCCATGGCCTCCTCATAAGTAGCTTGGACCATTTGTGGCAGGGTGTCCGGTAGAGCAACCTCCTCGGCGCGAGGTGTAAGCTCATCAGTTGCTTGACTATGGGTTTCTTCAGCCGCTGTTGTCAATTCGTTAATGGACTGTTGGGCCAGTGATTCGAATGCCGCCGCTTCAAACTTAAGGGAGTCGATGATCCGCAACACGCGGGTTGAAAGACTATCAAAACGAAGATCGGCATTGGCAAGTCGTTTTTCCAGCAATATCCGTTCCGCCGACCGCGCCTCCGAACGGGCAGATTCTTTCTCCCGGCGATTCGCCTGTTCCCAGGCAGTGAAGGCAACAACTAATGCTATCAAGGCAAAGAGAATGACCATGTCTCGCTTTTTCATATCGACCCTTCCTGGATCTTCGGATTCGTATATCTGTCGCCCAAACAGACAAAAGATACCCGCGTCGAAATTATAGACAAGAAAAAACTCCCACCAGCCGCTATTTTCAGGATACGCTTATTACAGGACTTGGCCAAGCTATTATAATACCACGAATTACGAGACAATCACCGGCCGACCGGAGAGAGGGTCAACCAATTACGGCAGATGATTTATTTGAAAATGAATCGGCGGTCAATTACGGCGAACATGAATCAATCAGGATTGACGGATTAAAAAAGTATTGTATATTAAGGATGTGGGATGCGGCCGGCGGATAAGCCCTTGACGCATCTTCCCTTGAGGTTCGGCGGTTAATCCTCTCCGCCGATACGATGTATAGTTTACCAGTCCGCGTCACCAAGCGGGGCAAATGGGTTTGTAAAACTGATTACATGTGCGTCGCCCTAAAGGCAACGTCAGGAGGCACCAATGACTCTGCACCGCTGGATGATAGTTCTCTCGCTCCCCACCTTAATCTTGATATTCATCATCCCCGTTTCGGCCGCCACCGGGCCGGTTATCGCCCGTTTTGATCTCGAGGTACGCAGCGAATTTGATAAATTTGCCGACCTGGACATCGCACCATTTTGTCGGCTGGGCAATACTTTTATTGCCGAAGTATCGCCGGCCGAGTTGCGCGAGATTCGGGCACAGGGTATCGGTTATGAAGTCCTCGATACCGAACCATTCAGCCGGCCGTATTATATTGGTACTGTAGAGTCACTTCCCTCGCGTAGAGTCCCCGCACCCGATCTTGAACGGGTAACCGAGGCCGCCGGTTTGGCCTTCTATAAGGCGCTAAGCGAATTCGATCTCGAAAAATACCAGGCCTGCGGTTTTGAACCACAGGAAGTCGGGAATCGAAAAATCCCGCTGGTTTACCTGCCAGGCGGTAATCTTATCGCCAATGTCGACGAAACCGCCGTCGATCCGGTCCGCGATGGGATTGTCGCCGCCGTCGATCAGGATTCTGTCTATGCCGTAAATACCCGCCTTGAGAACTTCCAAACCCGGCTCACCCTGTCCGATTCTATGAATGTCGCGCGCAACTGGATCAAGGCCAGGTTTGAAAGTTTTGGTTATACCGACGTCACCTTGTCCCAGTTCTGGTGTTCTGATAATCGTTACGGTCTTTCCGGATACACAGACAACATCGTCTGCCGGGTCGAAGGTTCGGCATACCCGGACAAAGTAATCGTTATCGGCGGCCACTGGGATTCCATTGTCTATGACGGCAACGATCCTTATGTCTTCGCGCCGGGTTCGGACGACAACGGATCGGGTACCACAGCCACCCTGGAGATTGCCCGGGTGCTGGCAGGATTGACGCCGAAAAAAACCATCATTTTCATTGCCTTCGGCTCAGAGGAAAACGGATTGACCGGTTCCTGGGATTGGGCAACGGATGCGGCAAATGCGGGTATGGATATCGAGCTGATGATTAATTTGGACATGATCGGCTACACCGATGACACCTATCCGAATGTGGGGTGTAACTATTATCATTCTTACAGAGCCGGCGCCGAATTGATGGCGGAAATGGGCAATGAGTATACCTGGCTCGTCCCGGATGTCGTCCTGGCCGGCGGTAATTCCGACCACTACCCGTTTTACCAGGTCGGCTATAACATCGCCTATGCCGACGAGGGAGATTTCAATACGCCCGGTTGGCACACGGTACTGGATTTGACCTCCCGGATGGATTTTCCCTATATGACTGAGGTCATCAAGATGGTCGCCGCCACGACTTATACTGTTGCCAATTATCCTTCGCCGGTGGACAATGCTCTCGCCCGTGATGTCGGCGACGGCCAGTCGTTGCAGGTCGAATGGGATGCTCAAACCGATCCGTCCATCGTCGGCTACAATGTCAGCTGGGGAACAACCTCGGGGAATTACTCCTGGTCACAGTATGTGGCCGGCGGTTCGGCGGAACTCTCGACAATCAGCGGCCTGACTACCGAGCAGCCGTACTTTCTTACGGTGACAGCAGTCGACAATGAAGGCCGCGAATCGTATGTTAAACCGGAATTGACCGCCACCCCTCATATCGTCCCGCAACCGCCGACCGGTTTGACCGCCGAACCCGGGATCTGGCAGGTTGACCTCACCTGGTCGGCCAACCTTGAACTGGACCTCGACCATTACAATATTTATCGGGCCATCCCGCCCGGTGCGCCGATCCTGATCGAAAGCGGCTGGTCGGGGACAAATTATTCGGACACCGATATCAGCTCGGGTATCATGTATGATTATCAAATCACCGCCGTTGATGCCGACTTTAACGAGAGTGATTATTCGACAATAGCCACCGCCGCCGCCGCCACTTTCGACCAGGGCGTTGCAGTCATAGATGTGACCACAAACCCGCCGTCGGTCGCCGAGCGTGAGGCATTCTTGGCCAATGTGTTGGGCGGTATCGCCTTCACCCGCTATGAATATAATACCGCCGAGGAGAGTTTGAACAAATCCATCCTCGGGCAATACGAACTGATCATCTGGTATGACGACCGCAGTTCGGGAGTCATCTGGAAAGATGAGGATTTCGACAAGCTGCGCTGGTATCTCACGTACAACACAAATGTTTTGTTGACCGGCTGGCGGGTGGCCTTCGGCCTTTCGGAACTTACCTCTCCCCAATCATTCTCTCCCGGTGATTTTCTGTATGATTACGCCGGGGTCACCGGGAGTGAGGAAATCACCGATGTCGACCTGCAGAGTGCGATCGGACAGTCCGGTTTCCCGAATATGGCGCTCGATCCCGACAAAGTCTTTTCCGTCTGGGACGGTAAAATGGGCTGGATCGGCACTCTCACTGCACCGCTTGGCGAGGTGATTTACACTTTTGACAGTTATTCCGGGGCCAACACCGGCAAAACCGTCGGTGTCCGGCGCGACAACACGACCAACAAGTTCGCCTTCCTCAGTTTGCCGTTTTATTATTTCGAAGACGCCGACGCCCAGGCGATGATGTCCGACCTGCTCGATTGGTTCGGGATGGAACACACCTGCGATTGCACGTCGTTTGGTGATATCAACCAGGACGACGCGATCAATCCGGTGGATGTCGTCCTGCTGGTAAATTATGTCTACAAAAACCTGGATCCGCCGCTCCCGGTCGTTAGCTGTTTCCAGGGTACGCAGGCAGTGAATGGAGATTATAATTGCGACGGCGATATTAATCCGGTCGATGTGGTATATATCGTCAACCACGTATACAAGAACGGCGTCGGCCCCTGCAATCCCTGCCTGTGTAATCCATATCCCGGCGGTTGCCCGTAAGCATAATTTGACCGAACAAAAAGAAAAGGCGGTGGAGGGTCATCCACCGCCTTTCTCAAATATTATGCCTGAATCAGTTTATAACGCACAAGGATCCACGCAGGGAAACGGCGTTATGCCTTTATAGACATAGTTGACGAAATGCACAACGTCGACCGGATTGACCGCAGCATTGCAATCAACGTCACCCGCCGGGAGAGGGCAAAGCGGCGGCTGAACCAAATTGTCGATACTCTTGTACACATAGTTCACCATGTAGACAACATCGACCGGATTAATTGCCGCATCGGCGTTCACATCACCCCAAAGCCCGCAGTCACACGAGACACCCTCGAGCCGGAAAGACCCCGGTTCGGACCAATCGGTTTCTTCAGCAATGCCGCCCGGAGACCCAAACGCCTTGATTCGCCAATACCACAAGCCATCACTCAAACCGGTCAATGGATCGTCGTATAAGTTATCCGTCACGGTCAGATCGATTTCCGGACTGCCGAAACCGTTGTCGTCATCTATCTGCAGTTGATACAGGTCTTCGTATTCCTTCCAGGCCGTCGCCCAAAACAATCCGGGGCCGTCGACATCCACGGTCTCACCATCCAGGGGGTAGATTAACCGGGGATCGGTCAGGGGGAGATGCCAGCGTGCGGAGTAGACTTCCTGATCCCCGGGCCCGGTTGAATTACGGGTATCGGTCCAGGCGGCCGCGACGATATCACCCACACAGGTAAGCGCGATGTATTCACCGATCAGGCCGGCCGTCGGTTGTAGTGGTATCTGTATGTCGTCAAGATTATCACCGTTCGGCAAATCATCCTGCGACGAACTGAGCAGACTTGGAGAGCTTGATTCCGACGAAATCCGGTGATTGGACGTCCAGGTCTCGCCGCCGTCGTATGAGTACCCGGCAAAGACATCAAACTTATAATGAGCCGGATCAACCCGCTGGTCGTACCAGAGAGAAGCAAGAATTCCCTCTTCATTGGCAACCAGCCAGTTGTGGAACTGGTCAACTTCCCCCGATACCGGGTCATCGTTGACCACAATTGGTTCCGACCAGGTATGTCCGGTATCCAATGAGCGCATGAAGAAAATATCGCTGTCGTAAGGAGCACCGTCTTTGGTATCACGCCATTGGAGATAAATATTCCCCGCGTGCGGTCCGTTGGTAATATCGGCCTCTGTCGTTGGCTGACTGTAGACACCGATCCCCCCGTCAACCGAGTTATACCCTTCGACGCACCGAACATGTCGATCACCCTGCCAGGTCACTCCGCCATCGGTCGATTTATTGAATCGAATCGAGCGACACCACTCACATCCACCGGTCGAGTCAATTGTCATCGCCTGCCAAAAGACATAGACTGCCCCGTCTTTGCCGACCAGCGGTTGCGAGAACTGTCCGGCATCGATCGGTCCGCCAAAACAAGTTGAGGTTGTTGTCGGCCCGACGAGAATCGTGTCCTCGAACGTCTGGGTCCCGTCGGTCGAACGCGCAAACATGATCCGGTCCGGATTGGGGAAACGAGTCCAGGAGATGTAGACGTTACCGTCGTATGTCCCGCCCGTTCGGTCACAGGTGATAAACTGCTTGTCTTCGAAATAAAATCCCGTCGTCGGCGAGACTGTCGTGGGGCCCGCCCATGTTTCACCACAATCGTCAGAAACCAGGAATGCCAGGTGACTCCGATCGTCATAATTCGGATCATAATCGAGATAACACATGATGATATCACCTGATGAGTTCACTGTCATCACCGGATCGGATTGGCGCGGAAATATCTGATAATCGGGATGGATCAGTGTGTCGATCCAGATCAAACCGTTCGTCGTCGAACGGCCCAACCCGATCTGCCGGTAGCCCAATCTGAAATCGCGATGATTGATAATCGTGATCGTGGTATCGGTAGGACAGATCCACATCTGCTCTTCGTTCTGCAGGCCGGGTTGTCCGGCGGTGACCCACCGGTTCATCGGGATCGGCACGTCTGCGGTTGCAGTGGACCAGGTAACCAAAATGGAGACAATCACCAATACAAACCAAGCGCTTCTCTTCACTGTTGCTCCTTTCGCTCCTTCAAATCCCCTCGGATATATCCGCCACCCATCCCCTCACCCCAAAGTGGAGAGCGCGACGATAACTTTCATTTACTATCGTTGCATGTTAAAATTGAGACTCACGCCCCATTTTGTACTGCGCGGACCGACAGGCGGTAACCTTACATACATTATATAACAAATTTCGCCAAAATCCCAAAACACAAATCATTCTTTTTCGGTCGGTTTGAACACCCGGTGACAATCATCGCCGGACGTCAAATAGCAACATATCTTTCTGAACAACATACGATAAGCCGGTACCGGCCTAATCAAATAGCATCAACAAAACCATTGATATTTGGGGCTGTGAGAGATATTATAAATTCTTGTCCCGTTCGACGTTGATGGAAATCAATGTGGGGACCGGTGGAAAAGAGCAGATATAAGTATCGGGAGAATAGATTTGGAGGGTTGAGATGAACAAATTACCACCACCATTACCACGATTTAACCTCGACGAAAAACAGCAGGCAGTCCGTGATGATGTCCGCGCTTTTGCCGAGAAAGAAAACCTCGTTGAACTCGGACGTAAACTCGACCGCGAGCCAGAACCTCGCGTCTTCCCCCGTGATCTATACAAGAAACTCTGTATGGCCGGCTTTGTCGGCTATCCTTTCCCTAAAAAGGATGGCGGGCAGGGTCGTTCAAGCCTGGAATACACCACACTGATTGAGGAACTCTGCTATACCGATGCGCCGATTTGTCTGCTGGCGGCGGTCGGCGTACTGGCCACCGAACCGATTTACAATTTCGCCTCCGAAGAACAAAAAAAGAAATATCTGCCCGGATGTTTCAATGGTGATATTGTTCCGGCCTTTGTCCTGACTGAACCCGAAGCCGGTTCTGACGCGGCCAACCAGCAAACCCAATTCGCCGTTGACGGCGATGATTTTGTGATCAACGGCGAGAAGATATTCATCATGCACGGCGACGCCGCCGACGTCTATGTCCTCTTTGGCAAGATCTATGAGGAAGGCGTGCGTGACAAGATTTCCACCGTACTGGTTGACACCGACACGCCCGGGATCACCCGCCGTCCGGTCGAATACAAGATGGGCATGAAAGCCGCGACGACCGGCCATATCCTGCTTAAGGATGTCCGCGTACCTCGTTCGAACCTGATGGGTGAGCGCAACAAGGGTTTCCGTTACGCGATGATGACGCTCGACGGCGCGCGGGTCGGGGTGGCGGCCCAGGGACTGGGTATTGCGCAACGGGCGCTGGATGAATCGGTCGCCCGGGCAAAAACGCGGATGGCCTTTGGCGCGCCGATTGCCAAATTACAGGCAATCCAGTGGATGTTGGCCGATATGAATACGCGGGTCGAGGCCGCGCGGATGTTGACCTATAAGGCGGCCCTGATGCAGGACCGTGGAGAAAAAGTATCGCTGGCTGCGGCGCATGCGAAACTGTATGCCACCGAGACGGCGAACTTCTGTGTCGATCGCGCCATGCAGATTTTCGGCGGATATGGGTTTATCGGCGAATTCTCGCATATTGAAAAACTCTACCGCGATCAGCGAGTCACCGAAATTTATGAAGGGACCTCGGAAGTTCAGCGGCTGGTCATCGCCAACACGATATTGCGATAGCCGATTGATCACCCGCCTGGCGGGTCAGGGAGTATTCAAACGTGGATAAACAGACCGCCCCCGAGGCCAAATCGCTCCGAATACAATCTGTGCCGGTGGGCCGATTTGATATTGATGCCTTCGTCGAACGGGAATTCCGTCTCGACGGCGGGACGATGTTCGGGGTAATTCCCCGGGTGATGTGGGAAAAACTGGTTACGCCCGACGACCAACATCGCGTGGCGATGCAGACGAATCTTTTCGTGGTAAAAACGCCGGACGGGAAGCACGTTCTGCTCGATGCCGGGCTGGGCGATGCGCTCTCCGGTTTCGATCGAAAGATGTACGCGATTGACACGGATTCGAACATGACCGCCGGTTTGGCGGCGACTGGGCTGACCCCGGAGCAAATTGATTATATCATCCTTTCCCACCTGCACACCGACCACGCCAACGGCCTCTTTGCCGGCAACCCCGAAAACCCGGAATTATTTTTCCCGAATGCCGTCCATGTGGTGCAACAAGCTGAGTGGGATGAAGCCCACAATACCAATGAACGAACCGCGGCGGTCTATTATCCGAATCGGCTGGCGGCGATTGAGCGGGCGGGGAAACTGAAGCTGGTCTCCGGCACACAGGAGATCCTGCCGGGCATTACCGTAGAGCAAACCGGCGGCCACACGCCGGGCCACCAGGGCGTGCGCGTTGAATCGGCGGGGGAAATATTTGTCTATTACGCCGATATTTTCCCCTCGAAATACCATGTCAGGACGCCGTTTGTCGCCTCAGTCGACACGCACCCGATGGACACCCTGAAGGTCAAAAAACAACTGCTGGCCTTTTGTGAAGAAAAGAACGCCGTCATCGGATTCGACCACGAGACCGAATTCATGATCGGTCACCTTGTTCAGGGCAAGAAATGGCTGGATGTCAAGTCGGTATAGGAATTGGAATTTAGCTAATTATCGGGTCTAACCGTGGAGTGATAGATGTCTGATCCGAAGACGGAAAAGCTCAAAGAGATGCGCGAAAAATCCCTCGCGGGCGGCGGGCCGAAACGGGTTGAAGCCCAGCATAAGAAGGGTAAACTTACCGCTCGTGAACGACTGGACATCCTGCTCGATGAGGGCAGCTTTGAGGAAATTGACGCATTTGTCACCCACCAAACGTCGGATTTCGGCCTGGACAAAAACCGACCGCTTGGCGACGGAGTAGTCACCGGAAGCGGGACAATCGACGGCCGACCGGTCTTTGTTTTTTCGCAGGATTTCACGATCTTCGGCGGATCGCTGGCCGGCGGCCACGCCAAAAAGATTTGCAAGATTATGGACCTCGCCATGAAAGTCGGCGCTCCGGTGATCGGCCTGAACGATTCCGGGGGCGCCCGTATTCAGGAGGGTGTTGTCTCTCTCGGCGCGTACGCCGATATCTTCTTAAGAAACACACTCGCTTCGGGCGTCATTCCGCAACTATCGGTGATTCTCGGCCCCTGTGCGGGCGGCGCGGTCTATTCGCCGGCGATCACCGACTTCATCCTGATGACCCGGGGCACCTCGTATATGTTTGTCACCGGGCCTAACGTGGTCAAAACCGTCACCCATGAGGACATCGATTTTGAGAGTCTCGGCGGTGCGGACACCCATGCGGAAAAATCCGGCGTGGCCCATATTGTCGGCGGCAATGAGGCGGATACGCTTTTTCTGACCCGCAAGTTATTTTCATTCATTCCCCAGAATAACCTCGAAGATCCACCCGTGCTGAAAACCGACGATCCACCCGAACGGGCCGATGACGAATTGAACACTCTCGTCCCGCTGGATTCCAGCAAGCCCTATGATATCAAAGATGCGATCAGTCGCATTATCGACGAGGGCGATTTCCTGGAAATCCAACCGGAATATGCCGCCAATATCGTAGTGGGGTTCGCCCGGCTGGGTGGGCGGCCGGTCGGGATTGTGGCCAATCAGCCGGCCGTGCTGGCCGGGGTGCTGGATATTAATTCATCGATCAAAGGCGCCCGGTTCGTTCGTTTTTGCGATTGTTTTAATATCCCGCTGGTGACCTTCGTCGACGTTCCGGGTTTTCTCCCCGGCACCGGTCAGGAACATGGTGGGATTATCAAACATGGCGCGAAATTACTCTATGCTTTCTGCGAGGCGACTGTTCCCCGGATCACGGTGATCACTCGCAAGGCCTACGGCGGTGCGTATGATGTGATGAACTCCAAGCATATCCGCGCCGATGTCAACCTTGCCTGGCCAACCGCCGAAATTGCGGTTATGGGTCCCCAGGGCGCGGTGGAGATCATTTTCAAAAAGGAAATTGCCGCCTCGGAAAACCCGCAGGCTGAATTGGACAAGAAGATCGAGGATTACCGCGAAAAATTCGCCAGCCCGTATGTTGCCGCCTCTCACGGCTATATCGATGATGTCATCCAACCGGCCGATACCCGCCAACGGTTGATCAAAGCGCTGACCCTTTTGGACGGCAAAAAAGATTCAATGCCGCCTAAAAAACACGGCAACCTGCCCCTGTGATCGGGCGTCCGGCCTTACCGCCCTGCACACCGATGAATGGTTGTCTGTCTCATTTTTCCTGATGACCGAATATCGAGACAAACACCTTGCCTGGGCGCGAAAGTACCTCGCCGATCACGATCCGCAATATCGTTTTCGTTGGGAAGTCTATTTCGATCAATTGGAATCTTGTCTACAGGACGCGAAATCATTCCTGGACGCCGGGTGCGGCGCCAACGAAACAGTCAGCGATCTTGAGTTCGACGGATTCAAACTGGGTATCGATCTCGCGCGACGCGGCAAAGTGCGGGATTACTGTTGCGGTGATTTGGCGCGATTGCCGTTTGCCTCGGAGAGTTTCGATTTAGTCGGTTGCCGATTCGTCCTCGAACATTTACCCGAACCGGTAAAGGTCTTTGCGGAATTTGCCCGCATCCTGGTTCCGGGCGGATTTGTCTTAACCCAGACGACGAACAAGTATCACCCGCTCGTGTTTCTCGGTCGGCTTCTCCCCCGTTCAATAAAACGCACACTCACCCGCGCAATTTACGGTTGTTCCGGCGGTACAGATTACAAGACGTTTCACCGGTTTAATCGACCACGGGATTTTCGCCTCACCTGCGGGGGGTTGGTGCCGGTGCGTCAGTGGTGTGTCGAAGATTTGCATCTCGAATCCAAACCGGCATTCCACATCTCATATGCGTATCACCAACTGACCGGGAAACTGCGTAAACCCCATTGGCGTTCCTCGATTACCACACTCTGGCAAAAACCGGGTGGATCGTTGGGTGGAAATGCCTATAATACGGTGTTAAGGAGTGTGGACGACCAATGATTAAGAAACTCCTCATTGCCAATCGCGGAGAAATCAGCGTTCGCATCATCCGCGCCTGCCGCGATCTGGGCATTAAGACGGTCGCAATCTACTCTGAAGCCGACCGTCGGGCATTGCCGGTATTGATGGCCGATGAGGCCGTGCTGATCGGACCGCCACCTGCCGCCGAATCATATCTGTGTATCGACAAAATCGTCGACGCAGCATTGCAAACCGGCGCAGACGCCGTCCATCCGGGCTACGGGTTCCTTGCCGAGAATGCCGAATTTGCTGCCGCCTGTCTCGGGGCGGGATTGAATTTTGTCGGCCCTCCCGCCCGGGCAATCGGTTCAATGGGCGATAAGATTGCCGCCCGTCAAATGATGGAAGATTCCGGCGTGCCGGTCATTCCCGGATCACGTGAGCCGATAACAGATGTGGCTGAAATCATCCCGTTAGCCAAAAAGGCGGGGTTCCCCATCCTGTTAAAAGCGGTGGCCGGTGGCGGCGGCAAGGGAATGCGGGTTGTCCATTGCGCGGACGAGATCCAGACCGCACTCGAGGGTGCATCCTCCGAGGCCAAATCGGCCTTCGGCGACGGCCGTGTTTTCTGGGAGAAGTACCTGGAACACCCGCGACACATTGAGATTCAGATCCTGGCCGATAAACATGGCAATATTATTCATCTCAATGAACGCGAATGCTCGATTCAGCGGCGTCATCAAAAGGTCATCGAAGAATCTCCCTCGCCGATCATGACCGCCGACCTCCGTCGGCAGATGGGTGAGGCGGCAATCGCCGCCGCTCGGGCCTGCGGATATATCAATGCCGGTACAGTTGAGTTTTTAGTCGATACAGAGCGGAAATTCTACTTTCTGGAAATGAACACCCGCCTGCAGGTAGAACACCCGGTCACCGAATTGGTCACCGGATTAGACCTGGTCAAGGCACAGTTGCTGGTCGCCGCCGGTGAGGAACTCCCCTATCAACAGGATCAGATTACGCCGCATGGCCATGCGATCGAATTCAGGATTTACGCGGAAGACCCCAAGAACAACTTTCTCCCCTCGCCGGGGACGCTCAGCGTCTACCGTGAACCGCACGGCCCGGGAATCCGCCTGGATGCCGGGACCTATGAAGGGGCCGAGGTTCCAATCTACTATGATCCGCTGATTGCCGAACTGGCGGTCTGGGGGGAAACCCGCGAGGAGGCAATCAATCGCGCGATCCGTGCCCTCGAGGAATATAAAATTGCCGGTGTCGCCACGACGATCAAATTCCATTGCTGGGCGCTTAAACACCCGCTCTTCCGTTCGGGTGATATCTCGACGCATTTTGTCGACGAGCATTTCGAGTCAATCACCGGCTGTCTCGATATTGATGAGAACGCACTCAGGCCGCTGGCCTTGGCCGCGGCAATATATGAGTACCGCCGAGCCAAGAAAAAAACAGCGGCGCCGCCGACCGGCCGGCGAAATCTTAATTGGAAAGTGAATGGCCGCCGCCTGTCCCTTCGTTCGATCAGTGGTCCGGGTGGTCGTTCATGACGAAGAAGAGATCATAATCAGATGAAATACTCCGTAATGATCAACGATCACCGCTTCGCCGTCGATGTTGTCGAACGCGCCGACCACCTGCAACTCTCGATTGACGGGAAACATGTCGAAGCCGATTGGGAATGGCTCACCCGGGATCGAGATATGTCGCTTCTCCTCGACGGCCGCTCATATAACCTGATAATCGAACCGGAGAACGGTCAACTGCAGATTTATTATGGCGGCGAGCGATTTGACTGCCTCGTGGAAGATACGCGGCTCGCCGAATTACGCCGTCTGGCCGGTGCGGCCGACAACGGCGGCGGCGAAGCCAAAATCAAGGCGCCCATGCCCGGCTTGATCCTCCGGAAATTCGTTACGGCAGGGCAAAAAGTGGCCAAAGGTGACCGACTGCTGATCATCGAAGCGATGAAAATGGAAAATGAGGTCAAGGCCCCTCGCGACGGCGTGGTTAAATCGATTAACTGCGACGAACAGGAAGCGGTCGACCAGGGGAAAATATTGCTGGTATTGGCTTGATATGATTGCGACCTCATTGGTCAGGTTCCGATTCGCCTCCGGCAAAAAAACCAAATACTGAAACTTGCTCATGGATCAGCAGAAAAAAATCCGCACGACTTCCGATATCGAGATCGACGAACAGTACGCCGATCTACCCGAAGGGTTCAACCCGCAAACCGACCTGGGTGACGCGGGATCATATCCGTTCACGCGGGGAGTCTACCCCGGCATGTATCGCCGCCGCCATTGGACGATGCGGCAATACGCCGGTTTCGGCACCGCCGCCGAATCGAACCGGCGATATCGTTATCTATTGGAACAGGGGC
>JAJRUJ010000114.1 GCA_024277855.1 Candidatus Zixiibacteriota bacterium
ACCGCCGGAGAATGGTGATTTTGTCCAGGACTCTGATGTCCTCGATACCTGGTTTTCCTCCTGGCTTTGGCCGTTCTCGACATTTGGGTGGCCGGAGAAGACACCCGAACTAAAGGCATTTTATCCGACCGCGGCGTTATTTACCGCCTCGGAGATTATCTATCTCTGGGTTGCGCGGATGGTGATGGCCGGTTGTGAGTTTATCGGTGAGATCCCGTTTTCCGACGTCTATATTCACGGTACCGTCCGTGACAGCAACGGTATTCGGATGTCCAAGTCACTCGGCAACGGGATCGATCCCCGGGACATCATCAAAGAATACGGCGCCGATTCGTTGCGGATAAGTCTGGTTTTGGCCTCACCGGAAGGGCAGGACCCGCAGGTTGGATTTAACACCTTTGACCAGGGGCGTAATTTCGCCAACAAGTTGTGGAATGCCGCCCGGTTAGTGTTGGCCAACCAACCCGACGAAGTCACCCCGGTCAAGTTGGCCGATGAGAAGGAAAAACTGCATCCGACCGACCGCTGGATTTTGAGTCGATTGTCGCACGCGATACGATCGACCACCGACGACCTCGATTCATTCCGGTTTAATACCGCCGCGAAAGGGTTATACGATTTCGTCTGGGCCGAATTCTGTGATTGGTATCTGGAATTTGTCAAACCGCGTTTTTACAACGAAGACGACCCGGAAGAACAGGCGCGGGCCCAGGCCGTTTCTCGTTTCGTTTTGCGCAAAGTGCTCCAGTTGTTACATCCGCTGATGCCGTATGTGACCGAGGAGTTGTGGTCGTTGATGGCCCCGCTGGCCGATCCCGGGGAGGCAGAGCATATCGTTGTCGGTGGGTGGCCTGAGCCGGATAAACAATGGGAAGATACCAAGCTCGAAAATGCGATTCAACGGGTACAGACGGTCATCTCCGCCATTCGCACCACCCGCGCGGAGATGAAAATCCCCCCCGGCAAGCGGGTGGAAGTGATCGTCCGCAGTGATCACAAAAAATTGTGCCGGATTCTCGAGACATACCGTGAAAATCTCTGCATCCTCGCCCGAGTGGAAAATCTCTCGGTAGGCCCCGATCTCACCAAGCCCACGCCGTCGGCTTCGGCGGTGATTAGAGACGCGGAGATTTTCATCCCGTTGGAGGGGGTCATCGATATCGAGGCCGAGCGTAAACGGCTCGAAAAAGAGATCAACCGGGTAGCTCAACAGGTGGAGAAAATCAGCAAAAAACTGGGTAACGTCGATTTTCTCGACCGCGCCCCCGAAGAAGTCGTGGCCAAAGAGAGAGCCAAACGGGTTGATTTCGAAAAGATGCTGACCCAACTCAATGATCATTTGGAGAAACTGGTTGGCTGGTAATTGCTGGTAATCCTCTCGATTGTTCGCCCGGGATGTGTAAACAAATCAGCTCCCGGGCGTTCTTATGTGTGGAAGGCGGAGACCCGGATCTGCCGCATTGGCCTTCAATCAGCCCGGGGACTGAGACCGGAAAATAGTCCTTGCCGGATAATTATGTGATCGTGATCTTTTGGGTGGTTGTACAACAATCAAATAGGAGGGACGGGCATGAAAAAAATCGCGTTAGTCTTCTGTGTCGTGTTGGTGGCAACGGTAACCGTCACCCAGGCGGAAGTCGGTATAACGATTTACAACAATGACCTGGCCCTGGTCAAGGATGTCCGACAACTGGAGTTGTCGGCCGGGGATTCGGAGTTGAAATTCACCGACGTGGCTTCGGCAATCGATCCTACTTCCGTGAGTTTTTCGGTGGTTGGCAAACCTGATGCCGTGCAAATCCTGGAACAAAATTACCGGTACGATCTGGTCGGATCGGACAAAATTCTGCAGAAGTATATCGACAAGGAAATCCAGGTTATCACCAAGGAGGATAAGCTTTTTACGGGGACATTACTCTCGACCGCCGGTGGTCTCACCCTGATGGACCCGGATGGCGGGATTCGTATTATTGCGCGCGACGCGGTACGGGATATGGCCTTTCCAAAATTACCGGAAGGCCTGATCACCCGCCCCACCCTGGTTTGGCTGCTTGACTCCAAACTGGCCGGCCGGCAGTCTTGCGAGGTCCGCTACCTGACCAAAAAGATCAACTGGCATGCCGAGTATGTGGCGATAGTCAATGCCAATGACAATCGTTTGAACCTGGCCGGCTGGGTTTCGGTGGACAACCGGTCGGGAACGACTTACAAGGACGCCAAGCTCAAACTTATTGCCGGTGACGTGCATACGGTCGAGGAAGCCAAAAAATATATGCGCGGGGGCAGAACAGATATGATGCTGGCCGCGCGTGCGCCGTCATTCGAAGAGGAGTCGTTTTTCGAGTATCATCTTTATACGCTGACGCGGCCGGCCACGGTGCGGGACAACGAGATCAAGCAGCTTTCGCTATTTGCGCCGGTCGATGTCGCGGCGAAAAAGATATTCACCTACAATGGGCAACGAGATGATAAGAAAGTCCTGGTGAATGTCGAATTCGAAAATTCCGAGGCCGCCGGACTGGGCATCCCATTGCCGAAGGGGAAAATCCGCGTAATGAAAGCCGCCGATGACGGCTCACTCGAATTTGTCGGTGAGGATTTAATCGACCACACGCCGAAAAAAGAGAAGGTCCGGGTATACCTGGGTAATGCGTTTGATATTGTCGGTGAAAGAACGGTAAAAGATCATCGCAAAATCACGAGCCGCATTTCCGAGGATGATATCGAGGTTTCCCTCCGAAACCGAAAAGACAAGGCCGTGACGATCACCGTGGTTGAGCGGATTTGGGGCGATTGGACAATCCGTAACGCGACACATGAATATCGGAAGAAAGATGCGCGGACGGCGGAGTTCGATATTCCGGTCCCGGCGGGGGAAGAGGTCACCTTAAGTTTCACCGTGCGGCGGGAGTCGTAATTTCCCCTGGTATCCTGCCCAAGGTGACCCGACAATAACGCTCCCGAAATCTGACGGTTTCGGGAGCAATGTTTTTGTGTGGTGCCCGGTTATTGTGCAGGTGTGTGCCCCAAATCAGGGCAGCTTGAAGGGGCAAGCTCGCCGACCAATCTCTCTGCTGTTAACGCTGTGAGTGACAGCAGGATATGGTTGGGATGTGCTTTTCCCGGATGGCATCATTATTGCTAATGATCGAGATGTATCTCTGTGGGTACAACGGGTGCGGACATGTTCGACGAAAAATCGCGGTACGATGGGGGGAGGGACACTCGTTTTCTATTGACAGTGAGGGGTCTGGTGCAAACCATATACTCAGGAAAGTATACCTCAAGGGGCAGGGAGGGCACACAATGCGCCGGACAATGATAGTTTTCAGTGTGATTGCGGTTATCTGTCTGCAGGGGGCAAATGCAGACGCGCAATCGCGTCGACGGTCGTTTGAAATCTCGGAGGCGACCCCGCCGCCGATTCGGCAATTAATCGACATGCCGACCGCCGGGACTCTGCAGCGAGGGACCTTCGATGTGGAATTGCGGGTTTATGCCGATGGCGGAGTATTGGCCGGCACCAATGTCGGTCTTTCCAACCAATTACAACTCGGCCTGTATTATGGGGCGGAAGGTATTTTATCCGAACGAAAGCCGATCTGGAATCCGCAGGTGGAATTTCAGATCAAACTGCAGATAATCAAGGAAACCCTGGCGTTGCCTGCGATCACGGTCGGGTTCAATTCGCAGGGGTACGGCAGTTGGGTCGATAGTCTCGACCGATATGAAATCAAATCCCGCGGGTTTTACGGTGTCGCCTCGAAAGGGTATCTTGGACCGGGAGGAGACTTCTATACCGGCGTTCATGCCGGGATCAACTATAGTCTGGAACATGATGTCGATGGTGATGAGAATATCAACTTTTTCTTCGGGTTTGACGTCCAGTTTCCTAATGAATTCGCCCTGGTGGCCGAATATGATATGGCGCTCAATGATGATCGCGATACCCTGGCCCTCGGGGAAGGGTGGGGATATTTGAATGTGGGGGCGCGCTGGTTGGTGATGGAGCGATTAAAAATTGAGGCGGACTTAAAAAATCTTCTCGATAATCGCCGGGGGGTAACCTCCATCGGCCGTGAATTGCGTATACTCTATATGGAATATTTTTAGAATGGGGAGACGAGAGGATAATAGATGAAAAACACCCGCGTAATGTTACCTGCCTTGTTGATTATATTTCTCTTCGGTTTTGGGGGGTGTTATACCATCCTGAAACACCCGCCCGCCCAGAACGATGGCCGCGAATATTCGCAGGAGTATTACCGGGAAAATTGTCTGGAATGTCATCCGGACTATCACGATTACCCCTACGGCTATTTTTACAGCGATTACCCCGCTTACTATTTTGATAATCCCCGCTGGGGGCAGTACTATGCCTATCCCTGGTGGTGGGAGCGTTATTGGTATGACGGGGAGTATGATAATGAGGATGATGTAGTTGCTGGGGGCGGCGCGCACGACAAGATGTCACGATCGCGCGGCGGAGGCATGGCCCCGCCGTACATCCGGGGAGCAAACTCCCGGTTCCAGCGTGACGGTGGTGGCGGCGGCGGGGGCATGACGAAACCGACGGGTGACTCCGGGACTACGGCCGGAGACCAAACCGTCGGCAAAAGGGGCAAGACAACGATAACGGCGGCTAAGAAAGACGACAGTTCGAGTTCGTCGAGCAACAATGCCGGCGAGAGCGATTCGGCAAACAAGACAGGGAAGAAAGTCAAAACAACCGGTAAGGCGGCGGCTAAAGAGAAAAAACGCGGCCGTTAATCCGGGGCCTCCACGCAGACCGATGTTGGTGAACATTCTCAAGGTTCCCGGCGGAACATGTCGTGGTCGTGATTGGGACGGTGATACGGATGAAGAACACATGTGTGTTATTTGCGGTGATTGCTATAATCGTAGCAGGCCCCGCCACCGGGTATGGCGGTCAAATCGATAGTCTGATTCTTAACCATGAAGTTTCTGCGGCAAATTTCTTTGGTACGGACGCGCGGGCGATGGCAATGGGACAGACCGGTATTGCCACCTAGCTTGACGGGTCGGCCTTGATTTATAACCCCGCGGCGCTGGCACGCATTCGCCGCCTGGAGGTTCGGGGCGGCCTGGCGCAAATACGGATCGAGAATACGACGACCTATGAACGGGGACGTTACCCCGGGTTCACTTCCATTAGATCCACCGGACAGCGCGATCTGAATAAAACCCATCTGGACGGTCTCTCGGTGGCCATCCCGGCGCCGACCTACCGGGGGAGTTTGGTCGCGGCATTTGGGGTTCACCGCGTGAAGAATTTCGACCGGGCGTTTAGGCAGGAACTAATCGATGAAAAAAGCGCCGAGGAGTACATTGATGAGAATATTGTCGAAACCGAATCGGGCGGGATCTGGGCCTGGACGGGTGGGGTGGCCTCGGAGATTTCACCGAAGATGGCTGTCGGCGCGGCGCTTTTGGTCTATACCGGGACTGCCGAATATGGCTCTGAATATTTCAAGCAGTGGAATTATTATGCGCCGGATGTCGGCGATACCGTTTATGGTGAAATCAGTGAATTCGACGCGGTATCCTCCGATCATATCGGAGTCTCCGGAACCTTCGGCTTGACTTATCAGGCCTCGCCGAACTTGAACATCGGCGCAGTCATTGAAACCCCCTCATTCTGGAATGTTAAAGAAACATCGACAGCGGAGGGGTATGAGTTTTACGATACGGTGATGGCTGAATCAAGCTGGGAATGGACGATCGACGATCCGCGTTCCATCGAATATAATATGCGCCATCCGTTTTCGTTCGGACTCGGTTTCGGCTATTCGTACGAACAACTGAATCTGGCGCTGGACTTGAAATACACCGACTGGTCGGAGTTTGAATACACCGACGGTTTCAGCCAGGACCTGAATTCGGTTATTCAGGATAATTATGGCGAAGCGCTGGAATTGCGGGTGGGGGCGGAATATATTTTACCGGGACCGGGGGTCAGCCTGCGCGCGGGATTCTTCCGCGACCCGTTGCCGTTCCCGTCGGAATATGTCGATCAGGATCGGCAATATTTTACCTTTGGCGTCGGATTTTTAGTCGATCGGGTGATGACTGTCGATCTGGCGGCGGTAATCGGCGGGTACACGCTCCAATATCTCGATCCGCGGCCTTACACCGAGGAATATAAAACCAGGCGGGTTTTCCTGACCTTTGGTTACCGAATGTAGCGGGGTAAAAACCGGCACGTTTTAGATCAGAAACGGCCGCCACCAGCAGGTGACGGCCGTCTTCTTTTAACTCCGGTCGGAGTCGAGTATTCCCAGCTATCTTCAGTGGACCGGGCAATTACGCCTTGCCTGTACTCAGTCCATACGGGCTAACGCATTTCGAATAGTTTTTTATACACTTTCTGCATTTTACCGGAACGGATATCACTTTTGAGGTCGGCACTTTCCCGGGATAACCAGTTATGCATTGGATCTTCGGTGAGCAACTTGTCCAGATAGGCGTTGACTTCCGGGTTGTTATAGGCCCGTGCCTGCGGGATAAGTTTGAAGTAGAAATTTTGTGCAACCTCGTATATCCCGTGCCACCAGGTGTAATCCGGCCCCATCATTGCTGCGCCATGACGAGCACGACGACCCTCGTGATGCCAGATTTCCCAATATGTCCATTCGATATCATTTGAGAAACCGGCTTTATTTTCCAGCAGGCCGTTTTTCCTGACCAGATTGATGATTTCTCCGGCTGGTTTGGCGAACTTCTCATTGTATAGACGTACCACCGCATCAAACTGATAGTAATGTCCGTCGACAAAAGACGCCCCGTGACAGGCCGTGCAGACATCTTTCATGTTGGCGCGTTTGGCCTCCCAGTTTTCCTTATGTTTTGATACGGGTGGGCGCAACGTCCAGGAAATGCGTTTCCCGACATCGTGGGTGACCGGTTGTTTGCCGGTGGCCGACATATGGCAGGTGGCACAGGTCGGGGCGGCGTAATAATCCTGGCCCACCACCCAGTCTTCAGCATTCAAGTTCATCTTGTCAACGTTGGTATAGAAGGCGTTGCCGTGTTTGGATTCATCGTAGATCTCTTTTTGCGGGTGGTCGGGTCCCAAATGGCACTTGGCGCAGGCCTCGGGCCGACGGGCCTGGGCTTTGTCGAAGCCGTGACGGGTATGACAGGGGGTGCAGGAACCCTTGGAGCCATCCGGGTTGAGACGGCCGATCCCGGTATTTGGCCAACTGTTGCGCGCCAGTTTGTTGGGAGAATCAGGGTCGATAACAACTTTGGATCCGTGACATTGCTCACACCCGGCAATAGCCACAGGGGACCCGCCGGCAACATGAGCCAGATAGGCGTCCTTCGAATCCAGGATCAACCCTGCGGTGGCATGATATGAGTTGTCAGTTTCGGTTGCTTCCTGTTCGTGACATGCGCCGCAATCTTGTGGCGTAACCAGCGTGGCGATCAATTCGCCTTCATGCAAAAAGGCGTCCGATTCGCCCTCATTTGCACCATGACAATCGATACAGGTAATTCCATTGGCGGCATGCGTCGATTCTTTCCACTGCCGATACAGTCCCGGCGATTTTTGCTCATGGCAGGTCATGCATTTTTCGGATGCATAGCCGCTGGTAATTCCCAAAAAAACCAAACACAACAGCACGCATACCGACATCCTCATTACAGAAAGAACTTTCATCAACTCCCCCGGTTCATGTTAGAAGTTCACCGTGGCCATAGTGTAGAACCAGGCACCCGTTTCGGGATCAAACCTGCCGGCGAACGCCTCCGTCGGGAAAAACAGTGATGCCCCGGCGGTCAGGTCGACGCCGGCGACGGTATTGGTCGTGACACTACCGTCGATTTCAATACCGACATCTGTCGTTTTATTGCCCGTAAAATCGATGTACTCCGCGGCGGTCTTGAAATAATGTAAATCTGTTTTGACCAGCCAGCCCGATGCAATATCACCTTTGGCCCGGAGCATCAGGTCAACCAATCCCGCGGTTCCGGAGCTAAGGAAATAATCCATGTACCCGCGGAATTTGTGACCCGTGTAATACAAATTATTATAGGTGTTGGATTCGCCGTCATTCGGATCGTCATCCCCGGAGGCATAGTCCACACCGGCGGCGATACGCGCTTTGGCTTTGCCGGGAAGAGTATGGCCGATTTCGAGCGTAAACAAAAAAGCCGCAAGATCGGTTTGGTCCATGATATCGCCGAATTGATAGACCCCGTTGAAAATGACATCGAGTTGATCGTAGACGTGCTGGTAATACATACCCAGACTCAGCCGATCGAGCCGGTGGCTGCCCCGGACAAGACCCACATCAAAAGCGTTTAGTTCATAGAATGCAAACATCTGCACGCCAACCCGCTTAATTGTTACATTCGTGCCGATGATGTCGAAATCCCGGTTGTATCCCCAGTAATTAAGTTCCATTCTCTTTAGCCAGTAGCCGGTGATATTGATCGATTCTTCATCGTACCAGCCCGAGCCGCCTTCCCAGACCCGGCCGACATTGTGCCAGCCGACCGCGCCAAAGACGCGCTGGTTGCCGAGATTGAGTTCAAATCGCCCGGCCTTTGCTCCCCAGCCGTCCGACCAGAGGCGGTCGATTTGGATGTAGGCCTGATGAATGTCGACATTCTTGCCGTCATTCAATGACCCGGAGGCCGGGGTATTCATCGCCGTGTTCGCGCCGAGACGCCGGCTGTCCTGAAACTGAATGACAGCATGGGTGTTGCTGTCGATCAGCGCCTCGACTGTGACCCGTGAGCGCATGTCGGTGTATTCGAGAACCTGGTTGTATTCTTCGAATGTCCGATCACTGGCCTCGGAACGCACGCGAACCTGACCAGTGATGTCTACCTCTGTTTCGCCAAAGGCCGGTGTTGCGCAAATGAGCAACATCACTACAAGGTACAAAACAGTCGATCTGTATTTCATAGACCCTCCCCGATTAATGTATGGTGATTGGATTATTCCCAAGTTTTTCATTTTTCGGTTTCATCATCCGTCGGTGAAACCGGATTTTCCGTCTTGTTTGCCGGTGTCGACGGTTTCGCCCGTCGGTTCAAATCTTCGATTTCAGCACTGCCGGTCGGGTGGCCGTAGCTTTCGAGGAGTCGCAGATGTCGCAGATACTCTTCATGCGAAATGTTGTTTTGCCAGTGGCCGGTGACCACACCAAACCCCGTAATGGCGATAAACCCAATTATAACTCCCGCCGCAACAGTTTTTTTGGCGACGCGTTTTTTCGTCACCACAAACCTGAGTGAAAGCGAGTCGGTGACCGGACAGGCATCGAGGCAGGCCAGGCAGGTAGTGCATTCGTCGGAGATTACCGTGCCAGTCTTGTCAACTTTGATATTCGACGGGCAAGCGTCGGCGCATTGACCACAGTCGATACAGGTTTCGGCATTACGTTTTATCTTATGCGGGCTGAGCAATGAAAAGACCCCGAGCAAAGCGCCGTAGGGACAAAGATAACGACACCAGAAATTCCGCACGACGATTGACAGCAATATTAGACTCGCAATCACGATTGCCGAGAACTGTGAAATCTTCGCAAAGAAATAATACATCTTTATGTCGGCGACCTGGTTGTAGGAACTGTCGAGGAAGGCCTTGAGCGCCGGCTCGTTCATCGCAAAGAAAATTGCCCAGGCAAAAAAGCCCAGGAGGAGATACTTAATACTGCGCAACGGGTAATCCAGCCAATGAGGCAGGGCCAGTTTCTGTCGAAAGAGTTTTTCGCCGAGGTTCCCCAGCATCTCCGAGAGGAAACCGACCGGACACAGCCAGGAACAAAACGATTTGCCGAAGACAAACGAAATCGTCAGGATCGCGACCAGGATAAACAGGCCGGCGGGATGGGCGGGATGGATGACCCCCGATTGGAGAAAGTAATACAAACTCATCAAAGAACTAATCGGCAGAAAACCCTCAACGCCGGGAGGCCGTCCCACCACAGGGCCGCCGGCGGATTCGAGAGACTG
The DNA here is from genome assembly GCA_024277855.1 of Candidatus Zixiibacteriota bacterium. GTDB lineage: Bacteria > Zixibacteria > MSB-5A5 > WJJR01 > JAJRUJ01 > JAJRUJ01. The sequence continues at coordinate 9,991 of JAJRUJ010000114.1, forward strand.
GACAAACAAGTAAAACTCGATCCCAATCCAAATACACAAGCCGACAAAGGCGATCTGGATCGTCCGGCGCACCGGTTGTACGTCTTTTTCCCGTCGCGGATGCGGTGATGACTGCGTTGGTGCATTCGGTGCAGTTATGGACCGGAGCGGATTTTTAATTCCCCAAAATCGCGTTCGGTCGAGAGTCGTCTTTAACCGGGAACACATCTCATCCCACCATGCCAAAGGCCGATTGGTTTGCGTCGCCTCCCGGAGGAACTATCTCGGTGACGATGCCGCCCTGAATGCCGATAGTATGTACTTCCAGTGGAATGCGTGGTGTCACTTCATTACGGGTCTGGATCGCCGCCTGGGCGATGCCGCCGCAACAGGGGACTTCCATGCGCAAGACGGTGATCCGGCGCGGGCGTGCCTGTGCATACATTTCTTTTAACTTTTGCAGATAATGATTGAGATCATCAAGTTTGGGGCAGCCGACCACCACCGCCCGGCCGCGCAAATAACGTTCATGGAAATCGGGGACAGTGAACGGCACGCAATCGGCACAAATGAGGAGATCCGCATCCTGCAAAAACGGCGCGTGTGGCGGGACGAGCATCAACTGCACCGGCCAATGTCCAAGCAGTGAATTCGTCGGCATCGGTTTTGAATCTGCCGCTTGCGTGACAGGAGGAGCCGCTCCCAGGTTTCGCACGGCCGATCCCGGGCAACCACCGCCGGGCGGCATGGCCGGAGCTGTATTTGCTGCCCCTGTCCTCGCCAGGTGTCTGGTGACCGCTTCTTCGTCGAATTCGGGCGCTTCCCGGGTTTCGATGGTCAGGGCCCCCTGTGGACATTCACCGAGGCAGGCACCCAGACCGTCGCAATAAGAGTCACTAATCAGACGAGCTTTACCCTCGATTATTTTAAGCGCCGCTTCTTCACAGGCGACGATACAATCTCCGCAGCCGTCACATAATTCTTCATCGATAAGGAGTATTTCTCTCGTGGCCATTTTGCCTCCCTCTGTAATATCCGATCACAGGGATCGGAAATATGGGAGATCGACACCTTGATGTAGGTCAATTTAGGATGAAAAATATCAAATTTTTTGGCCATCAGCAATGGATTGTAACCGGACAAGATCAAGGAGAGCGATTTTATTGCCGTCAACGGAAATAATCTGTAATTCGCGGAGTTTCTTAAGGTTGCGAGACAATGTTTCACTGGTTGCGCCCAGTCTCTTAGCCAGTTAGGCCTTGGGGGTATTCAGAATAATTTTAGCGGAATCAGTACGTAGATGCTCATCCAGCAGGAATCCGGCCAACCGGGCCGGGACCTCCTTAAGTGACAGATTCTCAACATGTTGGTTGAATTCACGGACAAATTTAGCTAAACCGGCGATCATTTTGAGCGAAATCTGTGGTGAGCGGCCAATCAAGTCGAGAAAACGATCCTTCGGGAAAAAGGCAACTGTCGAGTCGATCAGGGCGGCGGCATTCGCCGGGAAACCTCCCCGCGAAAAAATTGCGGCCTCAGCAAACATCTGGCCGGGGTCGATCTGATGGATGGTGAATTCTTTGCCCTCCGGGGAGGCCTTAAATACCCGCATCCTGCCGCGCAATAGCACAAAAAAACCGGTCGCCTTGTCGCCTTCCCAGAAAAGTTGTTCCCCTTTATTCAGGGAACGGATGATGACGATTTCGGCGAGTTCATGAAGTTCGGCCGTGTCGAGTTCCCGGCAAAGAAAGCAGTCTTTGAGCAGTTTGGCGGTGTCCATGCGCTGAATACCCCGCATTGGTATTCACGGTTATTCTTCGTCGACGATGATCGATTCGGCGTGCCGTGGCTGGTCCGGGGTGTTCTTCAGCTCGCGCAATTTCGAATCGGCGATTGTCTGAATTCCCGAAGCGACCTTCGCCCCGAATTCCCAGAATTGTCGTTTGAATTTGCGGCATTCCTCTTCGGGTGGTTTGGCGGTCTCGATGATCTCTTCGACCAGGGCCGCACCGGTGTGGACGATCTCGCAGATGGCGTCAAACAGAGATTCGGTTGTCTCTTTTTTCGTATCACTCATCACTCGCTCCGATTTTCATCAGCAAAAGTAATATACAATATGCCGGCGGAAATCTTTGCTTTTTTGTGCTTGAGGCGGCGGATTGCCCGAGGAAGGGGGATATGACGCTTGAAATTCCCGACCCGGACGATGAGATCGTCCTTTTCTCGATGCAGGTTAAGTTCGGCGGCGCTGACAAACGGCAGGTCGATTTCGACGATGTAATTCCCGTTTTCGCCGCGGACGAAGCGATTGGGTCGCTTGGAAAACCAGATGCCCACCGGGTCTTTTTCGGCAAATAATTCTTCGCCGAGCCGGCCCAGCCGCTCGGTTCCCAGGATTTCATCTTCAAAGAGGCGCAGTTTGCAGACCGGGACCGGGGCGAATATCTCCTCAATCTCGGCAACGTGCCGCCGTTGAGTGTCGGTCCATTGATGATAGTACGAGTTGCCGGTGTTTTCCGGGAAAAGTCGGTTAATGATAATCGCGTCAGTGGTCATCCGATAAAGCGAGAAATACATGAAAGCGCGCTGGGTCTCTTTGATCACCATTTTCTCGGCATTGGTTACCAGGCGCACCGTGGTGATTGTGTTGTCCAGCAGCAGCCGGTCAACCCCCTCCAGCCGGGCAAACAGCGATTCCAAATCGCGGTAGACAACATCCTCAGGCAACGGGACATCAATTGCTTTTTTGGCGAGCGGCCGGACAAGGCGCATGAGGTTGCGTTCAAGTTTGAACAATTTTTTGAAATACCACTCAAGCGTCTGCGGCAGAGAGACGAAACGTAACGACTCACCGGTGGGCGCGCAGTCGAGAATGACGACATCGTAGTTTTCTTCCCGGGCATATTTATTCAAGTACAATAAACCGACGACATCGTCCATCCCGGGGATGACCGCCAATTCCTCGGCGACAACCTCGTCGAGTCCCGTCGAAGAAAGGAGCGAGGAAGTATAGGTATACACTTCACCCCAATACCGCTCGATTTCCTCCTGGACGTCCAACTCCTGGATTTCGAGCCGTTCGGCAACCGGGAAGGGAAGTCCCTGGTGTTTATCGTGGAGTTTGGCGGGGACATCGAATGAATCGGCGAGGGAGTGAGCGGTATCGAGAGAAATAACCAATGTCTTCATTCCGGCCCGGGCACAGGCTAATCCGGTGGCGGCAGAGATCGTGGTTTTGCCCACCCCGCCTTTGCCCGCCATCAGAATCACACGGGGGGGATTCTGATACAACGATTTTGCGGGACTTTCGTCGGTTGGTTGATTCATGCTCATCTGTCGCTTCAGGTTTCCACATTGACCCGATTAATATAATATAGAGATACAGTGTGAATCCGGGAGGCATTTGCCGGTAATTGTCGTTACCGTCAGGAACGTCAGACGCCATCACGCGGTCTCTTCGGCCGGTGTCTCGGAGACTGGGGTTGTTGTCCCGGCGGTCAGCTCCTGCAGCTTAACCAGATTTGAGGCCTCACCGATAACGATCAAAATATCGTTTGCCTTGATTTTAGTAT
>JAJRUJ010000115.1 GCA_024277855.1 Candidatus Zixiibacteriota bacterium
GAAGATCATGAGTAAGAAAAAATTCAAAGCCGACCGTGAGAAACAACACAAACTGGCGCTGGCCGCCGGCTTGATAATTCCCGATGAGAAGACCTGTATTACCTGCCATAACAAGAAGAGCCCGACATTCAAGTCCTTTGATTACGCGAAGATGAAGGCCAAAGGTGTCCATGCCCTGCCGTCGGCCAAAGCCGACAGCACTAAGGGCTGATCCCGTCCACATAAAAGACAATACCCCCGGACCACGCGGTCCGGGGTTTTTTTTGTCTGATCGATTTACCCTGCGGCCCTCAGAGGACCGGACAAGTTGAATTGCCTGCTGTTGGATTATAACCGAAGACTCACCATAGAGTGTGATTCACCTCCTGATACCTGTCCCATTCTCCCTTGCGTCCGCTACGCAATTTGCCCACCTTACCCGGCTGAATGGCAGCGTGACGGAGGAATATCGATGCGTTACGAAAAAGTCAACGGCGGATATCTTGTCCGGTTGGAACTCGGCGAAGAAGTCCTGACCAGTCTATGTGATTTTATCGCCAAAAAAAGGATCGGCGGCGGAGCGGTTACCGGCATCGGCGCGGTAGAGAATGTGACCCTCGGCTATTTCGACCGCAATAAAGTCAAATACCTCGAAAAGAAATTTCCCGGTGTGTATGAACTGGTCAATCTCACCGGGAACATCGCCTATGTCGAAGGTAAGCCGTTTGTCCATGCCCATGTCGTCATCTCCGACCGCAGGATGACTCCCTATGCCGGGCATCTGTTCTCCGGGACAATTGCGGTCACCGGGGAATTTTTCATCTCTGTGGCGGGAAAGAAATTCACCCGCAAACAGGATTCCCGGTTTACCCTCAAACTGCTCGATATCAAAAAGACAATCCGATGAACCTTCCCGGACCGATAATCACGCTGACGACTGATTTTGGCGGCGACGATGGATATGTCGGCGCGGTCAAAGGGGTGATTCTCTCGATATGTTCGCCGGCGAACATCATCGATTGCGCCCACCAGATCGACCCGCAGAATATCGTCCAGGCCGCGATGGCGCTGGAGGCCGCCGCCCTCTATTATCCCCCGGCCACGATTCATCTCGCCGTTGTCGATCCCGGTGTCGGCACGAACCGCCGACGGCTGGCTGCCCTCACCGAACGACAGATATTCGTCGGCCCGGACAATGGGGTTTTTGGCCTGGTATTTCGCCGCGAGTCGCCGCAGCGTATTTTTTCCATCGAAAACGAGAAATATCTCCTCACCGGCCGGTCGACGACTTTCGACGGCCGTGATATTTTTGCCCCGGCGGCGGCCCATTTGGCTAATGGACTCGATCCGGCCGAATTAGGCCCGCAAATCGATAATCCGGTCGCGCTGCCCTGGCCGGAGAATACTCTTGACGACCAGGAAATCACCGGCGCGATTGTCGCCACCGATCGGTTTGGCAACCTGATTACCTCAATCCATCGAGATGAAATCGACGACAACGTTCCCGCCTTTACCGTACACGTAGGCAACCGGAAAATCCCCGGCCCGGCGGTCTCCTATGCCGAGGGACCCTCGGCGGCCGGTGGATATCGGGCGTTGTTCGGCAGCGCCGGGTATCTCGAAATTGCCTTGCCTGGGGACAGTGCGGCAACGCACATTCTGGCTGGATGGGGAGATGTAGTGTCGGTGGTTTGGTAGCGGTCGGCGATAGGGCTGGAGACAGCGATGAAATGTCCATTCTGCGGTCATGAAGAAGACAAGGTGGTCGATTCCCGCTCGGTCAAGGACGGCCGCGCTGTTCGTCGTCGCCGGGAATGTCTGGAGTGCAAGGAACGGTATACGACTTACGAGTATATCGAAAAAGTCTCCTTGACTGTGGCCAAATCCGACGGCCGCGTCGAACCGTACGAACGCGCCAAATTGCAAAGCGGTATCCGCGTAGCCTGCAAAAAACGCCCGGTGGAAACCAAGAAAATTGAAGCGATAGTCGACGAGATCGAAAAACAGCTCCATGCCCTCTCGCGCGGAGAAGTCAGCTCGCAGCAGATCGGTGAGTTGGTCATGGAGCAATTACGGATCACCGATGATGTCGCCTATGTTCGCTTTGCCTCGGTCTACCGCAAATTCCAGGACAAGACAGAATTTGTGGCCGAACTTAAACGGATGTTGGAGTGATCGTGGCCGGCAGTATCGCGGAAATGGGTTTTATTGAGCATCTTGAAGAACTGCGCAAGCGGTTGATTCGGTGTGTCACTTCAATCCTGTTACTCTCGATCGTCGGTTATTTCTTTGCCCAACCGATGATCGATTCTCTCATCAAACCAGTCGGGGAAGTTTATTTCATGAGTCCGACCGAGGCCTTCGGCGTGCGGATCAAAATATCTCTTTTCGCCGGGTTGATCGCCTCGATCCCGGTCTTATTGTATCAGGCGTGGAAATTCGTGGTTCCCGGTCTTTATTCACACGAGGTGAAACTGGTCGTGCCGGTAGTGTTCTTCGGCACGCTCTTTTTCCTGATTGGCTCGACTTTTTGTTTTCTCTTTGTTCTGCCTGTTGGGGTCAAGTTCTTGATCGGTTTCGGCACCGAAAACCTCAAACCAATGATCTCGGTGGGCAAATATCTCTCGTTCGCTTCCTGGATGGTGCTGGCTTTCGGTGTGGTTTTTGAATTGCCGGTTGTTTCCTTTTTTCTCGGTAAGGCCGGGATTATTACCCACCGTACGCTCAGCAAGGGCCGCCGCTATGCCATTGTCGGCATCCTGCTGGTTGCCGGCGCGATCACTCCCTCGCCGGATATCTTTTCCCAATTGATGCTGGCCGGGCCACTATATTTTCTCTTTGAAGTGTCGATTGTCTTAGTAAAATATACGGGTAAACACCGTGAGCGTAAGGATGTAGGAGTCGATGACGATGACGATGACGATGCGACAACTCCGCTCGCGGGATAGGGAATTTTACTGGAGGTTGAAAATGCAGTTTCGTCGGATATTACTTCTTGGATCGATGATCGCATTGTGCCTGGCGCTCATGCCCCGGCCTGCGGCGGCATTGGGGATGGGATTCGGCGCCCGGGCCGGAATCGTCTTCGATTACGATAACCCGAAGCTGGACAGTCAGGGGATCGCGCCTAAGGACCTTTCGATGCTGGGCGGGCAGATCACCCTGTTTGGCCTTGGCCAGCTGTCGGTCGAGGGTTCGATTGAATATGCCGCCAAAAGTTATACCCGCGAAATTGTCTCACCGGACGTTGGCGGGATTGATGCCACCACAGTGGCCGCTGATTTTTCGGTTCGTGATTATGGCGGCTTCCTCACCGGCCGCTTCAAAATCGTCCAGGGAATTTTCGGCGTCCATCTTGGTGGGGGGTTGAGCATCCACCGGTTCACTTATAAGGTCGATTTACCCCACGAAGTTTCGTGGTTTGACGATGTTGTCGAAGTTCCCGACAACAAATGGCATTCCGGAATTCACGGCCTGGTTGGTGTGTCGTTGGGGCCGCCGATGTCGCCGATCCGTGTATTTGGCGAAGTCCGGGTTGTCAAAATCAGCGTCGACGGCGATGCCGGCCAGCAGGCCACTGCCCTGATTGGATTGACCTTCGGCAGTTTTTGATCACCACGGATCCGGGTTTGGGAGACTCGCGGCTTTTGCCGGGTTTTCGGGGCCCGGGAGGTGTGACCATCAATGATTGTCTCGACGTTACATATCCCTAATCAATTGATTGTCAGTTAGTTACGCGGCATGCTATGCCGGGGCAGCCTGGCTTTGACGTTTTTTTTCGATGAACGCCGTATAAAAGTAAAAGAATAAGGGGGACGGGCGAATCGGTCGATGAGATAGTATGGTCCGACTCCCGTAACGCTGTCGGAACAAGTAACTACCGGGTATTAGACTGTGAGCGAGGTCATGGAAGATACCGATCACACAGTAAATGGACGATTTGCCTCGGGTGACGAAATCCCTGCCGATCTGCCATGTCTGGTCTTGAATTCGGCCGTGCTTTTCCCGCAGGGCACGGTCACTGTCCGGCTGCGGATGCCCTATAATATCCAATTGTTGGAAGAAGTAACCGATCCGGAAACGCCGGTATGTATCGTCAATATGACCGGTGAACTCGACGGTAAGATCCATCCCGACCGGCTTTCCCGTGTCGGGACGCTGGCAACGGTGATCAACCGTCGATGTCTCGATGCCGATTCGGTGCGCGTGACTCTCGAGGGTCATCGCCGACTTACGATCCGTGAGATGGTGCGGGTGACTCCAACAGCCGTCGCCAATATCAGACCGCTCGACCGGCATCATTATGATCCTGTCCGGGCAAAGCGCCTGGTCAATGATTGTTATTCTTTGGCCCGACGGCTGGTTGAAAAATCATCGGCTTATCCTGCCGATTATACCAATATTTTTCATCTTTCGCAGGATCAGCCCCCGCGTTTCGCCGATCTTGTGGCCTCTGTGCTGCATTTTTCGATCCAGGACCGGCTCCGGGTGCTCGAGGCGGTCGACGTAATTGACCGGCTCACCCTGCTCAAAGCGATCTTGCGTGACGAACTGGTTGGGGAGACGATGGCCGAGGAACTCGGTCAACGCGCACGAGTGAGTGTCGAACGGCATCAACGCGAGCTTTTTTTGCGGGCGCAACTGCAGGAGATCCGCAAAGAGTTGGCCCATTCCGACCCCTCGACCAGTGAAATCGCCCGTCTGGAACAGCGGATCGGCGAAGCCAATTTGCCTGATGATGTTGAGGCGCGGGCCCGGGGCGAGTTGGAGCGGCTGGAGATCATCTCAACTGCCTCAGCCGAATATGTCGGGATCCGCAACTACGTGAATTGGCTGGTATCGTTGCCCTGGAGGCGAACGACAGCCCCGCCGTTCAATGCCCAAGTGGCCCTGCAAACACTCGATCGGGAATTCTACGGTCAAAAGAAGGCCAAAAAACTTCTGCTCGAATTTCTGGCCCTGACCACCGAAGCCCGCAAGGGCGGATCGATTCCCTGTCTGGTTGGCCCCCCGGGTAGTGGTAAGACCCGGCTGGCCAGAGTGGCCGCTCGTGCCCTGGGGCGCAAATTTATCAGTATTGATCTTGGTGTTCTGCGTTCGGAGACTACCCTGAAAGGGAACCGACGGACGTTCCCCGGAGCGATGCCCGGGCGGTTTCTGCGTTTGCTGGCCGAGAAAAATACCGCCGACCCGGTTTGCGTCCTCGAGGAAGTCGACTTGATTTCCGATCCCGACCGGCCCGATCTGTCCGGTATCATTCTTGAAGCGATCGACCCCGGCGAAGATATGGGTTTCCTCGACTATTACCTGGGTTTTCCCTTCGATCTGTCGCAGGTCATGTTTGTTGCGACGGCAAATTCCGAAGATGGTGTGCCGGAAATATTGGCCGAGCTGGTGGAATTTATCGAATTGCCGGGCTATCTCGATGACGACAAGCGGGAAATTGCCTTTCATCACCTGATTCCCGATCTGAGCAAACGCCACGCATTGGACCCCGAGGAGGTCAGTTTCACGATCGGCGCGGTACGCAAAATCATCCGCGAGTATACTCTCGAGGCCGGTCTGGCCGATTTGCGCAAAAACCTCGAAGCGATCATCCGGCGGATCGCCGCCGAGAAGGCGGTGGGAAAGAAAAAATATTTCCGGATCAGCGCGAACATGGTCGAAAAAATCCTGGGCACGCCGATTTACATTCCCGAAATGGCCGAAACACGGCCGGAGGTCGGGGTAGCCACCGGTTTGGCCTGGACGCACACCGGTGGCGATTTGATGATGATCGAAGCGCTGAAAATGAACGGCAGCGGCACGGTGACCACTACCGGGTATCTGGGCGATGTGATGAAAGAGTCGATCCAGGCCGCTCATTCCTACGTTCGTTCAAAGTCGGACTGGCTGGGGATCCGCTACAGTGATTTTGGCAACCATGACATCCACATCCATTTCCCCTCGGGCGCCATACCCAAGGACGGTCCCTCGGCGGGCCTGACGGTCTGTTTGGTTATTGCCTCGGTGATGTCCGACCGGCCGATTCGCAACGACCACGCTTTCACCGGCGAGGTTTCCCTGCGGGGCAAAGTCCTCCCCGTGGGCGGGCTTAAAGAGAAGATTGCCGCCGCCTATCGGGCGGGGATCTACAAGATCGTCATGCCCAAGCAAAACGTGAAAGACCTCAAAGAATTACCGCGTTCAATCGCCAAGAAAATGCGCTATATTCCGGTGGAAAATGTGGACGAGGTTTTCGAGGTGGCGTTGTTGGATTTCGATCCCGCCCAACAGAGTCTCGAATCGCTGCTTCGTCAGGAGCTGGAAAAAGCAATCAACGCCGAAAAGGATAAACCTGCGAAAAGAACAAGAAAACGAGAGGCGACTTTGTCCCGCTCGAAAAGCCGGAAAACGAATCGCGGCAAAAAGCGGCCGAAGAAGTAATGCAATGCGGCCTCTGGTATATCCGGTTTTTATTCACTGCTATCCACCCAGCCGTGTTGTGCGGTGATGGCCGTCCTGGGTGAAATTCCCATTCCCCGGTCTTTACCATATAATCGAGGGCTTGTTGTGTAGAGCATAAGATTAAAGAGGAGCTATACGATGAATTCATGGAAGAACAGGATATTCTCCCTCGTTATCTGGTCGATTATTCTGATCGGGGCCGCCGGAACGGCATTCGCGGATACCGGCAGTAAGCCTGGTCCGGTGATGACGGCAATGTCCGCAGAACTCAATCGCTCGATGCACCGGCTGGTCATGGACGGTTATGAACTTCCCTATTATCTGTGTTATCGTATCTCGGATGTACAGACCTTTGAGGTGGCCGCCTCCTATGGGGCGGTGGAGCAGGTGAATGACAGCCGTTACCGCTCGCTCCTGGTCGGCGTGAGAGTCGGCAATTATGTGCTTGACAATACTTCCAGTGACGAAGGATTCTATTATAACCCCCGGGACAATGATTCGTACGTATACTCCCGGCTTACCGTACCGGTCGAGGACGATATCGACGCCATCCGGCAGAAGCTCTGGCTGGCTACCGACTACCGCTATAAGCAGGCGCTCGATCAGTATTTGAGCAAGAAAGGCCGCGAGGTACACAAAATTGAGGAGCCGGATCGCCCGAACGATTTCTCGCGGGAAGAACCGGTGGTGTATATTGAACAGACCGGGAACCTCGAGCTTGATCGGCAGGTGTGGATCGATTTGGTTCGTGCTCTTTCCGAGAAATTCAAGGCCTATCAGTTGATCGAACTCTCGCGTGTGGAATTTAAGGCCGTCTGCACCAATCGATACCTGGTCAATTCGGAAGGTTCACGATTACAAACGACCGCCTCCGACTTCACCCTCTCAATCTCGGCGCGAACCCGCGCCGAGGACGGGATGTCACTGTCGTTGGGGCTGACTAAGAAAGCGCACACTTTGTCACGTCTCCCTGACCGGGAAGCATTGCTGGCCGGGGCCGATTCATTGGCCGTCACACTGCTGGCTTTGCGTGAGGCGCCGGTGATGGAACCGTATTCCGGCCCGGCAATCGTCGAAGCGCCGGCGGCAGGTGTTTTTTTCCACGAGGCGCTCGGCCATCGCCTGGAGGGTCATCGCACCAAACGTGAAGGCGAAGGGCACACGTTCAAAGACAAACTCGGCGAGAAAGTTATCCCCGATTTTCTCTCGGTGTACGACGATCCGTCGTTGACCGAATGGGATGGGACCGAGCTTTACGGTCATTACCGTTTCGATGATCAGGCCGTCCCGGCCCAACGGACAGAATTGGTGAAAAACGGCGTTCTCGAAGGTTTCCTTATGTCCCGTGCGCCGATCAAGAAAATCGCCCACTCCAATGGTCACGGCCGCTCCGATGTCTGGCGTGAACCGGTCTCGCGCATGGGCAACCTGATCGTCGAGACAAACAAACCCTGGTCATATAAAAAACTGAAAAAAAAGTTGATCAAAGAATGCAAGCGGCAAAAAAAGCCGTATGGCCTCTTGTTCTCGGCGATGGCGGCAGGGGAGACCAATACCTCATCACTCGGTATCCAGGCCCTCCGTGCGCGACCGACGCTGGTCAAAAAAGTTTATGTCAAGGACGGCCGTGAGGAGTTGGTGCGCGGGGTCGAGTTGATCGGTACGCCGCTGAATATGCTGGAAAATATTGTGGCGGCCGGTGACGATCCGGCAGTCTTCAATGGTGTCTGTGGGGCGGAATCCGGCTGGGTGCCGGTCTCGTCGGTTTCGCCCAGCATCCTGATCAGCGAAATCGAAGTACAAAGATCGGATAAGAACATGCGCAAGGGTCAACTCTTGCCGCCGCCGCTTTTTGACAAATAAAGACATCCCTGTCCGGGCCGAAATGGCTGTTACACAATAAAAAGCCCGGATTGGATTGACAAATGCGTCTCATTTTGTATTGTAATTTTATAAACTGATCCACTGGTGAGAAACACCCCGGTGGGTGAACGCAAGCAGGTACCATCCTAACCGGCCGCTTTAAGTATCCGGTCGGTGATACTCGTCAGGTGTTCGTGATAATTGTTGCAGGGTTTTCATGTGTGGCAAGGCCGCATGGTCGGGGAAGAGAAACATCCCGCAAATGCAGAGAATAAGCGAGTGGATGAACAATCTGTCCCATTGTCCCGATGGGATACAATAGAGGCCGACCCTATTGAGGTAAATTAGACAGGGGCCGTGTCTGATCGGAGGAAAAGTTATGAAACAGATCGGTTGGGTTTTATCTGTTTGTCTGGTGATGGTGGCGTTGGCGGTGGTGGCGGTGGGCGCAGATACCCATGCAGATCGTCAAACTCCGTACAGTGACCTGGTCCCCTATACTCCGGCCGAAATGCATCAGATCCTTGCTGACGGCAAACAGAAAGCAATCGACCGGTCTTTGCGTTTGGCCAAAATCTTTAAGGCGGCCGAAGGACAGGACGATTATAACGCGCTTTACTACAAAATTGAAATGTTTGTCGATGAGGTCGCCGAGCAAATCTATGGCCGGGTGACCATGGTCGGCAAAGCGAAAATCGACGGGTTTGACCAGCCGGTTCTCGATCTCTACGACAATATGGATATCGATTCAGTTTTTGATCATGGTGTGTATACCACCAACTGGACCGAAGGATCGAACCTGATCACGATTACCCTGGCTACACCGGTAAACACCGACGAAGAATTTGAGATCACGGTTGTCTATCACGGCCACCCGGTGGAGGGCGGATTCCAGAGTTTCAATTTCGGTTATCACAATGGCACGCCGATTATTTCCACCCTTTCCGAACCGTTTCTTGCCCGTACGTGGTGGCCGTGCAAAGATCGGCCCGACGACAAGGCCGACAGCGTTGATATCGTCATTGAGGTCAATAAAGACTTTTTTGTCTCCTCCAACGGCGTCCTGCGCGATTCGGTGGACAACGGTGCGACAACTACCTATTGGTGGCACGAGGGTTACCCGATAACTACCTACCTGGTCTCCCTGGCGATTACCGATTACGAACATTTCCGGCGGTGGTACACCTATGGTCCCGCCGACGCCGATTCGACACCGGTGGATTTCTATCCCTATCCGGAGTTGCTCTGGACGGTGATGTCCCCCTGGACGGAAGCCGTCGCGATGATAGACTTCTATGCCGAGACTTTCGGCGAATATCCTTTTGTCGACGAAAAATACGGAATGTCGCATTTCACCTGGAGCGGGGCGATGGAACACCAGACCAATACTTCGGCCACCTCCAGTTCATTCGGTTGGGACCGGTATCTAATCGCCCACGAGCTGTCCCATCAATGGTGGGGCGATTATATTACCGTGGAAGACTGGCATCACATTTGGCTCAACGAGGGTTTTGCTTCATATTGCGAGGCGCTCTATGCCGAACATCTCGGTGGCTGGTCAGACCTGCACAGTTATATGTCCTCGATGCAATACTGGTATTCCGGGACGATTTATGTCCAGGACCCGTCCTCGGTCGGCGCGATTTTCACCTCGCGTGTTTATGACAAAGGTGCCTGGGTGTTGCATATGTTGCGGCATATTCTCGGCGACCAGGATTTCTTCGATGGTTTGCGCGCCTATTACAGCGACCCGACTTTCGCGCATGGCCATGCCAACACCGAACAATTCCGTGACGTGATGGCGTCGGTCTCCGGCCGGGATCTGACCGCTTTTTTCGATGACTGGATCTACGGTGAGCTGTATCCGCAATACTCATATTCCTGGATGAGTGAGCCGGGGGCGTCGGGTGAGTTCAATATCTTTTTGCATATCTCCCAGGTGCAGTCGAGCAGTCCGTCCGTTTTCGATCTGCCGATCGATATTGCGGTCGTGAGCGCCGGCGGCGTGGACACTCTGCAGGTTTATAACGATCAGCGCAATCAGGATTATATGTTGACTGTCTCCTCGGCGCCGACTTCATTGATTCTCGATCCGGCCAACTGGATCCTCGATTCACACAGTGCATCGAGTTACACGTTCAACCTGGTCAACTATACACTGGCCGACGGGAGCCAGTTTGTCGCTTATGCGGATTAGATCATCGCCAAGGGCGGCACTGAACCGTATTCGTTCCAAATTCTTAGCGGCAATTTACCTGCCGGCTTGACGCTCGATCCGGTCAGCGGGGTTATCTCCGGCAGTCCGACTGAGTTCGGCGATTTCACAATAAACATCTACGCTACCGATGCCGCCAGTGGTTCAAAATCGCGCACCTATTCTCTCCATGTGGATGAGAGTGCCTATATCCCCGGCGATATTAATCTCGACCTTGCCGTCAACCCGGTCGACGTTGTCCTGCTGGTCAACTATGTCTATAAGCAGGGGCAGGTTCCGGCAGTGTTGAATTCGGCGGATGTTAACGGCGATTGTGCGGTTAACCCGGTCGATGTCGTGACAATGGTCAATTTTGTCTACAAACAAATCGGCACGCTTTTGTATGGGTGTGTCGAATAACCCGCAGCTAATTAACAGGTTATTTATACGGCCGGGCAAATGCCCGGCTTTTTTTATCAAGCCGGGAATATTCCGGTGTCTTTGCCGTACTACCCGTGTATTAAAGATGATATCTTGACGATCATTCACCGGAAGCGGGGTACGGGTATGAAACGAAAAACCATCTTCGTAATCATTGTGTCGCTGGTAGTAATTGCCCAGTTCTGGGGCTGTTCCAACCGGTCGATTGACACCGATTCGGCCGACACCATCGTGTTGCAATCGACCCAAAGCGAGTGCCTGAACGGCTTTACCGAACCGCCGGGTCGGATCGTCGAAAGTTATGGTCACGTTTCGTTCTATGCCGGTCATGATACAGTGATCGTCGGTCACGACTCGACTTACTATAACTGCGGTTCACATTTGGCGGTCTTCCTCGAACAGGACGATTTAGAGTTGAATTTCAGCGAGGTCGATACGTTTATGACGCCGATGCGTTGCATGTGCTATTTCGATGTGCAAGCCGTCGCCGGCGGCCTGTCCACCGGCGTGTATACCGTGCGGTTGTGGCAGGGCGACACCGGTGAACTCTTAGCCGAAGAGGAACTCTTCGTTCCCGGGAAGTAAGCGATGATTAGCCGAGCGGACTATTTGGCTTTGGTCTGGTCGACAATCCAGGTGAGATAATCTTCCGAGCCGTCGACAATCGGCAGCGCGATCATCTCCGGCACTTCATAAGAATGCAGTTCTTTGATAATCTTCTTCACGCGCCCAAAGGCGGCTTTAGTCGTCTTGGTCAGCAGGAGAACTTCATCGTCCTCGGCAAGCTTACCCTGCCAAAAATATATCGAGTGCAGTCCGGGAACGATATTGCAACACGCCGCCGCTTTTTTTTCGGTTAGTGCGGTGGCAATTTTGTCGGCTTCGTCTGTCGACGAACAAGTCGTCAACACGAGCACGGCGTCGTAGTCCATCGGCACCCCATTCAACGCTTGATCTTATGTCCGAGTTTTTCTTCCAGGCTGTCCAGCTTCCCCTGCAGCCGACCGGTCTTGTCCTTGCGATAGTCGATCAGTATTTTCGAGGTCACCCGGGGGAATTGGCTCTGCATCAATTCATGACATTGGTACAACAAATCGAATACCGCCCTCGGTTCACCCTCGATAATCGTCCCCATCGCGTCGGTTGTATGTTCCAACCCGCTTTGTTCGATCAAAGCGATTACCTTGGCGACAGCCGCAGACACCGACTCGCCCGCGCCCAGCGGCGCGATCGAAAAAAACGCCAGCATCGGTCCCATGGTTCTCCTCTCAAAATCTTACGCGGGTTTTTCCTCAAGGCGCCGATTATACAGCGGAAACCGGCTGCAAAGTTCAAGCACATCGCCGGCGACTTCGGCATATACCTCATCGTTGCCGAGGTTGGAGATCACCTCGTGGATAAACCCGGCAATTTGTTTCATTTCCGGTTCTTTCATCCCGCGCGTGGTTATTGCCGGGGTGCCGATCCGCACGCCCGAGGTCACCAGCGGTTTACGGGTATCGAACGGTACAGTATTCTTGTTCACCGTAATATTCGACTTATCCAGCGCTTTCTCTACTTTCTTACCGGAAAAATCGCGGTCGATGAACGACAGCAGCATCAGGTGTGTGTCGGTACCACCGGAAACGACATGATAGCCATAATCCAAGAATTGCTGCGCCATCGCCGCGGCGTTGGCAACGATTTGTTTTTGATATTGTTTGAACTCGTCGGTCGACGCCTCTTTGAACGCCACCGCTTTTGCCGCGATCACATGCATTAACGGGCCGCCCTGGATCCCCGGCATCACCATCCGGTCGAGGTCGGCGGCGTACTCTTTTTTGCACATAATCAACCCGCCGCGCGGCCCGCGCAGGGTTTTATGGGTGGTCGAAGTCACAAAATCGGCGAACGGCACCGGGGAGGGGTGCAGCCCGGCGACAATCAACCCGGCGATATGCGCGATATCGACCATCAGCATCGCCCCGCATGAGTCGGCGATCTCGCGGAATTTCTCGAAATCGATGAGCCGGGGATAGGCCGACGCCCCCGCCACGATCAATTTGGGCTGATGTTCTTTGGCCAGTTTGGCCAGTTGGTCATAGTCGATTTGTTCGGTATCTCTGGCAACGCCGTAACCGAATACCTTATAGAGCTTGCCCGAAAAATTCAGCGGATGACCGTGCGTGAGATGCCCGCCGCAGGCGAGGTCCAGCCCGAGGATCGTGTCGCCCGGCTCGCAGACAGTCATATAAACACCCATGTTTGCCTGCGATCCCGAATGTGGCTGAACGTTGGCATGTTCGCAGCCGAACAATTGTGTCACCCGGTCGCGCGCGAGGTTTTCGACCACGTCCACATACTCACACCCGCCATAATACCGGCGGCCGGGGTACCCCTCAGCGTATTTGTTGGTCATCACGCCGCCCTGCGCTTCGAGCACCGCCTCGGAGACGAAATTTTCCGAGGCAATCAATTCGAGCTTTTCGGCCTGGCGTTTGGTCTCGTTATACAACGCCCTGAAAACTTCCGGGTCTTGTGTCTTGAGTATGCTCATTTCCAGAACCTCACCTGGCTTTATTCGGTAGGCGGCCCGCCGCGGCGGGTCTGTTAAATTCTCATTAAGGCGGGCACCACCCACCTTCCAACAAAAAATACGATATACCGGATGGCCGCCCAACAGGAATTAATGAAAATTGACGGCTATTCGTGTGGTCATGGCTACGCCGGCTGTAGTTCACCCAGAGATATGTCTGCGAAGCGGACAATCCCCCCAAAGGCGGGCAAGCGTCGGGTGGGTCTATCTTTCGGGGCCTTGCCTCTTGACGTTACCGAGGAAACCCATCTGAAAGACGGGTCACCCGGCCACAGCTCAACGATAGTGATTATGCAGCGACTGATAAATTCTGCTAATATGCCTGCTTTCATGTTTAGCGGCATGTGAAATCAATCGATACGTCTGGACCTTGACAAAATCGTTGAACACGAACCACGCCAGAGCGTACGCCCATACTATGCCCGCCAGTTTCCAGCCGATCGGCTGCATGATCGACAGTCCGTAGACGGCCATCAGTGTGGCGATTACTTTAGTGGCCTCAGAGGTCCAAAACAGCTTACCGGCCGGGAAGGGCCGGCGCCAGAAGGGTTGGTCACCCGTGCGCGCCAGGTAGATAGTCATGTGCCCGGCAACGGTCAGCTTGAGGAACATGAGTGTTTGTATTGTTTCCCGGCTGAGATGGAGCCAATCTTCGCCGATCCAGAACATGCCGAAGCTTGCGACTACGCCGAGCACGCCCAACATCGTAGAAATAGTCAGAACTTTATGCATGTCCCAACGCACAGGTTTCTCGGCGAGAAGAGTATTATCATATGCGATCATCATGATTGGGCCGTCGTTGAGCAGCGCAAGGAGGATAATCATGATCGCTGTCACTGGATAGAAATCGAAAACCAGAATCGCCAAAGTCATGAAAAGCAGAATCCGTACAGTTTCCGCGATGCGGTAGATCGAGTAGCTGGTCATACGTTCGAAAATCCGGCGACTTTCCCGAATGGCTTCGGTAATTACAGAAAGACCGGGCGCGGTTAACACCAGGTCGGCAGCACTCCGGGCTGCGTCTGTAGCGCCGGATACTGCGATTCCGATATCCGCCTTCTTCAAAGCCGGAGCGTCGTTGACTCCGTCGCCCGTCATTCCCACAATGTGGTTTAAGCGCTGAAGGCTTTCGACAATACGGTACTTGTGCTCTGGAAACACCTGGCTGAAGCCATCAACCTTCTCGATCTGTTCATCCAGAACATGTTTGCCTTTTCCAAAGATATCTGCCGCCGACGCTATGTTCTGACCAAGATGTAGTTGCCTGGCTACTTCTTTGGCGATGGCCAGATGGTCACCCGTGACCATTCTGACCGAAACACCTTGTTTGCGCGCCTCAGCAATTGTGGTGGCCGAGTCTTCACGCGGCGGATCGGAAAGAGGAAGCACGCCAAGAAATCGCCACGATCCATCTTCATCCGTCTTGGCCACGCCGATCGTGCGATACCCCTTGCCTGCCAGCTCTTCGACAGCACTCTCCACCTTTCTTTGAAAGACATCGTCTTCGTTGCAGAGAGCCAGAATTGCCTGAGGAGCACCTTTACTGACCTTGTATTTCCCACCTTCCTTCAGCACAGTGGTTTCTGTACGTTTGATAATGGGGTCAAAGGGTATGAAGTTTTCTGTTACACAGCCGGACAGAACATCGTCATCACTTTTTTCGATGACGGCCTTGTCTATAGCATCTCCATCTTCCTCTCGTGACGCAAGAGCGGCGTAGCCAATCAGTTCGGATGCGGTGATATCCGCAAAAACAACCGGTTCCCCCAGGGAGAGTCGGTTTTGGGTTAATGTCCCGGTCTTATCCGAGCAAAGGACATCCATGCCCGCCATCTCCTCGATGGCAACCAGACGACTTACTATTGCTTGCCTGCGCGCAAGGCGTACCGCGCCTACAGCCATTGTCACGGAGAGTACCGCGGGCATGGCCACAGGAATGGCGGCAACAGTGAGGATCAGGCAAAACTGCAGTGTTTCCAGCATGGGTGTATTGCGGAAGAGTGCAACTCCAATAATAATGGCGACCAACGCAAGCGTCAGCATGATCAGAAAATGACCGATTCGCAGCACAGCTTGCTGATAGTGACTAACGGTGTGTGTCTCCTGGACAAGGCGTGCAGTTTTACCAAAAAACGTGTTCATCCCCGTGGCCGTGACCACCGCATCCATTTCTCCGCGACGGACAATCGAGCCGGAATAGGCATCTTCTCCGGTTTTCTTCTCGGCGGGAAGGGATTCACCGGTCAATGCCGACTGGTCCACTTCCAGGTATTTGCCGTCTATGAGCTTTATGTCAGCGGGAATAATATCGCCCAGCCGAACGCGAATCAGGTCGCCGGGGACGAGCTCGCGTGCAGGTATGTCTTGCCACTTGCCGTCGCGACGCACACGTGCGTTGAGTGCGAGCTTCTTTTTAAGCAGCGCAATTGCGTTGTCCGCTTTGTATTCCTGCACAAATCCTATACATGCGTTTACCAGCAGCAGAAGCATAATGATTGCGAGGTCGGGCCAGTCTTTCACTACTGCCGAAAGTAGTGCCGCCACCTCGATCATCCACGGAATCGGGCCCCAGAAATAGGAAAGAAACTTGACGACCGGAGAGATATGCTGCTCCTTGATCGCATTGGACCCGTAGCGCGCCACGCGCGCTTTTGCCTCCGCAGCCGACAAACCGTCCACCGACGTATCGAGCTGCTTTAAGATATCTTCGACGGAGCGATCGTCGCCATTGTCCGCTTCGGCCGTTTCCTTACTCATGTTATTCTCCCTTTGAAGCACCTTTCCACCACCTCGGCGCCGGCCTCCGCTTGCTGGAGACGAGTAACGCGAGCACCGCGTCAAAATAGAATATCGTCATCCACGCCGGTGCCTCACTACTCGGTATGTTCTATTTCAAGATGGGCCACACGCTCCATCAGTTTGTGTAAATGTTCCTTCAAGTGCTGAACATCCTTTTTTACCAATCCTTTTATCTGTTTTTGTCCTTTGAGATCTTCAAGAAAATGTTCCGTATCTCTTATGACGTGCTTCATCGCAATGTCCAATTCGTCGTCCTGTTGATGTGTCACTGGTTTTTCCTTTCGATCATTGTTGTGTCCGTCTTTGGAAATCGCTAACCCTATGTCTCCCACCCTTTGAATGCTACAATTTATCCAAAGCATTCTCCGCAGCATTTAAGATATATATCTCGGCTCCCAGATGTTGATAAGAATCTAATACTGATTGCAAAATTTCCGTTTTCTTTTTCTCGATTAAGTTTCGCGTGACTAAGTCATGAAGGACATGATGTACCCCGTCACGAATCCAGTCCGAATCTGAACGTTTTATGAGGATTTTTAGTAAGGGCTTAATGGTCTTCGCTCCGATGGCGACTAACCCTTCAGCCGCTACCCATCGGACTCTAAACTCTTCATCATCAAAGGCCCCAATCAAATATTGGATCGCCTTTGCACTGCCGATTTGACTTAACGCTTTGGCGGCTTCGAAGTGCCGAGGTTCATGCATTTCCTGAAAAGCCCGGATTAGGTCATCGACCACACTGTCACCTTTGTGAACCAAATCCTGGCGAGCCCGCAGACGTACCATTCCATCCTTATTTCCTAACTCGATAATTAACTGTTTAACAGATTTATTTGATGGCTCCTTTATCCGGTCTGGATTATCGGGGTTTTTTTCTTGATCGTCGTGGTTTTCTCCTTTTGGCTCCACTTTGTGTTCTTCGCGCAGCCAGGCCCATGCCTGTTCGATGTCATCGGCGTCAAAGTATTTCACCGCCGCCTTGGTGAAGGGCTTGCAAATCTTTGCCATCCCTTCCTCCCATTTGCGGTCGCCTACCAAGGCGATTTTTTCGATGTCGACGTAATGTTTTATGCCAAAGTGCATGTCGTCACAGGCAGCCCGTATATCCCAACCGTGGAATTCCTGAAAATGGGCGAGAAGTCTCGCCTTACCCTCGCGGGCAAGAACACTCTCAACTTGCGGAACAAAGGTCTTGTAGTCTTCATCATGCAGCTTTCCGCTCAATACAAACCCGATAACTTTGCCGGAGCTTTTTTCAAGTTTTTCAATCATCGGTCTAATCTCCTTTATTTGGAATCGACGGGTACTATTGCACCCGGGAATACACTTTGTTAATCGCTTACCTCACCGTTTGTCCCTTTATGACTACTTACTCGCAATCTCATAAACCATGACTGCAGGACTTTTTGCAAAAGTCTCCCTGGTCAGGGCCACACCTGCCAAAAATTAAAATAAAATAGGAGGCAACATAGTACATAACCCCGTTTGTATAAGCAAGCGGACCGGCGTGGCCCTGACCAATGGGGTTTTCTCGAAAACCCCGCGGTCAGGGTTTATAGGCGCGTTCCTCAGCGCTACTGTCTTCGAATTGTATTTCATCAATCGAGATTGGCCCATCCGCCGACCCGGTCCGCGCGGTCGCGCTGGACCACAACCATTCCATCGGTTCTCTGGCCAAACCACGGCGAACAGGGTTGAATTCGATATACTCAATTGTCCGCCGCACTTTTTCCATGTCGAACAGGTTTCGATCAAAACCTCCCCCGGGTTGCCAGAAACGATGGATGTCGCGTTGGCCAAAACGTACCCGTAACTGACGCAGGCGTGCCGGATCGGTCTTTCGCCAGTGTGTCACGACTTGTTTGGTAAACGGTTCTTTGATATGGCGTAAAATTTCAGGGATGTTGTATCCCTGACTTGAATGAATCAACAAATGAACATGTTCCGGCATCATAACGTAAGCCCAGATTTTGAATCCATCTTTGATCCGGGCGGCATCAAGATTTTGGACGAAGAATAGCCGAACGGCATCATCGGTCAACAATTGCCGCCGGCGATAGCAGGAGAAGGTCAAAAAGTGCGCATGGCCAGAATCATTGAATGATTGTCGTTTCATAACCACTTACTCGCAATCTCATAAACCCTGACCGCAGGACTTTTTGCAAAAGTCTCCTTGGTCAGGGCCA
>JAJRUJ010000007.1 GCA_024277855.1 Candidatus Zixiibacteriota bacterium
CAACACGGATCGACCACATTCATCTCTTGGTGACAAAACACCGATGGAGGCCTATATTGAGACCAAGGCGGCATAATCAATCAAATCGAATCCACCTTAATACAGCCGCCAAACTGTCCAACAAACCGGGACCACTTCTTTGTGTGCAAGTGAAACGGAGAATTTGTGCAGAGGAGCCGGGATGATGTCTCGAATACTATTGCTAATAACGAGTGTATTGCTAATCTGCTGTGTCCCGGTTGGTGCGGCGAGCGCCGAATCGACGTATTTGCCGGAGATAGATTCTGCGCTGGTCAAAGCAGGTGACAACCGATCGGAGTTGGAAAAAGTCCTGACACACTACGCCGCCGATCCGGATACACTCAAGTATCAAGCGGCCGAGTACCTCATCGCCAATATGGAAGGCCATTGTTATGCGACCTATATCCTGCACGACACCAGTGGCGCCGAGGTCCCGTTCAACGTGCTTGATTATCCGGATTATAAGACGATGGTGGCCGCCTGCGACACTATCGAAGCGACGCGGGGCGAACTCGATTACCGTTCCGACAAAAAAACCTACGATTTGGAAACGATCACAGCCGAGTACCTGATTGAACAGATCGATTATGCTTTCCAGGCCTGGCGTGAAAAACCGTGGGCACGTGACTTTTCATATGATGAATTCTGTTCATATATCCTGCCTTATCGCGGGAGCAGTGAACCGCTCGAACCATGGCGGCGGGCTTTTCTCGACAAATACGCCGGTCTCGACACGCTGATGGCCGACCCCACCGACCCGCTCGAAGCGGCGCGTCTGATTAACCAGGATATTATCACGTGGTTTACTTTCGATCCGCGTTTCTATTATCACCCGACCGATTTGGGGTTGGCCGAGATGTTGTCGATCGGCAAGGGCCGCTGTGAGGATATGACCAATGTCACGATTTACGCGATGCGGGCCAATGGACTGGCGGTGACCAGCGATTACACGCCACACTGGGCCAATACCGGGAATAATCATGCCTGGAATGCAATTGTCACCACTAATGGGAAAGTGATCCCCTTCATGGGCGCCGAATCCAGCCCCGGTGATTATAAGCTGGCCCATGTTCCGGCGAAAGTGTATCGAAAGACATTCGGGAAGCAGAAAGACAATCTCATCTTTCAGGAACGCAAACAGGAATCAATTCCCCGCTGGCTCTCCGGTAAAAGCTACATCGATGTTACCGCCGACTATGTCCCGGTCGAAAATATTTCTGTCGAGTTTGCCCAGCCGATCCCCGATTCGGTCGATATCGCCTACATTTGTGTGTTCAACTCGGGTGAGTGGCGGACGATCGATTGGGCGCGCATCGAAAACAATACTGCGGGATTTACCGATCTGGGGCCGGATATCGCCTACCTGCCCGCTCTCTATCTTAACGAGGAAATCGTGCCGTTCGGGTCGCCCTTCATTTTGACCAAGGGTTCGCAGGCGAGGAAATTGCAGGCGATTCCCGACAAGACCCTCACCGCAGAATTGTTTTCCACCACACGCCGGACACGGGTGGCCTCGACCGACGGCATCGCCAAGACAAATTTAACCGCAGGGACGACATACGAACTGTTTTACTGGGCCGATGGTTGGCAGTCGATCGGCAAGGCCGTCGCCACCGATCAGCCGCTTGTCTTTGAAAATGTTCCCGCCGGTTGTCTCTACTGGCTGGTTGCCGAAGAATCCGACCGGGAGGAAAGAATTTTCACTATCGAAAACGGCGAACAAGTCTGGTGGTAAGCGGATCGGTCAGGGTCACGCCGGTCCTACGATTTACTTGTTACCTATGTGCCCGGTCCTGAGTGTTACCCATCTGCCTGGTTTATACCCCGATTTATATGATTGAAAAAATCCCCTGAACGGCCTGCGCCCTTCAGGCGGTGTGCCACCTGACCAAAAAATTAATCCGGTTTTCTATTGCCCGCATCTGCGTGAGTGTTTTATTGGGGTTACAGCGGAAAGGAGGTGGTCGAATGGACATAGACTTAGCTGAGGTGACTGAAACTTAGCAAACTCCAGGAAATTTCGTTGGGGTTTGTTAAGTAAATCCCAACAGTTATCCGACCCGGCGGTTCATTGTTGATCCGCCGGGTTTGTTTTTGTTGCAAGGCACAGAGTTGCAGCTTGCGTGGCCCCGACCTCCGGTCGGGGTTTCAAGGCGCGTTAAAAAAACAGAAAATTAACTTGGGTACCCTGCCGTTGCGGTGGTATAGCAGAAAACAACAACACGTCATTCCTGCCGTCCCGCGAGGCGGGACTGGAGCAGGAATCCATCACCAAGTTTGGTTTCAGCACAGAAACTCCGCTGTGCCGATCACCTACATTCCTTGAAACCCGGAGCGAAGCTCCGGGCCACCCGGGTGTTGTTGTTGACTGCTATATTCGGTTCCCGTGGTCCTTGATAATATTTATCGAGTGGAAAGTAAATACCGGGGATATCACTTTCTGGCCCGACCCTTACCTAATCACCTCTGCGCTCAAATCGTCACCTCGCGCCCAATTTGTCACCCCTGCACTCAAATTGTTACCCCCGCCAATCCGTCACCCCCGCGCAGGCGGGGGTCTATTTTCGCCCACGACAAAAACGGCCCCCAAAATGGGGGCCGTTCGTAGATCACAACCGGTCAAACCGGCAAAAGGAGATTGATGTTATTTGTCCGCAGGCGCCGCCGCTTTTTTCTTCGGTTTTAGCCGGCGGCAACTGTTGGATTTGCATTCCGGGCAGGAGATCTCATGATCGTCGTCTTTCGACCAAGGATCTTCAAACTCATGCCCGCATCTCATGCAACGAAAGTTCGTCATTATATACTCGCTTGCCTGGCTCTCGTGTTACGCGGCCGCTCCGGCGGCTTTTTTCGCCTCTTTGGCCGCTTTCTTTTTCATCTTCTTATCGTGCTCTTCGGAAAGGATCCGCACAGTTTCGTCGATTTCTTCTTTGGTCACCTTCTCGCGCATGTCTTTGATATCGCGCATGACCTTGGCGAATTTCTGACCTTCCGCCGCGGAAATCCCCTCCAACTGCAGCCGTTCTGCCCGGATACCGAGCCGGTCCATCTTGTCCCAAATCCGGTTCACGCGCTGGACCGTCTGCCGGTTTGCCGAGATGTAGTGGCAGTCGGCATAGTGACAACCGGAGACCAACACCATCGCCGCACCCTTACGGAAGGCGCGCCAGATGAATTCTTCGTCGATACGCGCCGAACACATCGTCCGGATTAACCGGGCGTCAGTCGGATACTGCAACCGCGAAATCCCGGCAAAGTCGCCGCCGGCATACGAACACCAGTTGCAGGCAAAAGCTACTACCTTCTCGCCGGCATTTTCCTCACAGATCGCGTCGACTTGCGCTTCAATCTGGATGTCGGTAAAATGTTTCATCTCGATTGAACCGGTCGGACAGGCCGCACCGCAGTTACCGCAACCGGCACAAGCGGCGGTAATTATCGTCGGTGCGTTTTTCTTCCCGTTTGATTGGATCGCATGATACGGGCAGACATCAACACATAATTCACAGCCATTACAACTGGCAATATCAATCGTGGACGTGATCGCCTCGATTGCAATCTCACCGGCATTCAACAGGATGTTGGCATGTGATGCCGCCGCACCCGCCTGGGCCACCGAATCTTTGATGTCCTTCGGCGATTCAGCACAACCGGCCATAAACACACCACGAGTGGGAGCGTCGACCGGTTTCAACCGGGGATGGGCTTCCATCAGGAACCCGTCGGATGTCTTCGAGAGTGTGAGCAGTTTACGGATGATCGGTGAATCCTGGCGGGGAATCACACCGGTGGCGAGAACAATCATATCGAAATCATGGAATTCGATACCCTGACCGTCGGTTTTTTCCACGACAACCCGCAGGTTTCCGGTGGCGGGGTCTTCCTCGATCTCGCCGGGAATGTTACGAATATAGCGGACACCCTCTTCCTTGCTGCGCATGTAAAAATCTTCGAAGCTTTTCCCGAAAGCGCGGATATCCATGTAGAACACCGAACACTGTGTGTCCGGATAGTGGTCAACCAGAAGCAGCGTGTCTTTGACCGTATTCATACAGCAGATATTCGAGCAGTACGGGTTACCCCGTTTAGCCGAACGTGACCCCACACACTGGATAAAGCCGATGCGCTTGGGCCGGGTACCGTCTCCGGGACGAACGAAATGTCCCTCAGTCGGACCGCCGGCACAGATGAGCCGCTCAAATTCCATGCTGGTGATCACATTGGGGAACCGGGCATACCCGTATTCGTCGATTTCCGACGGGTCGTAAACATCCATCCCCGTGGCGACTACCACTGCGCCGACTTCAAGCTCGACCAGTTCATCCTGCATGTCGAAATCGATACACTTTTTCTCGCAGACATCGGCGCACTTGCCGCAGGCGATCGGGTTGGTGCCCAGACAGTCGTCCATGTTGATCAGGTAGGACGCCGGGACGGCCTGCGGAAAAGGAATATTGATTGCTTTGCGGGTAGAGAAACCCGTCTGATATTCATCCGGCCGGGTTACCGGACATACCTCGACACATTCGCCGCAGGCCGTGCATTCTTTCTCGTCGACGTAGCGGGCTTTCTTTTTGACGGTAACTTTGAAATTCCCGACAAAGCCGGAAACATTGACTACTTCAGAGTAGGCCATCAACTTGATCCGTGGATGCCGACCGGCATCAATCATTTTAGGACCAAGTATTCATATGGAGCAGTCCATCGTCGGGTAGGTCTTATCAAGCCCGGCCATAATCCCGCCGATGGTCGCCTCCTTCTCGACTAAATATACCTGATGGCCCGAATCGGCCAGATCCAACGCGGTCTGAATGCCGGTCACGCCGCCGCCGATGACCAGCGCGGCCTTGGTTACCGAGACTTTCAGTTCCTCCTGCGGGGTGAGCAGTCGGGCGCGGGCTACCGCCGAGCGGACAAGGTCTTTGGCCTTCTCGGTGGCGGCATCTTTTTCGCCCGCGTGCACCCATGAGCAATGTTCGCGCAGGTTGGCCATTTCCATCAGGTACGGGTTGAGGCCCACATCCATTACACACCCACGGAAAGTGGGTTCATGCATCCGGGGTGAGCAGGAAGCGACGACGACGCGGTTGAGTTTGTGCTCGACGATCGCCTTTCTGATTTCATTCTGGCCCGGGTCCGCGCAGGTATATTTGTTGCGAACGACACAAGTCACATCGGGCAGGTCTTTGGCCCACTCGGTCACCGCCGCGGTATCCACCGTGCCGGCGATATTAAGCCCGCAGTCGCAGACAAACACACCGATGCGCGGCGCGTCCGTTGTTATTTTCGTTATCTCATCCACAATCAGACCCCTGCGCCGGCGCCAACCACGATTTCGGCCGGCTGATGTTGGAAGCCCCGTTCAAATGCGTTCATATTCAGATCGCCGGTGCCCTTCGGTACCGCCGAGAGAATCGCTTGTTTCATGGCATCAGCCGAGGTAACCTCGGTTTGCGCCACCAAAAAGCCGAGCATCGCAATGTTGGCCACCATCACCCGGCCGAGGTCTTCGGCGATCCGGGTCGCCGGCACGCCTTTGAATACCGCGACGTCCGCCGGTGCGTCGAATTCGACCAGGTCCTCGTCGAATAAAATAATTCCGTCTTTGCGCACGAGGGTATGGAACTTGTCGTACCCTTCCTGGGAAAGGGCGGCCAGGATATTCAAGTCACGGTGATATGGGTAGAGGATCGGGTTGTCATCGATTATCACCTGCGAAGAGCAGGCCGAGCCGCGTGCTTCCGGGCCATAGGCCTGGACCATCGTCGCCTGTTTGCCGTCGAAGACCGCCGCGGCCTTCCCGACAATGTAGCCGGACAGGATGATTCCCTGCCCGCCAAACCCGGTTATCCTGATTTCCTTCTTCATTTCCCACCTCCGTTCGTCTCACCTCTGTACCGCTCTAAAAAGGTGGGTTTATCTATGTCGACAAACTTCCCGCAGATAATTTTCTCCTGGAAACCGATATCAACCATCTTGGTGTCCGCGCCATGCTGGATTTCTGAGTTATCATGGTAGAATTTCATCAGGTCAAATCCGGTCCCGAGACGATTGCGACGGGCATAAAGCGTCGCACACGGGGCGATTACCTCGATAAAGGAGAACCCCTTCTTGTTCAGGGCTTCGCCCATTGCCTTTTTCAACCGGCGGATATGCAGGACTGTCCAGCGGGCAATATATGTTGCGCCACAGGCATCCATCAGGTAGGGAACGTTGAACGGATAATCGGTGTTCCCCGTCGGCGTCGTACTCGTTTTGGCAATCTGTGGTGTCGTGGAAGCACATTGACCGCCGGTCATCCCGTAAATGAAGTTGTTTATGCAGATAACGGTGATGTTCATGTTCCGCCGGGCGGCATTGATAATGTGATTGCCGCCGATGGCCACAAGGTCACCGTCACCGGAGAACACGACGACTTTCATATCCGGCTTGGCCAGGGCCAGGCCGGTGGCAAACGGGATCGCGCGGCCGTGGGTCGTGTGAAACGAATCGAGATTGACATAACCCGCGACCCGACCGGTACAGCCGATCCCGGAGACAACGGCAACTTTTTCTTCGGGGATGTTGGTTTCGCGCAAGGCCTCGACAAAACAGGAGACCGCGGTGCCGATCCCACAGGTCGGGCACCAGATATGCGGCAGTCGATCTTCCCGCAACATCGTGTCTTTCGGATGGTGCAATTCTTTGCGCTCAACCGGAGCTGCTTTTGCTGGAGCTGTGCTCATTTCAACACCTCCCGTATGACCGCGTGAATATCTTCGGGGTTATGTACCTCACCGCCGGCGTTCGGCACACAAATTGTCGGGATGCCGCGGCCGGCTACCCGTTCGACTTCCAGCGACATCTGCCCGAGGTTGATTTCCGGTACGACGAAGCCCTTAATCCGGTCGGCCAGTTTGCGCACAATCGGTTCGGGGAACGGCCAGCAGGTGATCAGCCGCAGGTGGCCGACTTTCTTCCCCTCGGCCCGGCACTCGTTGACGACCTGCTGGGCGATGCGCGCGGTGATACCGTAAGAGATCACCACAACCTCGGCGTCGTCGAGTTCGCGTTCATCGTACATATAAATTTTATCAGCGTTTTTCGTGATCTTTTCACAGAGCCGCCGCACCAACGGCTGTTGGGCTTCGGCATTGATCACCGGATACCCTTTCTCGTCGTGGGTCAGGCCGGTGATATGAACCCGATAACCCTCGCCGAATTCGATCATCGGCGGCACCAGATCGTCATCGGGTTTGAACGGCAGGTAGTCGGCCGGCTTGTCTTTGGTAATCCGCCGGGGCACGAGCTTGATGTCCTCTGCCTTCGGAATGACGACTTTTTCGAACATGTGTCCGACCGATTCATCCATCATCAACAAGACCGGCAGCCGGTACTGTTCCGAAAAATTGAAAGCATGGATAGTGAAATCAAACGCTTCCTGTGGTGAACTCGGCGCCAGGGCGATGATTTCGTAATCGCCGTGTGAGCCCCATTTTGCCTGCATCATGTCTTGTTGACCGACAAGGGTCGGCAGGCCGGTCGAGGGGCCGCCGCGCTGGACATTAACCAGCACACAGGGTGTTTCGGTTATGATCCCCAGCCCCAGATTTTCCATCATCAGGGAAAACCCCGGACCCGAGGTCGACGTCATCGATTTCATCCCGCCCCAGGCCGCGCCGAGCAGAGTGTTCATCGATGCCATCTCGTCTTCCATTTGAATGAAAACCCCGCCGACGCCGGGGAGGCGTTTGGCCATGACTTCCGTGACTTCCGTGGCGGGAGTAATCGGATATCCGCCAAAGAATCGGCAACCCGCGGCCAACCCGCCCTCGGCAGCTGCTTCATCACCGGTCATGAAGTGTTCGCCGGTTAAAACGGCTTGCTCGCTCATGTATTCTCCTTGGTTGCCGGAGCCGGCGTGTTTTCCACCGGGTCGGAGTAGATGGCAAACTCAGGACAGATGTCCTCGCAGAGGTTGCAATCCACGCACAGACCCTCGGAGACGACTTCGGGATAATGGTACCCCTTCTTGTTGAAATTTCGCGAGATAATCAGAACGTCCCGCGGGCAGTATTCGACACAGAAGCTGCAACCCTTGCAGCGCTCGATAATGACACTGACCACCCCATGCGGGACCCGGACTTTCTCGGCGTCCAGTGGTGTTCTCCAGAGTTTCATGGGTACCCTTTGGTGAAAGGCATCTTATCTTTCGTGTATCAAGCCCGGAATGTCTGCCGGACTTCCATTGTTTACCGTTTCTGTCGTCAACCCTGTCACCGGCCGTTCTCGTCGATTCCACCGCCGGGCGCGGAACACCGCTCTCGCCAGCAAACCGGATTGGCCTTGGCCGGTAACGAAATTTGTTCAGTGGGAGAAGGAATCGCTTACTGCAAAACCGCCCGTAAGACTTTGCCTCCGCTCGGGCCGTCATCATCAGGGAAGCTATCTCCGGCGCCCGTGCAATCGTCGGAAAACCGCCGCTTCCCGTTCAATAGTAACTATGATATACTAAATGTGAACTACAAAACTGTCAACGAAAAACCCCGTCTATGATTTGAATTCGGCAGTTTTTGTCACTATGGTGAGCGTAGCCGTTACCTCGATTTGTCAATTCTTCCACCCGGAGAAACCTCCCGCCCGCCTGTTGTGTCGATCGGCGGCAGGACCACGCTGTTGTGCAACATTTGAACACTATATTTACCATGTTTAATTATGGATGTTAATCATCCGCATTATCATCTTGCCCACAATGGGAAGCATTGAGGTGAGATAGGGGATTGTTTATGTCTAAATTAGAATAATCGACAAGATAACCCGCGTAGTTACCTTTTGCCGTATCACTGAAATCCCCGGCGAGGTTGCTTGCCCTTGACCGGCTTGCGGATAGAATACTTTGTCGAGTTGTGTTTCCGGCCCCCGGGCATGGTGAGTGATTTCTGTCAATAAGTAACAAAACAATCCGAGCGTCGGACTTTCGACAGGTTTTTTTCT
Source organism: Candidatus Zixiibacteriota bacterium (assembly GCA_024277855.1). Classification (GTDB taxonomy): domain Bacteria; phylum Zixibacteria; class MSB-5A5; order WJJR01; family JAJRUJ01; genus JAJRUJ01. The sequence goes on from JAJRUJ010000007.1 coordinate 8,995, forward strand.
TGTCGGTAATATATAGTGCCGATATATTAACTATCGATATGTGCCGTTGCCGGTCGGGCAAATATGCGGGCGCGATAAGACCGCGTTTGGGCAAAGTGTCGACCGCCAAAGGCAGGGGTATCCCGAAAAGAACCGACTAAAATCGCGCTTGGAACTGACTTTTCTGTGTTCGATTTCGGGATGTACCGGCGAGGGAGTTTTGAATTTTCCGCGCATCAGATTTCAATCGACTCAGATAGACGAGTGGCCGGCCGTGACGGCGACCTCTGGTAATGGAGGGTGCGTCCAGCACGGTTAAACCCATATTCGGCCGAATTACCCATCAGCCAAAATTTTAGTTGGAAGTTATTTCTTAATATATAGAGGATCGCGTGGCGAAAGTTGATTTCAAATTCAAGTCGGCGCTGGATGAAATGATCGGCGGCATGGGGCATTCAGCTTGCTTCCAATGCGGCGCCTGTGTCGGCGATTGCCCGGCGGCGATGCATTCGGAGCGCTTCAATCCCCGGCAGATTATGCTCGATGCGGTCCTCGGTCTGGCCGACCGCCTGGTCTGCGAGGATTCGCTGGTTTGGGAGTGTACCAACTGTACCTGCTGTTTTGAGCACTGCCCGCAGGATGTCCGGCAGGTCGAAGTGATCATGGCAATTAAAAATATGATTCATGATCGGGGCATCTCGCCGGACAATGTCAAGGCGAACGTGACATCAATTACCTCCACCGGACGGGTCATTGCGATCTCCGAGTTGATCCATAAACGGCGGCGTGAACTCGGCCTGCCCGAGTTGACCGAGGCCCCGGTCGACGAGCTGCAAAAAATCGTGGGCGGCGAACTATCATGAGTGGAAACGGCAACGGACAGAAACGCTACGTGCCCTTTTTCGGGTGCCTGATGACGACCAAGCATTCGCAGTTCGAGGCGGCAGTGCGGCGCACAATGCCCAAGCTGGATGTCGAACTGGTCGATGTCGAGGGATTTTCCTGCTGTCCGGATCCCATCTATTATAAAGCGGCCGACAAGCTCGATTGGCTGACTGTTGCCGCCCGCAATATCTCCCTGGTTGAAGACCTCGAACTGGATATGCTGACTTGTTGTTCGGGTTGTACCTCGACGCTTAAAGAAGCCAATCATACACTTAAGCACGACGCCGAATTGCGCGGGAAAGTCAATCAGCGGCTTAAAACGATCGGCCGGGAATTTAAAGGTTCGATTGAAGTCCGCAATATCGCCGCGATCGTCCGGGACGACATCGGTTACGATGCTGTTGCCGCGTCGGTCACCCGCCCGCTGAACGGCTTCAAAGTCGCGATTCATTACGGCTGTCACTTGTTGCGGCCGCAGGCAGTGATGGAACTCGAAGATCCCGGTCGGCCGGAAATCCTGCAGAAAATGATCGAAGCAGTCGGCGCCGAACCGGTCTGGGAGGCCAAACATATTGTCTGTTGCGGTACGGCCTGCCAGGATGTTGAGATAAAATCCGAGATCATGCATGAAAACCTGACCGAGTATTCCGGCCTCAAGGCCGATGCCATCGGTCTGGTCTGCCCCACCTGTTTCGACCAGTACGATCTGGGGCAGCTCCAGATCTCACGTAAATACAAAGAAAAATTCGCCATGCCGGTGTTCTACTATTTCCAGATGCTTGCGCTGGCCCAGGGATTATCACCTGATGAAGTCGGGCTGGGACGGCACCGGGTTTCGGTCAAGCCGGCGTTGGAAAAATTGGGATTTAACTGACATCTGAGACGGCGGTTCCGGCCGACCCGGACTGCCAAAACCGCCCGGTATTTTTGCGGGTGATATGAGATTCGGCGCAAGGGCGCCCAAGGCAAGGCAACCATGGACAAAGGCGTACTCGTCATCGGCGGGGGCGTGGCCGGAATCCAGGCGGCACTGGATTTGGCGGAGGCGCGAATCAAGACCTACCTGGTCGAAGCGGCGCCTTCTCTGGGTGGGCGAATGGCCCAGCTGGACAAGACGTTTCCCACGATGGACTGCTCGATATGAATACTCGGGCCTAAGATGATGGATGCCGGTCGGCATCCCCTGATTGACGTCTTCACGCTCTCGGAAGTGGTCGGCTTGGCCGGCCGCCCGGGTAATTACCGGGCCACTATCCGCACCGCCCCGCGATACGTCGATATCGACCTGTGCACCGGTTGCGGCCAGTGTTCCGAGGTCTGCCCGGTTGCTGTACCCAATGAGTTTGACATGGGGCTGGGTACGCGCAAGGCGATATATTCGCCGTTCCCGCAGGCCGTCCCCAATGCCTACACCCTTGATTTTGAGAGTTGTCTTAACGATGTCATCCTGGCCTGCGAGCGTTGCCGACAAGCGTGCGACATCCACGCGATCAAATATGACGACGCGCCCAAAGAGGTGACCGTACCGGTTGGCTCGGTGATTGTCGCTACCGGGACCGGAGTTTACACACCCTATCTCAAGGGTGATTACGGGTACGGGATCTATCCCAATGTGATGACCGGACTTGAATATGAGCGGCTGCTCAACGCCTCCGGTCCGACTAACGGGCGGGTCATCCGTCCCTCCGACGGCAAAGTCCCTGAAAAAGTCGCCTTCATCCAGTGTGTCGGCGCCCGTTGCACACTCGCCGGTGGTGAATATTGCTCGCGGTTTTGTTGTCTTAATTCGGCCAAGTGTGCTTTGCTGACCAAAGACCACGAACCCGATGTCGAGGAAGTTTCCATACATTATATAGATATGCGCGCTTTCGGGAAGGGCTACGACGAGTTTTACCGTCGGACGCAGGGCGAGGACTGGATCCACTACGTTCGCGGCAAACCATCCAAAATTCTCGAAGACCCCAAAACTCATGATTTGATGCTCTATACCGAGGATCAAAAGACCGGCAAACCGGGAATCCACAAAGCCGGTATGGTTGTTCTGGCCTCGGCCGGGTTGCCTAATCGCCAAATGACTGAGCCGCTGGGCAAGCTCCTCGGCATCGAAACCGACGAATATGGTTTTTTTGAAGCTCGGCAGTCAAATACACAGGCGCTTGAGGCCACCCGCGACGGCATCTACCTCTGTGGCTGTTCGCGTGGTCCGGAAGATATTCCCGATTCGGTGGCACAGGCCTCCGGGGCGGCGGCACTGGCGGCTAAGTATCTTGCCGATGACCGTATCCCGCCGGTCGTCGAAGATATTCCGCAGGTTGACACGTCCGGCGAGCCGCGTATCGGCGTGTTCCTCTGTCATTGCGGGATTAACATCGCTCATGTACTCGATGTTGATAAACTCGGCGAGGCCGCCAAAGGTCTGCCTCATGTCGTTCATGTCCAGAGTGATCTGTTTGCCTGCTCCGATCAGGCCCAGCGCGTAATCCAGGAAAAAGTCGCCGAACACAAACTCAATCGGGTCATTGCCGCGGCGTGTACTCCGCGTACGCACGAACCGATCTTCCGTGAAACACTGCGGCTGATCGGGCTGAACCCCTATCTCTTTGAGATGGTCAACATCCGCGACCAGTGTTCGTGGGTGCATACCAACGAGCCGATCGAAGCGCAAAAACGCGCCAACGACCAGATTCGCATGGCGGTCGCCCGCGCGGCACGACTCGAACCGCTTGAAAAGAAAGAACTCAAGGTCAATCCGTCGGCAGTGGTGATCGGCGGTGGATTGGCCGGGATGCGGGCGGCAACCGACCTGGCGGTGCAGGGATTCCCGGTTACTTTGCTCGAAAAATCCGACAAACTCGGCGGCCGGGCACGGGAGTTGAATGTCACTTTCCCCGAAGAGTACGACGCCGAGACATTGTTCAACGAAGCATACGACCGGCTGCAAAATTCGGGCGCAATAATCAAGACCGAAACCGAAATAGAGAAAGTCGATGGTTTTGTCGGTGATTTCACCGTCCATACGACCAACGGCCCGATCAAGGCCGGGGCGATCATTCTCGCGGTTGGTTCTGATATCTATAACCCGGTTGGCGAATACAAATACGGCTTGACTGCCGGCGTGATTACCAACATGGAACTCGAATCGCTCCTGGCCAAAAAAGACGATGAAATCGAGGTCAACGGCAACCCGGTCAAGACCGCGGCTTTCATCCAGTGTGTCGGCTCGCGCGACGTGAAAACCAACCCCGGCTGTTCGCGATATTGTTGTATTACCACGATCAAGCAGGCGTTGGCGATGCGCAAACGCGGAATCAATGTCATTGTCTACTACCGCGATATGCGTACTTTCTCGCACCACGCCGAACAGGCCTATCGTGAGGCCCGTGAGGCCGGCGTGATGTTTGTCCGCTATAACGATGACGACAAACCGGAAATCCTCGGCGACAAGACGGTCACCGGGATCAAGGCCTACACCGAATCGATCGGCGAGGAAGTCGAATGCGATGCTGAAATGGTTGTTTTGGCGGTCGGCCTGAGTCCATACAAAGAAACCTACGCCAAACTCAAAGAAATATTGAAGGTTCCCACTGGGCCCGACGGCTTCTTCATGGAACGACATCCCAAGCTCGGGCCGGTGGAAACCAATACCGAGGGTATCTTTGTCTGTGGCTGTGCGCAGGGGCCGAAAGATCTGACCGACTCGGTTTCGCAGGCCTCCGGCGCGGCGGGTAAGGCGGCGACGCTGCTTGCACATGAAACGGTTCTGCTCGACCCGACGACCTGCGAGGTTGACAGCTATCTTTGCCGTGATTGCGGGACATGTATCGAGATTTGCGAGTTCCACGCACCCGGGCGGACCGAGGTCGCGCCGGGTATTTTTGCCGCGGCAATCAACGAGGCGTTATGTAAGGGTTGCGGTACCTGTGCGGCGATGTGTCCCACCGGGGCGATCAAGGCGCGGCATTTCACCGACGACCAGATCGATTCGATGATGAAAGCGTTCCTGCTGGGAACGAACGCATAAACCAAGGCGAACCGACAATGGCAACTGAAACCAAAGCCGAATTCAAACCGAAGATATTGGTATTCGCCTGCAACTGGTGTTCTTACGCGGGCGCGGACAATGCCGGGGTCAATCGCATGCAGTACCCGCCGGATATCCGCGTGATCCGCACGATGTGTTCCGGCCGGGTCAGTCCCGGGCATGTCATTGATGCGTTCCGGATGGGCGCCGACGGTGTGTTATGGTCGGGCTGCCATTTCGGCGATTGCCACTATATTTTCGGTAACTACGAAGCCGAGAAAAACTATAAGAAACTCGAGCAGATGCTCAAACTCATGGGTGTGGACCACAGGCGGTTCCGCCTCGAATGGGTTTCGGCGGCCGAGGGTAACAAGTGGGCGGCGTTAATCAAGGAATTTGTCGAAGACATCAAGGCGGCCGGCCCCAGCCCGCATAAACAAAACGGAACCAAACCGGTCGAACTACCGGTTATCTAAGCAGGCAGGTAGATCCATCATGGCTGATGCGCAACTGCACAAAAAACTGGTTCTCACTAATGCGTTCCGTTGTCTCGAATGCGGCAAATGCACGGCAACCTGTCCGATTTCGCGCTATAACGGCAGCTATTCACCGCGCCGGCTGATTGGGCGGATGATCTCGCAGGATCCGGCCAATGTTGCGCTCGATCCTGCGGTCTGGACCTGCCTGACCTGCGGGTTGTGCAACACGCGTTGCCCGTCGGATGTTAAATACAGCATATTGACTAAAGAACTTCGCGCCGAAGCCGCCCGGCTGCAAAACCTGCCGACCATTACCCACGGGGGCGCATTGCAGGCGACGATGCGACTGCATGCCACTTCCGAGCAACCGCAGGACCGCATGGGCTGGGTGACCGACGATCTCAAAGTCGCCGAGAAAGGCGAGTGGGGATATTTTGTCGGTTGTCTTCCCTATTACGAGGCGTTCTTCTCCGATATCGACGCCAATCCGATCAAGATCGCGCAAAGTGTGGTACGGGTGCTCAACGAGTTGGGTATCGAGCCGGTTGTGATGAAAGACGAGCGTTGTTGCGGCCATGACCTGCTCTGGGGCGGCGATGTAAAGACATTCAAGATGCTCGCCGAGCGCAATGTGAAGATGATCCGCGAAACCGGCGTGAAAAAAATTCTTACCGCCTGTCCGGAATGTTACCGGACGCTGGAAGTTGATTACCGTGAAGTGGTCGGCAAACTCGGCTTCGAAGTCATCTACATCACCGAGTTTCTTGCCGATGTTTCCGCGCAGTTGGCCGAGAAGATGGGCGAGATCAAGCAAACTGTTTCATATCAGGATCCCTGCCGTCTCGGGCGGCAGATGGGGATTTATGATTCGCCGCGCAAGATGCTCAACATCGTCCCCGGCCTGGAATTTAAAGAACAGGCCAAGCACGGTGTCGGCGCGATTTGTTGCGGAACATCATCCTGGCAAAACTGCGACGCGACCTCCAAGCGCATCCAGACCGATCGTCTGCTCGGCGCGAAAGCGGTCGGCGCGGACACGCTGGTGACCTCGTGTCCGAAATGTTATATCCATTTCAAATGCGCATTGCAGGGTGAGTCGATCCCCGAGGATCAGAAAGTCGAAGTAAAAGATTTGATCGTCATTCTTGCCGAGGCCTTGAACGGCAAGAAATAAAATCGACCTCAAGAAAAATCAGATAGCTCGAAAGCAGCATTAAATCCCCGTCGAATGGCGGGGATTTTTGTGATTGACTGAAGAGCAGACAATCCCCAATACTAACAGGTACATTGGCTTGAATTAGTACTTTTGGACCTGATGAAATATCAGGTTGCCATTCTGAATTTAACAGCATAATGGAGGCTTAAACGATGCAATGTCCAGAGTGTGGACTTGAAAATCCGCCGACAACGATTCGGTGTGACTGTGGATATAATTTCAACACTGGCGTAAAAGGCGCACCGGCTTTGGAAAACCCCGAACCGGCGCATATCTCAGGGACGAACATTTTTCAAAACAACTCACAGAGTTTTGGTTGCTTGTTTGTATTTATGATCGCTGTGTTCCTCGCAATCGTGTATATAAGTTACGATTCTGAAGAAGAAATTAAACAGGACAATCACTCTGCCAAGTCGACTAATGAATATTCTACCAATGAACAATATGGTGAGTGGACATTCGCGTGTGGGAATATATGGGTAGGTGTAAAACTGTATTATGGGTCAAGCAAAATGTATGTGGGTGATGTAATTTGCGGAAGTAACAATGCCGTTAATCCTATCACTGGTGAGACCTTTAGGGGTGTTAAAGTCAAAATGCCATCAGGAAGTATTGAGTTGAAAGATAGAAATGACATTGCGGTTGGCAAATGGTATGTAAAAAAGAATGATCCAGCTATTGCACGCATGGAATGGAGGGAATGTGACTAACAAATAAGGGTCTGTAAGTATTTTTGTGTAAGTGGCCATGATGTATATTCACTTGAATGAGGATACACATGGTCGACAAGCGCAACGAGGCAGACAAGCTGATCGACGAAATGATCGCGGGCAAGACCCCCGAGGAAATAGTTGGCGAGGGAGGGCTTCTGCAGGCCCTGACCAAACGAGTCTACGAACGGGCTCTTGAAGGGAGATGACTCACCATTTGGGCTATCTCACGATCAGATTCCTCGCAAATGCTTAAGAAACGCGGGCAGGTTGCAGGAAACCCGGCGCTCATCGCCGCTCGACCGGCTTGTCTGCGACACCAGGAAGCGTCGTGTTGCGCCGATCATGTCGGCGGCAATGTCCAGCCGCCTCAGGTCATCCGGCCCGGGTGAGGACGACAGCTTCACCTCGACAGCCCAAAGCTCCTTGCCGAAATCCAGTACCAGGTCCAGTTCGTGCTGATCGCTGGTTCTAAAGTAGAAGGCGTTGAAACTTCGCCCGCGCGAGGATAGTTCGCCGAGCGCCTGCTCAATTACAAAACCCTCCCAGCTTGCCCCCACCCACGGTTGCGCGAGCAACGCGCGTTCATCCGGTACATTCAGAAGAGCATGGAGTAAGCCGCTATCGCGCCAATAAACCTTGGGGCTTTTGACCAACCGTTTCTTGATGTTCGCCCGATAGGGCGAAAGTCGTCGGGTCAGAAAGGCGCCCTCGAAGTAATCGAGGTAGCTGTTGATCGTCTGATACGATAGTCCCAGACTTTGCCCCACCTGCGAAGCATTCCATGCCTGACCGTGCAAGGCGGCAAGCATGCGCAACATTCGGTCGGTTATTTGAGGTTTGGCCGGTAATCCCCATGACGGCAAATCCCGCTGGGTCAGCAACGACAGATAGTCCAGTTGCCATTGCGGATATTGCTTGGGCTTCAAGATGCCGCCATCCGGGTAACCGCCAAACAGCCAGTGGCGTTCTCGTGATACCTTTGTCGTAAGCTCAGCCCGGAGAAACGGCGTCAACTCGATCAGCGATAGGCGACCTGCCAAAGATTCGGAAACCTGGACCATCAGCGAGGGAGATACCGACCCCAGCAGAAGAAAACGGCCCGTGCGTTTTCGATCTCGATCAATGGCCCCACGCAGGCGCGTGAAAACCTCGGGCCAGGATTGGGCCTCGTCCAGAATCACTAAGTTCTTCCCCGCCGCCAGACCATCCCACTCGAGGTCAAGGCGCAGGCGTTCGGATTCCTGTTCCAGATCGAAATAAGTTCCGCCCAAGGTCTGCGCCAAGGTCGTTTTGCCGCATTGGCGGGGGCCGATTAGTGTCACGGCCGGATAGCCGCCCAAGCGCTCCAGAAGCAGCCGCCGTACTTGTCGTCGTATCATGTCTTGCAAAATAGAAATTTGTTTCTAATTTGCAAGTTCAAAATTGCCCGCCAGATGAGAATTGGCCGTATATTTCTGCCGTGATTGTTCCATTGGCGTTCCTGGCCAAACGTCCGATCGACGACCGACCGTACAACCCCAAAAAGTAAAGACAAGTCCCGCTTGATTTTGGCAAACATATACTCCTGCTGCTTAGTATCGAATTGAGACGCAAAAACTCAATCGGCCGCCCAAGCGGCCGGTGTGCACGCAAATGGAATGGACATCATGGTTACCAAAGATCAGGTAATGAAAGTTCTTGAGGGGATCGACGATCCCGAACTGCATCGCTCACTTGTCGAATTGAATATGGTTAATAACGTGGAGATCGACGGCGCTACGGTCACCGTCGATATCAAGCTGACCATCGTCGGTTGTCCACTCAAAGCCAAAATCAAAGACGATGTCACCGCCGGTTTGACGGCGCTGGATGGCGTCGAAAAAGTCGAGATCAATTTTTCAGCGATGAGCGATGACGAGCGTAAGGAACTTACCCAGCAATTGACCGGCAAGAAACCGGCGACCGGGTTCACCGGCACCAAGCCGAAACACATTATTGCGGTCGCTTCCGGTAAAGGCGGAGTCGGCAAATCGACGTTCACGGCCAATCTCGCAGTTGCCCTTTCGGCCAAGGGCTTCCAGGTCGGCGCGCTCGATGCGGATGTCTACGGGTTTTCGCTGCCGCGCGCACTGGGCGTGGTCGGGCAACCGACAGCAGTCGGCGATATGATGATCCCGCTGGAAAATTATGGTGTGCGGTTGATGTCGATGGGCTTTTTCACCGATGACGACAACCCGGTTGTCTGGCGCGGTCCGCTGCTGCACAAGGCGATCAATCAGTTTATCTCCGATGTGCACTGGGGATTGCTTGATTTTTTGTTGATCGACCTTCCCCCGGGCACCGGCGATGTTGCGATTACGATCTCGCAGGCATTACCGGAGGCGCAGGTGCTGGTGATCACCACCCCGCAACCCGCCGCACATAGTGTAGCCGGCCGGGTGGCAAAGATGGCTGAGAAAACCAACTTGTCGGTGATCGGTGTGGTTGAAAATATGTCGTATTACCAGCTTCCCGATGGTACCCGCGACTATATTTTCGGTAAAGGCGGCGGCCGTGACCTGTCGCAGCGATTGGGCGTTCCTCTGCTGGGCCAGGTGCCGATCGAGACTCGTCTGCGCGAGGGTGGCGACGCCGGCAGGCCGGTGGCCGCGTTCCCTGATGGTTCGGCGGCAGCCGAAGATATTTTTAAAATTGCCGATGCCATCGTTGAAAAAATCGGGGCGGTCCGGCCAACGGAGCCGGCGACACCCTGAAGCGGTTGATTGTTATAGAGTTATGGCGGCCCGAATAAATTCCCGGGCCGTCGTTTTTGTCGAGAAAGCAACTTTACTGCCGGGTCAGGCCCGTTGATTCCGATATTTTTCGGCCGCCGTTGATTTTTTCGCCTGCCGACGGTTAAGCTCCACGAGTCCGAGACGAAAATATCTGTAGTGTCGCCACCGGGGCGACCGCAGACAACGGGCACAGAGTTGGAAACACTTTACCGCAAGGAGGACGGTCGATATGCGTTGCAGTCAATGTGGCAGCCTTATACGGCATGATCCTTTCGTCAGCGACGGGGAAGTCTACTGCAGTTTAGAGTGCCAGGAAGAGGGAATGCTCACCACTAATTTGTACTCAGACGACGAGACGCCGGCACTCGAATTGGAGGGTTTGTTCGGTGTTTCGGATGACGACGATTTCTAATCTCACCTGGTAACACCCTGGTTGTTATCGACCGAAACCGGCCGAAAAGAAATAACCCCCGCAATTGCGGGGGTTTTTATTTTGGGCGAAATATCCCGACCGGCAAGACTTGTCGGACGAGTTATTCTTTAAGGTCGGCCATCAGTTTTTCGACAATCTGCAGTGAGCCGACGCCGTCGGCCTCGGCATTGAATGACGCCACGATCCGGTGACGGAGAACCGGACGGGCGACCCGACGGACATCGTCAACCGACGGAGTCGGCCGGCCATCGAGGATCGCGCGGGTTTTGGCGCCGAGGATTAAATACTGCGATGCGCGCGGGCCGGCGCCCCAACTTACCCAGTCGGTGATATACTTGCGGGCGCCGGGTTCAGACGGCCGCGTAGCCCGGGCAAGGTTGACCGCATATTCAATCACGTGGTCCGAAACCGGCACCCGCCGGACCAGACTCTGCAATTCGGAGATTTCCGCTCCGGACATCACCGTTTGTAAGTCGTGCATCATTGCCGAGGTTGTGCTTTTGACGATGCGGCATTCCTCGTTTTGCGATGGATAGTCAATATAAATATTGAACATGAAGCGATCGAGCTGGGCCTCGGGCAACGGGTAAGTGCCTTCCTGCTCGATCGGATTCTGTGTCGCCAGGACGAAAAACGGCTCGGCCAGTTTGAATGTCTGACCGGAGGTGGTGACTTCATGTTCCTGCATCGCCTGCAACAGCGCTGCCTGGGTTTTCGGCGGTGTCCGGTTGATCTCATCGGCCAGGACGATATTGGCAAAGACCGGACCTTTGACAAAACGGAAAACCCGCTTGCCGGTCGATTGGTCGTCCTCAAGGATTTCAGTCCCGGTAATGTCGGAGGGCATAAGATCGGGGGTAAACTGAATCCGCGCAAATTTCAGGTCGAGGATATTGGCCAGGGTCGAAACCAGCAGGGTCTTGGCCAGACCGGGCACGCCAATGATCAGGCAATGGCCGTTGGAAAGGATGGCGATCAATAGTTCTTCGACCACTCGTTCCTGGCCGACGATCACTTTACCGATTTCCGATTTGATGGTGCCGAAGGCGGTCCCGAGCCGCTCGACAATTTGCAGGTCGTCTTCTGTTGTTGCTTTTTCGTCAGTCACTTCGACTCCTTTACCGTCATCAAGCCCGCGGTGTCTGTTTCCACGGTGAAGTATATTATACCGATGTTACCGGCCCTGCGTTGTCCTGTCAAACGCAATTTAGGTCAATTTGTTCCCCGGATTTTGCCGATAGGGGGGAAATCGGCCTGCTTTTGCCTTGCCCGGCCTTATCCGTGATCCATTTGGGGGTAATTGAGGAAAATTTGCGGCTGTACAACCGGGGACACAGGTTACCGATTGAATCAGGGACAGAGGTAACAGTCCGGACCGGGTGCGGCGCAACCGACGTACTTAGAAACCCGGCCGTTTGCAGTTGACGGGGTTGGACTATGAAAAAGAAACCCGCTGAAGGGCGGCCCGCTGGGTCGTTGGACCGGCCAATATCTTGCAGATATTCGTCTAACTGATAAAAAAAGATGTCCTGGATTCTGAGGCGTGGGCTAATGCTGTCGCCACTCCGGCGAGCTTGACCCCATCCAGCAATTCTTCTTTCTGGAGACCCATGACGTCCATGGACATCTTGCACGCGATGAATTCAACGCCCAGGTCCCGCGCTGTTTTGATAAGGTCAGGCAGACTCATGACATTCTTTTTCTTCATCACCCGTTTCATCATGGCTGAGCCCATACCCATCATGTTCATCTGAGACAGTTTCAATTTATTGGCGCCTTTCGGCATCATCCAGCCAAACATCCTTGAGATGAAATCCTTACGAGGGTTTTTGTATCCCTCCTTGCGTAATGCATTTAACCCCCAAAAGGCGAAGAACATTTGGACCTTGATATCCATCGCCGCCGCGCCGGTAGCGATGACAAATGCCCCGATAACTTTATCAAGATCTCCCGCGAAGACGAGAAGGGTCATATTCTCTATCTCTTCTTCGGTGTTAATCGATTCCTCATGCTCAGACATTATATCCTCAGAATTAATATTTTCCGGATTAATACGTCATCGTAGCATTTGACTCCAAAATTTCCATGACAGCTCTTGCCGCCTTGACTGGTTTAGCGGTTTCCAAAAGCATATCCGGAGTGATTTTCCGTTCCTGAATGCAAGGGGTACAAATAAGGAGTTTTCCGCCTTGTTCGATAAAGGAATCCATGAGTTCCTTAAGTGGCGGCAAGCCCGCCGCAAAAACGTGTTCATAACAACCTTTTTTGGCGACAATGACAGCGCTCCCCTGGAGCATCACGGTGACATCTACTTCCATGACCAACGCGGCGTTGCCAATAACGAAGGGGAGCGAAGCTCTTTCCGGATCCTCGGGGCCGTGAGTGCCGAAGATGACAAGCTTTTCTGGTTTTGCCTCTTCCATTTTATTCTATTCCTTTCGCGTTTACTTCAAGAACGTTAAGGGGATACGTGGCTGCTGCTTTCAGGCGGTAATTGCCACTTTTACTTCCTCCTTAACGGGTAAGGCCTTTGCCTTCTCCTTGACATTTGTCAGATAGACCGCAAGCGGTCGGTAGAGCAGGTGCGCCCATTTGCCGAACGGAACCTCAACAATGAGCATCGGCACTGCGATGACCAGGTGGATTACATATGTGTAATAGGTCAACAACGGCCAGTCGGCGATGCGGAAAAGATGTACCGCAATGCCGGTGAGAGAGGTCAGGAAAAGCAGGATCAGGAAACCCCAATCCGATGGTTCCGTAAACTTATGAATTTCGCCACTCTTTTTTATTCGGCTTATCATCATTGCGACAGTGGCATAGAGGAGTACGCCGGTAGCATAATAGCCCAGAAGTCTGGTCGGATGCCAAATTGGATGAACAATATCTGTTTGAAACCATCGCAGAAACACCAGGATCAGCGTGAGCATGGTGACATATCCGGAAACCAGCAGGAAGTGCCTCAACCAATGACTGTGATCTGCGCTGCACTGCCGCCATCTTCTTTGAGTTGCGAAGTGTGTGACTATCGTTGGCAGTTCTTTTATATATAGACTGATCGGCAAACGTAAGCCCTGCTCCCCGCTCATGATAAAACGGAGCATCCGGTAAGCATTTGAGAGCAGGAAAACCGACAAAATGGCGGCCATGATAAGGTCGCCAAATTCCACCCATTCCACGGGAGCAAAAGTATTCAGCTCGACGTGACCGGTCACCATTGGTCCGTGCAGGAAATAGAACAAAGCCGCAACGATTAAGCCAACAAAGGCGATCGCTCCGATCTCCCATGCTTTGGATACGTACATTCTCTTCGCCAGTCCGGTCCAGTCATACTGGGAGGTCAGGTAACGCCGGGCCGCCATCATGATTTCGCCGGGGTTGGCGTCACGAGGACAACTCTCGGAACAGTCACCGCAGTAATAGCATAACCATGGATCGGCTGATTGGAGTAGTTTGTCTCTCAGGCCGACCTGAAGATAATGGATATCCCTGCGGGGGAAAGATGCCGTTTCATCGGCCAGAGAACATGTTGCGGTACAGTTCCCACAGTTCATACACGTGCTGACATCGATATTTCCGAACTTACTGAAGTCGCGATGCAGGTCCGGATCGACACGGTTTTTCATACGCATTCCTCCTTGAGGGCATAACTGAAATAACCTTCAGCATCGGCCTTTCCGGTTTCAGCAATCGCACCATATCGCCACATGGCCATGACCCAGAGGGTGGCTTCATATGTTGGACACTTCAGGGCGTCGGCGATCTCGGGAATCGTCTTGGGGCCTTTCCGGAGCTGGCTGGTAATCTTGTCTCTCGCGGTCATCTCATCTCGCAATATTTCCGCAAGATTCCGGATATTTTGGACGGGCATTACACGACCTCCCCGGCCATCGAGTCAATCATTGCCGTTATTTGTTTGTCGGTGTATCCCTCGACATCAAGGGCGTTTTCGGGGCAAACGGGAACACACGCGCCGCCGCCTTTGCACAGAGACGGTATGACGCCGGCGATTTCTTTGCCCTCAAAGGATACCTTTTCGATGGCCCCGTACGGGCAGGCGTCGGTGCAGGCATCACACCAGATACAGCGCTGCTGGTCGACCCTGGCGATAAGCGGTTCGAGATCGACGTACCCCTTCATCAATAAAGCGGCACTCTTTGCTACTGCGGCCATGGCTGAAGCGACACTTTCGGCTAATGTCTTCGGTCCCTGTGAAGTGCCGGCAATAAAGACTCCATCAATAACTGTTTCAACCGGCCGGAGCTTGGGGTGGATTTCATTAAAGAATCCGTCTCTGCCAACCGGGAGTTTAAGTACATCGATGAGTTTCTGATTCTCCCGGGGGACCATCCCGGTAACCAAGACGACCAGGTCGGGGACGATCTCGATTTCTTCACCGCCGATCAGGCGGTCTTTTACGCGCACACGCAATTTATCGCCGGTCTTTTCCACCAGCGGCGGATCGCTTTCGTCGTATTGCACGAAAACCGATCCTTGCCTGCCGGCCCGTTCATACATGAGTTCATTCTTGCCGTAGGTCCGCATATCACGGTAGAGGTGGTATTGATTGACCTCGGCATCAAGGGCATCGGCACAGATCGCGGAATGGACTGCGGCATTACAACAGTAACGGGAGCAGTATTTATTCGGATTGGGCCGCTCTGCTGTCTGCTCCTGCCGACTGCCGACACAGTAGATGTAGGTGATATTGCGTACCCGGCGGCCATTGTAGCTCAGCAATCCTTCCGATTCGTCCAATAGCTCTTTGAATTGCGGCAGCGTAATGACGCCTTCCAGGCCGTAGCCGAACTCACCCGGTTCGGGATTGTATGGATCAAAGCCGGTCGCCACAATAATGGAGCCGACATTCAAAGATATTTCCTCTTGTTCTTTGACCCTTATTTTTATGGAGAAATCACCGACACTACCGCTCTTTTCGACCAGTTCGGCACTGGTAAACAGAGTAATATTTTCCCGGCGTTTGATTTCATTATGCAAATCAGCAACCAGGGCACGGCCGTCTCGGTCATGAGGGAACAGCTTACCCCATTGCGCGACCATCCCTCCCGCTTTCGACGACCGCTCGATGAGATAGACAGCAAAACCCATATCCGCCAGCGATGCCGCCGCACGCAGCCCGGCAACTCCGGCCCCGATAATCAATACTTTGGGAATTGTTTTAATCCGCATTGTCGACAGCGGCTCGCTGAGAACACACTTGGCCAAGCCCGCCCGCACCAGCCGGATGCCCTTCTGCGTTGCTTCCGGGATATTATGTTGATGGACCCAGGAATCCTGTTCACGGAGATTGACCTGAACATACTGGTAGGGATTCAGTCCGGCCCGCTCGGCCACCGCACGGAAGGTAAAAAGGTGCAGCTTGGGAGAACATGAGGCAACGACCAAACCATCGAGTTGATGGGTCTTGATGTCATCGATCATTTCTTCCTGGGCGGCATCGGAACAAGCAAACATGGTCGTCCTGGCGATAACCACCCCATCGTCCCGGCTGACCGCATCCCGGATTTGTTTCACATCAACATAATCAGAGATGTTGCCCCCGCAATGGCAGATATAAACCCCGATTTTTCTATCGGTCATCGATTCGCCCTCGTTCTCCCGATAAATGCCGCGGCCTGTGCCGCCGCTGCACCGGAGTGAAGAATACTATCCGGGATATCACGAGCGGCGGACGCCGCTCCCGCGACAAAAACTCCGTCAATACTCGTCTTACCCGGCTCGGTGTCCTCGTTTAACTCTCTGATATACATATGTTCATCGGTTTGCAGCTTTTGACCGCCGAACAAATCCACGGCCCCTTGCGCCGGGAGTAAGCCGGTCGATAAAACGACCAGATCGTGCTCGGCCGTCTTCGGGCCCCCGCCGCCATCAATATCCTCATAGCGCAACAACAGATTGCCGTTATCAGACTCTTCAATCTGCGCCACTTTGCCTTTGACAAAGTAAACTCCCATCCCCTTCGCCTGCTGGTAAAACTCCTCGTAACCCTTACTAAATGCGCGAATATCTATGTAATAGATGGTAATGTCTGCCAACGGCAATGCCCCCATGATCAACTGCGCCTGCTTGATCGAATACATGCAACATACTCGGGAGCACAAACGATTGCCTACAGTTTGATCCCGCGAACCGGTACAGAGGACATAAGCAATATTATCCGGCGTTTTGCCGTCCGATGGCCGCAGTACATGATTAAAGGGCCGAGTGGGTGCAAGGAGACGATCCATCTGCATCGCCGTGATAACATTTGGATAGCGCCCGTAGCCATAAGTCGGTTTCAGATGCGCGTCAAACAATTCAAAACCGGTCGACACAATGATTGACTTTGTTTCCACAGCCAGCGCTTCATCTCGCCGGCTGAAATCAATGGCATGGGCCGGACACACCCTGACACATTCATGGCATTCGGAGCAGATGCCGCAATCCAGGCACCGGCCGGCGCCATAGCGCGCCTCTTCCTCGGTTATCGGCAACTCTATTTCATCCAGATTGTTGATTCGTTCCTTTACAGACAATTCCCTTTTTCCGACCGGGCGGTGGGTGGTGATCGCCTTCGATTTTGCCTGGTCGCCGATCAGGGGAAGCGGATTGGGATGTTGGTTCCCATTTCCGTTACCGGAACCGACTCTCGACAGGATCGTGGCTTTGTCCACGACCGCGAGCCGGTCATCGAAGATCGTCCCGGAGAGCGATTCGCCGTTGAGGTAACGATCGATGTAGAATGCCGCCCGTTTCCCCTGGCCGATTGCGCTTACAATCATGGAAGGGCCGGTAACGACATCTCCGCCGGCAAAAACCGAAGACACCGAAGTTTCAAGTGTTTCATCATCGACTTTAACCGTCCCATTCCGGTTGAGGTCCAGTTCGGCGGCGAACGGTGAGGTGCTTGGTTTAAGGCCAATGGCGAGAACGGCTAAATCGAAATGTGCGCTTTGCTCAGACCCTTTCACCGGTATGGGCCGCCGTCGGCCGCTGTCATCCGGCTCACCCAGTTTCATCGTGAGACTTTCCACGGCTGCGAGACGGCCGCCTTTTCCAATAAAACGCTGCGGGGTCTGCAAAACTTGCAGCTCGACCCCCTCTTCAAGAGCCGCCTTGACTTCCCAGTCATGGGCCGGCATTTCCGCGCGACTCCGTCGATATTGGATGATCACTTTTTCAGCGCCCAGTCTCAGCGCCATCCGGGCAGGATCGATGGCCGCGTTACCACCACCGACGATGAGGACCTTTTTCCCCTTGAGGTCGAGACCTTCGCGGGAGTTGGCCCGTTTCAGGAACGCCATGCAATCGAAGACACCTTCAAGATCTTCGCCCTCGACCCCCATTTTCATGCCTTCCATCGTTCCCAGAGCCAGGAAAACGGCATCGAACCCTTGTTTCTTCAGCGATTCAAGAGAAGTGACCGGCGATTCAGTCTTGATGGCGACACCAAGCGCCGTGATATTCTTGATGTCCCGGTCAACGATGTCATTGGGGAGGCGGTAAACGGGAATTCCATACCGCAACATCCCGCCCGGCTCGGCGGCTGATTCAAAAATTGTGACCGGATGACCTCTGCGGGCCAGGTGATATGCCGCCGACAATCCGGCCGGTCCCGATCCCACCACGGCTACTTTTTTGTCTGAGGCCGGTTCGGGTGGCCCGTATTCCGGCTCCGGATGCTTGGCATAATAGCGGTCAACCATAAACCGCTTGATCGCCCGGATGGAAACAGCGCCTTCCAGTTCCCCGCGACTACATTCACCTTCACAGGGGGCATAACAAGCCCTGCTCAGACAGCCCGGCAACGGCGCATCTTCCATATGCAGGTGAAAAGCTTCTTCGTATTTGCCGCTGCGCACCAGGGAGACGTAACCATGGGCTTTGACGCCGGCGGGACAGGCAAAGGAGCAGGGAGAAGTGCCCGATCTTAACATTACTGCTTTTTTGGGTACCGCCTGTGGGAATGGAATATGTATAGCACGATGGGCAACAAGCTCAAAATTGAACGGGTCGACGGTCGCCACGGTACAGGCCAGCTCACATTCCCCACAGCCGGTGCAGGCCGACGAATTTACATAGGTGGATTTTTTGTGCAGTTTGATGAGAAAACGGCCATCATCTTCTTTGCTGATTTCATCCACTTCACTGGAAGTGAGAACAGTGATATTGGGATGGTGGGCAGTGGTGGCCATCTTGGGCGTGGAAATACAACTGGCACAATCCAGCGTCGGAAACACCTTGCTCAACAGGATCATCTTGCCGCCGATACTGGCTTCTTTTTCCACCAACAGCACTTTGTATCCCATATCACCCAGGATCAGTGATGATTCCATCCCCGCGATACCACCGCCGATTACCAAGATATCATAGGTCATACCATCGCACCTTCCACCTCCGGAACGGAAGCGAGCAATACGTCACGACATTCTTCACGCCGACAGACACAGAGATAATTCATGAGACGACCTTTTCCTGACCGGCTTTAAGTTTCACCAATGCCGCCTGGAATTTCTCCATATGCGATTGGAAGGATTCTGCGCAAACCGAACAAATCGCCGCCATCTTGAGCCGCCGGGGGTTATGATTGTGCTCCGCCAGCAATGACTGCGCCCGCTGGACAACGTCGCCGGTTCGCTTGGTGCAGTCGGGCAGATACGCGCAGTCTGTCCCGTCGGCGGCGATGAAAACACCGTCAAATCCCGCGTCAATTGCATGCAGCACCCAGGATGGCCTGATCCCGCTAGAACAGGGAACGGGGATGACCACAACCGCCGGTGAGTAAGGCATGTGGGACCCGCCGGCCAGATCAATGCCGGGATCGGAGATAGTGTTGGTGGAGAACACCAGGACCCTGGGTTCGCCGTCGGTTTTCGCCCTGTCCGCCGACATTATTTCATCCGCCGCACAAAAAGCCGCCAGTGTCCGGCTTCTTCAATATTTCCCAGATACTCGTGGCCGACCTTTTTGCACCACAAAGGGATGTCGTCGTTTGTACCCTCGTCTGAGGACAACACCTCCATAATTCCACTCTTCGAGACTGCCGCAATCCCACGCTTCGCCTCAAGTAGTGGCCCGGGACAGGCCGTCCCCCGTGCATCCACGACTTGCTCAACTTCCAATGCCTTAAGTTCTTCCTGGTTCATTGTCGATCCTTTCCGATTAATCGGCCATTTAATGCGTTTATTCGTATCTGCGCAGTAATGCAGATTACTAAAGAAAATTTTTTGCTACTTTTTCCCAATCATTCCTTTTGCTTTTTTCGCTCTTTTTTCCATGCCGTCCAACAAGATCGACCTGATCTTTTCACAAACCTTTGGTAACCTCGGGTCAGTTAACCGGTAGTATACGGTCTGTCCCTCTTTGCGTGATGTTACGACATGACGCGACCGGAGGACTCTCAGGTGCTGACTCACGTTGCTGTCGCGGACTTGAAGCGCATGAACAATTTCACTGACACTCATTTCTCCCTTGGCCAGAAGACTGATAATCCTCAGCCGCTTGGAGCTGGCGATAATCTTGCAGAAATCCGCGTGCAGGTCGAAAATTTCAGTATTAACGGCTTTCATATATGCCTCTCTGCGTACCTACGAATATAATTATATATAGTTTGTCAATTGTCCAATTCCTCCAAAAGACAGGACGATGCAATGTCCGCCAGGCCCAACCTATTGGATTGCAATCAGATGGTTTGACGGCAGACCGGTGGGCTGATTCGAATAACCGGCAGGACGATTACTGTTTCAGATCCGGAATCAGTCGAAATAAGTCCAAATGAACCTTTGCGCTGTCGAGTATTTTGCTGTTGGTCAAAGACTTGTCATTTTGGGGCAAGGGGAGGTAACCCATTTTCATCACCGGGTCAGACCATTGTCGTTTATGACAAACACTGTGACATAGTGCCTGATAAAGGCCGTTTAAAAACCTCAAGCAAATGGAATGTGATTTTTGCTGATGTTTGCCGAAAAATAACAAATCTGCAGAGTCCGGGTGCCATGAGGGCCGGGGCAGACTCCGGATGTCTATGATTGCCGGTGGACACTGCAGCAATTATGTTATAATGTCGACACGGGATCGTGGAATGACCATAAGGAATCAGGTCATTTTATAATAAGGGTTTCTGATGCCCAGACGCGTGAAATTAAACGAACAGGAAAATTCACTTTGTGAGATGCTGTCAACGATTGTCGACAGCGTATCCGACGGCGTCATGGCCGTAGACTTGGATTTTAAGATTACTTTTTTCAACAAGGCCGCAGAACGAATCACCGGATTTAATGCCGAGCAGGCAATCGGGAAGCCCTGCAGTGAAATCCTCCGCACGAATCTGTGCCCAGAGGAATGTCCTTTACGACAGACGATGGCGACAAGTACGTTAGTCGTCAATCGTCCGGTGTGCATGACGAACAAAAAGGGCCGACGCATACCGTTGAGTATTTCCACGGCCATCTTACCGGATCGTCAGGGGCGGGTAATCGGCGGCGTGGAGACCTTTCGCGACCTGGACTTGGCGCAACAACTGCGGAAAGATTTTGAGGCAAAATACACCTTTGAAAACATCATCAGTCGTAACAGTGGGATGCAGGAGTTGTTTAAGATACTTCCCACGATTGCCCAAAGTGAGAGCACGGTTTTAATCGAAGGCGAGAGTGGAACGGGAAAAGAATTGATTGCCCGCGCATTGCACAGCCAGAGTCCGCGGAAAACCGGCCCATTTATCAGCATAAACTGCGGGGCATTGCCCGATACTCTC
>JAJRUJ010000116.1 GCA_024277855.1 Candidatus Zixiibacteriota bacterium
CCGTTGCGCCGCCAAGGCGATTGCGTTGAGAGGATTGCGTACTTCGTGCGCCACCCCGGCGGCCAGCGTGCCCATCTCGGAAAGCCGCTCGGCGCGGCGAATCCGGTCGGACATCCGGCGCGAATCAGTCTGGTCGATAATCACCGCCACCGCGCCCCCTGCGCCGTCTTTCGGTCGCCGGATCGGTGACGTGCTTACCGTAAGATATTGCAGCCGACCATTGATTGTCCGCACCCAGTTGCGGTTAAGCATCGGCTCACCGGTCAAACTGACTTCCTCCAATTTCAATTCATCGTCGGGGAATAATTCACGCGAGTCCCGATCCATGGTTTCTGTCGCCACACCGCCAAATAACTGTTCGGCGGCCGGATTGAAATGCGTGATCCGCCCCCGTTCATCGACCGCGACCACCGCACCGTCCATCGAGTCGAGGATCTGCCCGGTGAGCGTGCGGATTCGATCGTACGCTCGATTGACCGCAGTCAGGTTCTGCCGCACAACGACAAAGCCGACCGCCGCCAGCGTCAATAGACCAAGAAAAACCGAGGACAGCGTCAACTGCCGGGTCAACTGGTCTTCCGCCAACCGGACTGTTTGCAGGTTCTGCCCGACCCGGATCACGCCGCTGGCCACAAGTTCGGAAACATACGGCCGCACGGTCTCGAGCACCTCCTGACCCTCGAAGGTTAGCTCACGGGTCATGATGCGGTTTTCGGCGATCGACTTAACCAAAAACGGGTCTGACGCAATTTTACGGACCGGTTTGATATCGCGCGAGGAGATCAAAATCCCCTCGGGGGTTTGCAGGATGATATAGTTAATCCCTGCTTTTTGCCCGACCATCTGGATCAACCGGCCGATACCGATATCCCTAAACAATTCCTCGATCCGGGTCACCTTTTTCCAGACAGCGTAAACATTGCCGGAATGTTTGTCGGCCGCCAGCGCGCCGATCCACTCCTCTCCGGTGGCGGTATCAGTACGGTAGAGCGTTTCCCACGGGGCGAATCCCTCACGGACATTTTCGAGCGCGTCAAGCCATTCGGAATCGTCCGCTCGGAAGAAAGAACCAACGACTTCGGGTGAGGCGGTTACCGACCCGTCGGCGCCGATCATTGCGATTCCATCGAGATCATTGGCGGCAATGAATGATCCTCCCCGGGAGAAATCAATCTTTCCGCTGGCGGCTTTGGCAGCAACGAGGGCGGCTTTATCGCTGAGGATCTGGATTTGCTGCAACCGGATAAACTGGTTGGCCTGCGCGGTGACTTCGGTTGCCTGCACCAGCGATTCGAGTAAGGCCCGTCCCTGCCGGTCAGCCGCTTCGAGGAGGGTTGAACGAAAGGCGGAAAAGCCGAAATAGCTCCAGACCACAAACATTGCCGCGACAAGGAGTCCCAACCCACCAATATAATAAGGGTTTACCGCCAGTCGCAGGGGCGGCCGGAAGCTCCGGCGAGGTCGACCGGATTGTCCCGCAGTCCGGCCTTGTAAACGATTATCAACCATATAAGATATGGAAAGCCCGATTGCCACTCCGAGTCAACAAAAACTCCGAAATTGATCGAGCCGGTCTCCCCGTTGTTATACACCGGCAGACAGTACCGGGCCGGCCGGCGGTGCGGCATGGTCAAATCCGATCTCGACAAAGGTTTATCCCCGGTTGGCCGATAAACATGATATGGAGACGATATGTCATTTCCGGGTGAACAAAGTCTGGCAAACTACACAAAAATATCAATGATGAAAAACAACAAAAAAGATTCGTTGCGGGGGAAAAACTGCTGGGAGGTCAAACAATGCGGTTGCGAACCCGGCGGCGTGAATGTGCGCGACGGTCGTCCCTGCCCTGCCGCCGTCGATACCCGTTTTAACGCAATCAATGACGGCAAAAACGGGGGACGTATCTGTTGGGCCGTGCCGGGAACCTTTTGTTATGACGGCAAGAAACGGTCGTTCGCCGAGAAACTCACTTTCTGCGTAATGTGTGATTTCTATCGACGGGTCAAACTCGAAGAGCAACACGGCTTTCAGTTGGACCCCGGTGTAAAACCAAAGTTGAAACAAAAAGTGAGTTAAATAATTGCGCGACAACGTCCCGACGATTGGACGGTCGACAAAGCCAACCACCAGTTTCACTTTCCAGGAAGTAGTTGACATCTTGCGACCAGAGCAAAAAGAGATCATCACCAAAAAACCGGGAATCTCATTCGGTGGGAACCGGGCCGGCTGGCTGTTGGCCACAGCCACGTTTGTTTTTGCCTTAATCATTTATGCCGCGACGATGTGCCGCACCGTATTCTGGTGGGATTCGGGTGAATTCATCGCCAATGCCAGTGTATTGGGTATTCCCCATCGGCCGGGCTTCCCTCTCTATATTCTGCTGGCGCGCCTGATCGGCCTGCCGCCCTTCGGCAATTATGCCGCCCGGATCAATTTTCTTTCGGTACTCTGTGCCGCGGTTGCGGTGGGCCTGTTCACCTATGTTCTGCACCGATTGATTACGCGCTATTTCTCGGCCGACCGTCCGGGTTTTTACGCTGTGCTGACCGCCATGATCGGCATGTTGCTCACCTATTCCTTCTGGATTCAGGCCGTGCGGGCCGAAGTCTATACGCTCAACGCGTTGGTGGTGGCCTTAGTTATTTTGCTTCTCGAACGCGCCGATACACATTGGTCCACCGCGCCGCGTTATGCCCTCCGGGCCTTCTATGGCGCGGTTTTTGTTTTCGGGTTGGGTCTCGGCGGACACCATGCGACGCTGCTGTCGATCGCGCCCGCAGCGGCCTTGTTGATGTTGTTGATCGGCGGGCGGCGGATTATGCGGCCGGGAGTATTGCTCACCTCGGCAGTGTTGCTGGCAGTCGGCGTTTCGGTTTATCTGTTCCTGCCGATCCGGGCATTGCAGTCGCCATTGCTCAACTGGGGCTGGAATTCCGGCTCGGCTGCCGACGGAGTCAGCGCGGTAATGGCAACCGATTCATACGCGTATATTGCCTCTGCGACACCCGGTTTGATCTTCAAAAGATTCTTTTTGGCCGGCGCTTTGCTGGCCGATCAACTGGGTTGGCCCCTGGCTCTTTTGGCGGGAATCGGGCTGGTCTGGTGGTGGGTGCATTCGCACCGCTGGGGATTATTCCTCCTAACCGTCATTTTGGGTAACCTGTTGGTTGTCGGCATCCTGGCTACCGAATTCATTGACTGGAACGCCGACTTGCATGGTTATCTTTTGCCGGCTTTGCTCGCCGCGACTGCCGGGATGGCGGCTGGATTCTGGTTGATTTTAAAACCGACTTTCGGGCTGCTCGAACGGTTTGTCCGCGCACCTTATTTACTTCTGGCCGCCCGGACCACTTTGATCGGCATTGTCGTGTTGCTGGCGATCACTCCGGGAATTCTGGCCGGACCGTTTTGCAATCTCTCCCACAACCGGCTGGCCGAAAACCTCGGCCTCGAAACGATGAATGGTCTCCCCTGGCGGTCAGTCGTCGTGATGGATGGGATGAATTGGAGTTTCGTCCTGCGCGGCCTGCAGTTTGGCGCAGGGGTCAGGCCGGATTTGATGATTATCGAACGTTCGCTGTTGACCGCGGACTGGTACCAGGCACAATGTCGCCGCCGCTATCCCGATCTGTGCGCGGAGGTCGATTTTCCCACCTCCGGCAAAACGCCGGCCGTGCTGGCCTGGGCCGAGGAGATCCGGCAAAATGGGCGCCCGGTCTACTGGGAGTTTACCGAGCGCGATGTTCCCTTTTCCCATCAGTTTCAGCCGGCAGGCCACGTATACCGCCTCGACAGTCCGGATACGGCGTTGAGCGCCGAAGTGGTGCTGAAACAGGAGCAGTTCGAGCGGGCCTCAGCCTTTTATGGGGCAACCAATCAAATGGCTTATGATTTTGACGCCCAGGGGATGTATATCCGCAATCTCTATCGGGCCGGTATGTACTATGAACGGTGGGGTTTACTTTATCGAGCACAGGAAATGTATCGGCGTGCGCTGGCGGTACGGCCCGGCGAAACACTCATCCAGGACGCCGAGGACCGGGTTGAACACATCATCCAGGCAGGAACCCGCGCCAAACAGGAATAAACCACAGACCCGGAACACTTCCCGCTTCCGCAAAGTGTGACTTGACGTGCTCCGGCCGGGACGATAGATTCCAAAGCGATATCGGGCATGACTCAAGCCGAGGGGAATTTATCGATGTTGAAATCATGGAAAAGTCTGGTTTTGCCGGCAGCTCTTATTGTGCTTCTGGTCGGTTGCGGGACAAATCCTGACGCCACCCGTTTGTATTCCATCGAAAAATTATTTTATCAGGCCGAACGAGCAGGCGCGTCGACAGCCATCGACCCGGCCCATGTTGATCCCGACCAGTTGACCGGGATCGCCCGGATGTACCTCGGGGTTGCTGAAAAATACCAGCAAAGCAAACCCGAATTTGTCGGCGACACGACCTCCGAGACGGTCAATAACGCGCTTTATCTGGCGGTACAAAGCAGCATGCGCGCCGCGAGTTTGTTGGGAAATACCGAGCATGCCGACGAGGCCTTCGAAATTTATCGCCGGTTGCCGGACGACTATCCTCGCGCGAAGCCATATCATATCGTTGCCCGGTTTGAGACCGCCATGTTGTATGGACGGCTCCAGCAATGGGATTCGGCATTCGCCGTCTATCATGACCTGATGTATACCTATCACCCGGCCCCGGATACGGTTTCGCGCTATGATCTGGACTGGCTGCAGATTCCGCTGCGTGTCGCCGGGGTATATCGGTCAATCAAGCAAAACGATCTTGCCAGGAACTGGGTGGACAGTGCGGTCGTGTTCTATACCGACCTGATGAACAATTATCCGCTCGGGACAGTAAAATCGATGGCCGGCACCTACCTGGCCTCCGCATATCAAATGAAAGGCAAGCCCCAACAGGCGATCGATACCTATCGGACGATTACCGACTCCTCCGGTCGAATCGTCCCCCAGGCCTGGTTGGAAATCGGCAATATCTACCTGAACCAATTAAATAATCCGGACAGTGCCCTGGCGGTCTACAAGGACCTGGTTGCCACCCGACCCGATGATCCGCTGGCCACTACCGCCCAAACCCGAATCGCCGCGGTATTGATCGATCAGGGCAAGTATGACAAAGCGCGTGAACTGCTGCGGCCGCTAAAGGCCGCTTACGAAAAGAAAGGGCAGATCATTGCCGCGATCCAGTTGTTGTTCGGGCGATCGTATGAACAGGAAGGTTCCTGGGATCGCGCACTGAACGAGTATTCCTGGCTCATCGATAATTTCCCCAACCTGCCGCAGACGCTGGATGTCTATCTCCATGTCATCAGCCAAATGGTCGACCAAAAAAACATGACCGTTGCCCGGCAGTGGCAACACAAAGCGCAACGACACTTTGAGAAAATTATCGAGGAAAACCCGGCCACCGAGCTGGCCGCGTCGGCCCAGGCCGCGCTGGCCCGCTCTTATTTGATGCTGGAAGATTGGGCCAAGGCGGCCGAGGCCTACCGGGTCCTCCTGCAAACCTATCCGCCGGCCCCGTCACGGGTACAGACCTATCTCGAACTCTCGGCGGTCTACGCCGAGCGACTTGACGATCCGGGCCAGGGCGCCGATATTTTGGAAAAACTGCTTACGGATTTCCCCAACCTCCCGCGGGCCGAGGAGGTCCGTAAGCGGATGGAGCATCTGCGGTCGCAAATCTCCTGATAGTCGCATCGACCGGAACTTTCGGCAAACGGCGGGTTACAACAGGGGAACCGGGGAGAAGGAAGGGCAGTCATTGAGCATGAGACGACCACTGATCATCGCCATAGTTGGCTTAGGTCTCTGTCTGGCCCAGCAGGCCATGGCCGGAAACGGGCCGGATGACCGGTTCGGCAAACCGGACAAAATTACGATCGAAATCGCCCCGCTGGCCATTGCCGGTCAATGGGAGGTCGGCATCCTGTTGGAAAACGATGAGGAACTGGCGGCGATTACCGTGCCGTTGGTGTATGGCAAATATGTCGACGAATTTACCCTCGACTCCGTTATTTTCCGCGACACGCGTATTTCGTATTTTGCGCTTAAGACGACCAACCACTTTGATTCACTCAACACCGTCCTGGTCGGGTTGCTGGCTAATCTCGGTGACAACCGTCCCCCGCTGGCGGTCGGCAGAGGGCCGGTGGCGCGGTTGTATTTCACGCAAACCCAGGAAGTGCAAAAAACACCGTTACCGCTGGTGATCGATTCAACATTTTTCCCGCCATACAATAACCTCGAACTTGTCTCGGGAAGCGCGGCGCCAATTCGGCCGATCTTTGAAACGGTCGTCGTCGAAAAGCTGACCGGATTCGACCGGCCAAAACCGGAACCGAAGAAAAAGACAAAATAAACCTCCGACCCGCCCACGGCTTCGAATTGC
>JAJRUJ010000117.1 GCA_024277855.1 Candidatus Zixiibacteriota bacterium
ATTACGGGATTCGGGTGGTAATCCCGATTTATATCGCCCAGGCCGATGAGATCAACGGGCTGCATTTTTCCCAGATCGACAAGGGGATCATTTTTGGCTGGTGGGCGGTGGTACAGTCGCTTACGCCGCTATTCTCCGGTGGATTTGCCGACCGTTATGGGTATAAAAAGACCATTTCGGTCTCGATTATCTTCAAAATCATCGGCTATTTACTGATGGCAACGCAGCGGGAATTTTACCCTTTCCTCTTTGGCTGCTGTGTGCTGGCCTTCGGTACGGCGATTTTCAAGCCCGGTATCCAGGGAGCATTGGTCCAGACACTGAACAAGAAAAACTCGTCGATGGGCTGGGGGACGTTCTATATGCTGGTCAATATCGGCGGATTCCTCGGCCCGCCCCTCGCGCATTACCTCTATGGCTATTCCTGGCCGACAGTGTTTTATGGTTGCGCGATAATCGTGTCACTGAATTTCCTGACGATGCTTACCTACAAGGAAATCCATCCGGGCGGTGAGCAGAGCGGCGGCCCGCTGAAGGTAATAATCCTCACCTTGAAAAACATCGTCAAGCCCCGGCTGTTCGTCTTTATTTTGATTATGTCCGGGTTCTGGCTGATGTTCATGCAGCTTTTCGATATGCTGCCCAACTTTATCGTCGACTGGGTCGATTCGTCGCAGATGGTTAAAGACCTCAACCTGCCGGCCTGGATGACCAACGAAACATCGCGCGGGATACAGGTTACCCAGGAATGGCTGATCAATGCCAATGCCGGGTTGATCGTCCTGGCCGTGGTGTTTGTCTCCTGGATCGTCTCGCGGATGCGGCGGCTCAATTCGATTATCCTGGGAATTACGATTTCGTCGATCGGGCTGGTCTTTGCCGGTTTCACCACCACCGGTTATCTCTACTTGTTGGGAATTCTTACTTTTTCGGTCGGGGAGATGCTGGCCAGCCCGAAGATGAACGAATATTTGGGGGTCATCGCACCCGAGGGCCAGAAAGGCCTCTATATGGGGTATGCCAATATCCCGTTGGCGATTGGCTGGGGGTATGGCTCGCTCCGGGGTGGCCAGGTGTATGGCGAAATGGGCGACAAGGCCAATTTGGCGATTAAATATCTGACCGAGGTGAAGGGGTATGCCGGCGAGATCACCCGCCCCGAGGCAATGCTTAAGCTACAGCATGTGATGGGTATCGATGCGGCGCAGGCCACGCAACTGCTCTGGAATATGTATGATCCCTATAAGCTCTGGTATCAGTTCGCCGCGATCGGAATGGCCTCGGCGATCGGGATGTTTTTCTACGGCCGGGCCGCGCGCAAATGGGAAGCACCGGATATTTAAATCGTTGCCCCGTACACAGTATTCCACAGGCGGCACTGGAAAGTGCCGCCTGTCTTCATATTAACCTGCTTTTCCGGGCTTAATAGATTTCCCGAACGGCCGAAAATAAGAAAGGAGTGGAGTAGACCGCGAGTACGGGAGTTAATATGCCGCAAATCGACGATATCCTGCGCCATATGAAAGAGATAAATGCCTCCGATGCCCATCTGGTTTCCGGGGCGCCGGTGACCTACCGGATTTTCGGCGACCTCGTGTCGGCCAACGATAAACCGCTGGCCCCGCAGGATGTCGAACTTCTGCTGTATGAAATCCTTGCCGACAAGCAAATCCGTACCGTCGAGGAAGAATGGGATCTCGATACCTCGTATGCTTTCCCCGGTTTCGCCCGGTTTCGGGTGAATATTTTCCACGATCATCGGGGAATCGGCGCCACGTTGAGGATCATCCCGGAAGAACCACCGACCCTGGCCGAGCTGCAGTTTCCCGAAACCATCGCCCGGCTGACCGAATCACGGCGTGGATTGGTTTTGGTGACCGGTCCGACCAACTCGGGCAAGACGACCACATTGGCCGCGATGGTCAACCATCTGAATGAGAATTTCAGCAAGCATATTATCACCCTCGAGGATCCGCTGGAATTTGTTCATAAAAACAAAAAATGTCTGATCACCCAGCGACAGGTCGGGGCCCACACCAGGACCTTTGCCACCGCCTTGCGCGCGGCCCTGCGCGAAGACCCGGATGTGATCATGGTCGGGGAAATGCGCGACCTGGAGACGATCCACCTGGCGCTGACTGCCGCCGAACTGGGGTTATGTGTTTTCGGCACCCTCCATACCAAGAGTGCGTCGCAGACGATTAACCGACTCATTGACTCATTCCCCCACGATCAGCATTCGCAGATTCGGGTCATGCTTTCCGAGGGATTGCGCGGCATCATTTCCCAGACGCTTGTCCGTCGCGCCGACGGAAACGGCCGGGTTGCCGCGCTGGAAATTATGATCAAAACACCGGCTATCGCGAATATGGTCCGCGAGGGGAAGACCCACCAGTTGTCCACCGCGATGCAGACCGGGCGCAAAGATGGCATGCAGATTATGGCGCAACATCTGAATCAATACATCGAAGACGGTGTAATCACTCCGGACGCGGCGATTGCCACCGGA
>JAJRUJ010000118.1 GCA_024277855.1 Candidatus Zixiibacteriota bacterium
CAGACCGGCCGGGTTGTAATACAACGCCGAGGCATCGTCGGCCACCGCCACAAAGGCGCCGCCCATCCCGTCCGCCCGAGCCGAGACGCCAATCTCCAAAAACTGCGCTCCCGTCGTACCTACCTTCGCCTGACCAAAAACAAGCGCCGGAAGGCAGGTCAGGAACACAACGGCAGCAGAGAGCGCCACGAACCAATGTAGTTTCGATTTCATTTGCGATTGCTCCTTAAGTCTCATTTTGGCCGATTTGGCTCCTCGCCGTTGTCAACCTATTTAATAATAACAATTTTGCCGACCTGTGTACGTCCCTCAGATTCAATACTATAGAGATATATCCCGGAAACAACGGCCTGGGTATTCCGCGAAATCAAATCCCAGAACGCTTTGGAATCGGTATCAGAGAACACCCCGCCTTCGTGGTGTTCGAATTCGCGCACGATGTCACCATCGAGGGTGAAAATCCTGATGGTCGCGTGCGAGGGCAGGTTCACAAAATGGATCCGGCGGTCACGTTCGGACCAGCCCTGCCGATACGGGTCTTCGTAGCGGCTCCCGCGATAGTCTGCCGAGATTTTATATGGATTCGGATAGACCGAAACATCAAGGTTCTGTTCCTCGACGACATCGGCCGAGTTCGCCGGATACACCAGTTCGCCATTGATCAGGGGTGAAGATTCCAGCGGTTCGAGACCATTTTGCGGGTAACCATAGTCAAAGGCGGTCACGGCGAAGTAGTAGGCCTGTGACGCAAGCAACCCATCGATTTCAAAACGATACTTTCCATATTTATACCAGACACCTTCGACTTCCTTGTACACGCTGTCGACATCGAAACGCTGAATCTCATTTAAAACAGTTTCCCCGGTTGGCTCATCGAAATATTCGTTGGCCTGGTTCCAATCTTCCGGTACGAAATAATAACGCTGTCCGGTCGGGGCGGTGTACGGATTTTGTTTGTCCGGATAGTCGTAGGCGTCGAAATTCGGGTCGGCGAATTTGGCGCGCAACTCATCGAGCGTGAGCGGGAATTCACGGTAGACCCAGCGGTTGTCACCGCCGACCGGCTTGGTCGTATCCTCCCAGAACGGTTTGAAATCATATTTGTCCCAGGAGGCGACCAGGGCATAGCTGGCAACCTGGTTTAGATCGGCCATGTATACCCGATAACCCTCGAAGTCTTTGAGGAAGCTAAAGGGGTCCTGCTTGATTTCGGTACCGTTGCTGTCAGGCCCAAGACCATTCCATTCGATAACAACCTTCCCCGGAGTGGTCGTGATGGTCAATTGCGGTGAGAGGGGCGGCGGGGGGCCTTCATAATCGGGAATTCCGTCACCGGCATACCAAACCGTATCGCAATCGCCACAAATGATTTCGCCTTCGCTAATCGAGTCGGTATTACAGTTCGTTAAATAGAACAGTCCCCGGCAACCGTCGAGTTCGCCGGTTTCGGGATCAGGCGTATCGACACCGGGGTTGTCGAAGACCCAGGCCGCCCATTGCGAATTGACGGCGAGATCGGTAAAGTCGAGGTTTTTATAGAATTCGGACGGATTGTCAGGCAAATTCCGGATGTTGTCGGCATTGACATGGAACTGTTCACCGGCAATGTACCCGACGGTCACCGGCAAACTTTCACCCGGTCCGATATTGAACGGGCCAAACGACAGAAGATAGCGCGTGTCATACCCATCGGCAAATGTCGCGGCCTGACGGGCATTCGGCGGCATCCAGCCACTGGGGTTGCCCGGGCCGGTCGAGTCTGAAAAGTCGACGGCAGAATAAATTTCGTCGTAGTCGAACTCTCCGTTGGACATGAAGCGATATTTGGCCGCATCACCATCGGGTGTACCATATCCGCCGGAGAAGTTCAAATCGCCGGGCTTATGTTGCGGGCCCCAGTCGAGGGCCGCGTTACCGTTGGAAACCCACCAATTAAATGAATAGTCCAGGGGGGTCGGGCCACAGCCGCCCGGCGGGGTCGGTGAACGAACGACACGCGTGGCCGTAACCGCATCGGGTGAGCGATAATCGAAAATCCCGCCGACCGGGTCGCCGTCGTTGTCGGCGATCCAGGCGATGAAAATACTATCCTGTAATACTTCGTCACTGCCACAAAGTTTCCCGCCCGCCGGGTTGGGAACCGCGTGGCGGAAGCCGCAAATATCGTCCTGAAAGCCGTCGCCGCGCCGCGATTTATGGTAGACGTCGGCGTCGATATATAGTCCCATATACAATTGCCGCAAACTGTCGACGCCAATGTTTTCCAGGAGAAAATCCAACAGGACAAAATCCTGAGCATACGAGTATGACCAACTGTATGAGTTTTGATGAATTTTGATGAACAACGGTACATGCGGTCCGGTAAACGGGTCCGGCGACACAAATTGCTGGTCGGTCAGGGTATCGGTGTATTCGGCGATGAAGTCCTGTTCGGAAACCGCATCGCGGTCGAAATACTCTGTGCCCGGGCGCGTGGACCGTTCGATGATATCGCCTCCGTTTTCAAATGTTTCGGGGTACATTTCGGCAATATGCTGCCAGCCGTCATGCCCGGTGCTGGTCAGGGTGTCGATGCCGGAAATGGCACTGATCCAGAGCGCCCCCTGGAAGAGGTAGTCGATGTTCGAACCGGCCGGGAATTCGGCCCCCGGAGCGGGCAAACCGGTCTTGGGATCTTTAAAATCACCCGCCTGGCTGCCAAAAAACCCCCAGTTGGTCACCGAGAGGAAAAAGTTTCCGACATTGTGGACGGCCAGAGTAGTAAAAGGTATTTCCGAAGTAGGTTTGGTCAACTCGCCGGGTTTGAGTGGTTCGGCCGCTTTCTGGTCAACAATTTTCAGACGGGCCTCCCCCGGTTGGGCCAGGCAGATCATCAAAGTCAGCCCCAAGGCCAGGCAGGCCGTTATATTCATCACCGATCTCATTGTCTTCCCTTTCCGTACACGTCGCCGCGCGAGCAATCCTCCGCGAGGAGATTTTTTCATCATATTTAGAATGTCAGGTTAAGGGTATAGCGGTCGATATTGCCCAGGACATCAAAGTCCTGACGCGCGTAATCGATCGACAGTTTCCGCTCATTGCCCACCGGCAAACGAAAACCCAAACCCCAGGTCACTCCCGACAAATCATGCTCAAAACGATCACCGACCCGAAACGCAATCATGTCGTTGTACCAGTATTCCAGGCCCGCATTATACTTCTCCAAATTGTCCGACGGATGAGCGCCCTCCATCGCAAAAGTCGCCCGATGATTCGAACCGTCCAAAACGTCGATCGCCGCACCAAAATGAAAG
>JAJRUJ010000119.1 GCA_024277855.1 Candidatus Zixiibacteriota bacterium
CAATACTAAAGGGGCATTGCTCACGCGGGGGATCGCCGAAATGACCCGGCTGGGTGCGCGGCTGGGGGCCAGGCCCGCCACCTTTGCCGGCTTGGCCGGGATTGGTGATCTGATTACGACTTGCACCTCGAAACACTCACGCAATCGTTTCGTTGGTGAAAAGATCGGATTGGGGCAGACACTCAAAGAGGTGTTGGCCAGGATGACGATGGTCGCCGAGGGCGTGACCACCACCGAGGCAGTCCACCGACTCGCCGAACAACTGGACGTGGAAATGCCGATCTCCACCGAAGTATATCGGGTGTTGTTCGAGGACAAACCGGCGGCCGACGCGGTGGCCGGCCTGATGAAACGAGATCTCAAGCCCGAAACCTGGGCCTAAAAGCCGGCGCACTCTGATCGTCTTTACCTGGGGCAGGGGAAAGGACAGGCCATGGACCAAAAAGGCAGGAAGCATCCCCGGCA
Organism: Candidatus Zixiibacteriota bacterium; assembly: GCA_024277855.1. GTDB lineage: Bacteria > Zixibacteria > MSB-5A5 > WJJR01 > JAJRUJ01 > JAJRUJ01. Next base: position 466 of record JAJRUJ010000119.1, read on the forward strand.
GGACAAGGATGTCCGCCGCGTGAAATTTAAACGGCCGCCCGAGCGCTTGTATTATTCGATTTCGGAAGTGGCGGAAATGCTTGATGTCAAACCGTATGTGTTGCGGTTTTGGGAGAAGGAATTTTCCTCATTACGGCCGAAAAAAAACCGCGCGGGAAACCGAGTTTATCAGAAAAAAGATATCGCGCAAGTCGAACAAATCCGTGATTTGCTTTATACCGAGAACTATACAATTATCGGCGCCCGCCGGCAGTTAAAATATCTCAAGAAAAAATCGACCGCAACAGCCGCAAAAACAACAGACGCGGATCTCGGGGCAGTTCGCCGGGAACTCGGCGCCATCCGTGAGGAAGTGGAGGGGTTAATCGAACTTTTCTCTTGATTTTTGCTCCCCCGGCCGGTTTCATGCGACTCGCGTACCGGGCCGGGAAGATGACCCGTCAACGCCGATCGGGGCGTAGCGCAGCCTGGTTAGCGCACTCGCTTGGGGTGCGAGAGGTCGGCCGTTCAAATCGGCTCGCCCCGACCATTTCCCGGATTGTAATTTCCAACTCCGGTTATGAATAGGTTGTTCCACATCGCCCGCCTCGGTTGGAACTACAAAATCAGGACATCGCCGGTTCTTGGCTGCCCACCATACCAGTTTACCATCGAACCGACCAACATCTGTAATCTCCAGTGTGCCTTCTGCCCGCAGAGCGACCCGGAGCATCGCCGTGCACGGAAACGCGGACGGCTCGGGCCGGAGCAATTCGCCCTTTTCCTCAGGCGGATCGAGGAAAGCGGGTGCGGCAATCGCAATTTGAATCTAACGCTGGACGGCGAGCCCCTGCTTAATCCCGATTTCCTCACGTTCGTAGAGGCGACCGTCGCCGCCGGACGGTTTCCCGTGTTCGCCACAAACGCCCTGCTGCTCGAACACGAACAGGCCGACCGGTTGCTGGCCGCCGGACCTTTCCATGCCTCGATTGATTTTGCCTCATCCGCGGATATTTTCGAGAAAATCCGGGGCCGCAAGGGGGATTTTGCGACTGTACGGGCCAATCTTATCTATCTTGTCCGGCAGGCCGCCACTCATCCGGGTGCGCATCTCGATATTCATGATATCTCCGGTTACTGCGGTCTCAATCCCGAGGAATCGCTGGCGGCAATGCGTGCACTCTTCCCCGCACAACTGTCCCAACGTATCCGGTTCGATTCCCGGCAATTCCATAATTTTTGCGGTCATCTTCCCGGAGCCGAGGTCCAACGGGGATATCGGCTCTGCCCGTATCCCTGGACGCAAATGGCGGTCACACACGACGGCGATTGCGTGGCCTGTTGTCGGGATACCCGGGGGCGAAGTGTTCTGGGTAATGTATTCCGCGACGACGTGATGACCATATGGAACGGGACCGCGTATCGGGAGTTCCGCCGGAACCTGGTTCGCAAACAGCCGGAGCAAAACGCCGCCTGCCGCGACTGCGATTTGCCGTTCAAAGTCGATGTCACCCGCTGGAAACCACAATATGTATTGCGGTCGCTGGTTGGGCGATAAACAAACGAAGTCGCCCGGTACTATTTTTTACTTTCGATGATTTGGCCAGTGTCCTATACTCCCTCCATGCCTACTGCGACTATCGAACTGGCCGAGGTGCAACCCTCGGAAAAAGAAGAACTTTGGAAAAACTTGCAGGAATATCTGCGCGAATTCCCGGAATTCATCGAGCAGGATATCCCTGCCGGTAGGGACATCACCTATCATTACTGGGATTATTATTGGGACGGTTCGACCGACCGGCACAAATACTGGATCGTTATCGGCGAGGGCAAAGTCGGGTTTGTCCTGCTCTGGGATATTCCGGTCAACCTTTGGCCCACCGCACCGCCGCCGACTCAGATTGCCGAATTCGGCGTGTTCCCGATGTTTCGCAACCGCGAGATCGGTTCGTCGGTTCTCAAGTTTCTCCTGACCGATTTCAACGGACGCGGCGAAATCCTGACCTGGGATTGCCTTGTATCGAACACCCGGGCCGAGGCGATGTATGACCGTGTTGTCGCCGAATTCCGCCGGGGCGCCGGCCCGGAATGGCGCTGTACCAAAACCCAGATTGAAACCGAATCCGGGCTGAACAACCGCTATATCTGCGAACCGGGTTGACCCCCGAGTGTGCCGCAGGTAACCACGACATCAAAAAGGTGAATCGACGGTGCCTGAATCGGTCGACATCCTTATTGTCATTCCCGCCTACAACGCGGCGGCAACTTTACCGGAGTTAGTCCATCGTTGCCAAAAGGCGGCGCCCGATCTCCCGCTTGTCGTGGTCAACGATGATTCGACCGACGACACCTCCGCGGTCCTCGCCGAACTCGAAATAATCGTCCTGACCCACGAGCACAATCGCGGTAAGGGAGAGGCCTTAAAAACGGGGTTTTCCTACGCCGCTGAGCATGGATTTGCCGCCGTCCTCCACCTCGATGCCGATCTCCAGCATGCCCCTGAGTCGATCCCGCATTTTATCGATTTATATCGGTCGGCTCAATTCGATATCATCATCGGCGCCCGCACCATCGAACTCTCGGTGATGCCCTTTGCCCGCTGGGCGACCAACCGGCTCACCTCGTGGATTATCTCCAAAATGGCGGGGCAGCAAATCACCGATTCTCAATCGGGATATCGCCTGATTACGGTTGCCTGCTGGGAAGCGATCCCCCTGGCCACTACCGGTTACGACCTCGAATCGGAGATTTTAATTAAGGCAGGAAAGATGGGATTCACTATCGGCGAGGTGCCGATTGAGACGATTTATACCGGGGGAAAATCTTATATCAATCCTCTCGCCGACAGTTGGCGCTTTATCCGTCTGGTCTGGCGCAACCGGGGCAAACAAAGGCATGGTGGTGCCGAGTCTCGGATACTTCCGTTATTGTGACGTTGTTGCCCGAAAAATAAGTGCGTCACCAACCTTGCACCCGGAATCCAATGCGATACACTTATTTGCTTGACTTCATTCCGGACAAATCGAACAATACGACTGGGGGGTATGCATACAATGGTATGTCATACCTGTGGCGGTGTCTGAACCTGCGTTGATTGGGGAAGTTGATTTAATGGATAAGTTTATCATCACCGGGGGCCGGAAGCTGACCGGATCGGTCGGAGTCGACGGCTCCAAAAACGCTGCGTTGCCGATTATGACCGCCGCCCTGTTGATCGACCGCGGCACGACAATCCTGCGCCGGGTTCCGGACCTGGTCGATGTTCACACTGCGCTCGATGTCATGCGGCATCTCGGTGCCGAATGCAAATATAATTCACGCAGCGGCAAACTATCGATCAACGCCGAAAATCTCACCGGGTACGAAGTGCCGTACGACCTGATGCGGCGGATGCGGGCATCGTTCCTCGTCCTGGGGGCATTGGTCGGCCGCTTTGGCCGGGCCAAAATATCGCTTCCCGGCGGTTGCAGTCTGGGGCCGCGCCCGGTCGACCTCCATCTCAAGGGTTTGCGCCGTCTCGGGGTGGAATTCACCGAAGAGGGCGGATTTATCATTGCCAAAGCCAAAAAACTGACCGGCGGTATCGTCTGTTTCGATCGGCCCACCCATACGGGCACTGAGAATCTAATTTCCGCTGCTGTTCTCGCCGCCGGTAATACGACCCTGATTAACGCCGCCGCTGATCCGGAAGTCAGTGATGTCGCCCAATTCCTTACCGCTGCCGGCGCCAAAATCGAGGGGGTCGGCACCCCACAAATCAGCGTTACCGGGGTTAAACGGCTTAAGGCGGTTGAACATACTATTTCGCCTGATCGACTCGAAGCCGGAACATTGATGATGGCCGCTGCGATCACCGGGGGAAAAATCGAATTGACCCGGGTCAACCCCCGGCATCTTGAAGCGGTAATTATGAAACTCGAAGAGATGGGTGTCAAAATTGAAACGGCAAAATCGAAAATTAAAGTCTCCGGCCCATCTCGCCTGCGCGCAGCGGAGATGACCACATTCCCCTATCCCGGATTTCCCACCGACCTGCAGGCCGGGTTGACTGCCCTGATGTGCGTCGCTGAGGGCGATTCCCGAATTACCGAAACTGTCTTTCCGCAGCGGTTTGCTCACGCGATGGAACTGGGGCGGATGGGTGCGCAAATTCGGCTTGCCGGGGCCGAAGCCCAGATCAATGGGGTTAAACAACTCAAAGGCGCCTCGGTAATGGCTTCCGATATCCGCGCCGGGTCCGGTCTTGTCCTGGCCTGCCTGGCCGCCGGGGGAACCTCTGAGCTGTTGCGGGTCTATCATATTGACCGCGGCCATCACCGGTTTGAGGAAAAACTGGCCAAACTTAACGCCGAAATACACCGAGTACGTACTTAGGTACATATATTGGAAAATTACGGGAATCAGAAGGTGGGTAAAAGCGTATAGTTTTAGTGGGGAACGGAGCCATTGCCTGAAGGAAGTAAACAGAGATGAGAAAAGCCTGCCCGATCCAACAGTCTGACCGCCGGGTCAGACGGATGGTTATGATCCTGGTCATCGGTGTCCTGCTCTGTGGGTTGTTCAACACGGCCTGGGGGCAAGATGTCTATTTCGGGAAAAATAAAGTCCAGTATAACAAATTCGACTGGTCGTTTATTCAATCAGATCATTTCGATATCTATTATTACGAGGGTGGATATAAGCTGGCACTTTTCAGTGCGGCTGTCCTCGAGTCCGCCTATGTCGAGGTTTCGCAACAATTAAATCATCAGCTTACCAAACGAGTGCCGGTGATTATTTATGAGTCACCCAACGATTTTCAACAAACCAATGTCACCGGCGGGATGATCGAAGAAGGCGTCGGCGGCTTCACCGAGAGTTTCAAAAATCGTATGGTGTTGCCCTTTACCGGCTCGTATGAAGATTTCCGGCATGTGTTGCACCATGAACTGACTCACGCAGTTACTTTCGATCTGCTTTACGGCAATATCCTCGGTTCGGTTTTGTCTCGTCGCTACCTTTTCCAACCGCCATTGTGGTTTGCCGAGGGCTTTGCCGAATATTCCTCGCGCCACGGCTGGGACTCGTTCGCCGACATGGTCATTCGCGATGCGGTCATCCATGATTATTTGGTCCCGCTGGAGTATGTCGGCGGCTTTCTGGCCTATAAAGAGGGTCAATCTGCATTGCTGTATTTGGCCGAAAAATATGGTGAGGAAAAAATCGCAGAGATCATGTCGAAGTCAATGACCGAAATGTCGCTTGATGACGGCCTTAAAAAGGCCATCGGCATGAACACAAAGGATTTTTATGAGGAATGGCATCGGCGGTTACGTAAAACATACTGGCCGGAGATTTCCAGCCGTGAAGAACCGCGCGACATGGCCAAATATCTCACCGATCACACCAAGGATGGTTCTTTCTCCAACGAACGTCCCGCCTTCGCGCCCGATGGCAATCGCCTGGCGATTTTCACCGATGTCAGCGATTATCCGGAAATCCGGATTATTTCCGGGATCGACGGCAAACTCATCCAGAAAGCGGTCAAGGGGCACCGATCGGCGGATTTCGAATCGCTCCACTCCTACGTCAGTGGTATGGCCTGGTCGCCCGATGGAACCAAACTGGCCTTTGCCTCGAAATCTCACGGCAAAGACGTGCTGGTCGTCCATTCGCTCGAGAAAAACAAGACCGTCCAAAAATGGGAATTTGATCTTTCCACCGTGCGTTCGCCGGCCTGGTCGCCCGACGGCAGTCAGATCGTTTTCGCCGGCTGGTATCAGGGCCAGTGTGATCTCTATGCCGTCGAGGTTGCCACAGGGAAATTGACCCAGTTAACTGATGACCGCTACGATGAACAGGATCCGGCTTACTCGTTGGACGGACGGTACCTTGCTTTTGCTTGTGACCGACCCGCCGTAGCCGGTGACTTAATGTTGAAAGATATCCCGGCAAAGTTTGAATACGGCGACTACAATATCTTCCTTGCCGAACGTGAAAGCGGCCGGGTTCGGCCCCTGACCGACACTACCGGCCTTAACCAGTCGCCGGTATTCTCTCCCGATTCACGCCGGGTGTGTTTCGTCTCCGACCGCAATGGGATTTACAATCTCTATGTCTACGAACTCGACTCGAATGTCGTCTATCCGATCACCAATTCTCTCTCGGGCTGTTTTTCTCCGACCTGGTCCTCCGACGGGGAACAAATCGCTTTCGGGGCATTTTACAAGGGTGGCTTCGATATTTTCGTGATGCGTGACCTTCAGCCAAAAGTTGCCCCGGGCGAAAGCCTCGAACTGACCGAACTGGCCAAAACCTGGTATGGTATTAACACCTCAAAAGTTTTTGCCTTCGGTGAACAGGGTAAATTGCAGGATGAAAAAATCACCGAACTGGAAACTGAGGAGTTTACCGGCTATTCGTTCAATTCCGACGAGCTCAGGTCCACCCCGTTAATCGATTCGACCGGGGGCGAACCTGCCGGCGGTGAGGAGGAGGGGAAAAAGCCAAAAGAAGGAGAAGAGGCGGTGGATGTCCCGGGAGTGGATACTGTCTGGGCCGATTCCGGGACGCAGGAGGAAACGACCGAGGAGATGTTCGGCAGCCGGCGGCAGCAGGGACCGGTAGACCTTACGCCCAAACGAACCGGCCCGCCTCCCGACACGCTCAACGGGGTCGTCCAGTATAACCAGCAAAAATATAAACTCAAATTCACCCCCGATCTGGCCTCGGGAAACACCTCGTACGACCCGTTTTTCGGCTTGCAGGGGCAGATGGTCTTTGTGCTTTCCGATTACATGGGCGATCATCAGTTTGTCTTGTATACCGACCTGATCAACACCCTCGATCAGAGCAATTTCCAATTGCTCTATGGTTATAACGCGAATCGGACCGACTACGCGGTGGGGATTTTTCATTCGAAATACACCTATGAGTATTTCGATTACAATGTCGGTAGTCGGCGGTTCACCGACCGCACCTACGGGATGCAGTGGTTGATTTCGCGGCCGTTCTCCAAATTTACCCGGGCCGAACTTGACGGATTTCTTGTTTTTATCGACCGTCGGTATCTCGATCCAAATTTGTTTGGTGAGTATGAAGACCGTTCCGACCGGGTCACGGTGCTCACCGGGTCGCTGATTCACGACACCGTCCTCTGGGGTATTACCGGCCCGATCAACGGCCGTCGCTATAAATTATCACTCGAATATGCGCCCAATGGACTCTCCAAGGGGATTGCCTATCGGGCGGCTACCGTCGATTATCGGCAATACTGGCACGTAAAGAAACGCTATAGTTTCGCGGCACGGTTCACCGGGGGGATTTCCGGGGGCGACGATCCGAAGCGGTTTTTCCTGGGCGGGGTCACCAACTGGATCGGCTCGAACATCTCCAACAACGAGATATATGAAGTCGAGGGTCTGTATTTTTCGCAGTTGGTTACACCGATGCGCGGGTACGACTACTATGAATTCTCCGGCACTCGGTTTGCGCTTCTAAACCTCGAATTTCGTTATCCCTTTATCGACTACCTGGTCACGCGTTTCCCTCTGCCGATCATTCTCCAGCAAGTCCAGGGCGCCATGTTCTATGATATGGGCGCGGCCTGGGACAGGGGTGAATCGCTCAAATTCAGCACTTCGCAAAACGGCCCGACACGGCTGGTCGATGTCAAAGCGGCTTTCGGTTTCGGCATGCGCGCCAACCTGGGGTTCCTGGTGTTGCGCTTCGACACCGCCTGGCGCACCAATTTGAATACGGTCTCCGAGCGACCGAAATATTATTTCTCCCTCGGCGCAGATTACTAATCGCCCGAACGGATCTACAGACTACTCAACGGCCGGGATTAACCTCCCGGTCGTTTTCAAAAGGGACGGCGATTGATGCATAAAAAACCAAAACCACAAATCAACCCTACCGACTCTGTCGAAGAACTGGTCGAGAGCTATCCGCAAATTGTCTCGTTTCTTCTGCGAAAAAACATCGTGTGTGTCAAATGTGGCGAACCCTATTGGGGAACGATTGGTGAGCTTATTGCAGGCAAGGGGGGCGATGTCAATGCCCTCCTGGCTGAGCTGAACAGCGAACTGGATCGAAATCGAAAATAAACGCCATTTTCCTTTTTATATTAGTTGGATAGCTGAAGGAGCGAGTCGGCTGACTCGCTCCTGTTTTTGGTTGCACCCCAAAAAAGTCAGATAAATGATTGCATACCCTAAACAATGGTGTTTGATTCGGGGACAAGTCACGGATCGTGATTGGTCGGGAACGGAATTATCATCCGCGGATGGAATCAATTATGCTGGCCAAAGTGCTCTCATCAGCAGTCCTGGGAATTGATGCTTATATTGTGGAAGTCGAAGCCGACATCACGCCGATGCTTCCGTCATTCGCCACTGTCGGCCTGCCGGAGGGAGCGGTCAAAGAATCCAAGGAACGCGTGCAGTCAGCAATTAAAAATTCCGATTTTCTCTTTCCCAACAAAAAAGTCACGATCAATCTCGCGCCGGCCGATGTTCGCAAAGAGGGTTCCGGCTTCGATCTGCCGATTGCTGTCGGCATTCTCGCCGCCACCGGTCAGGTGATGCGTGATGATTTTTCCGATTATGTCATGCTGGGCGAATTGTCACTCGATGGCTCACTCAAGCCGGTGCATGGTATTCTGCCGATGGCGATGTGTGCGCGCAAGGCCGGGAAGAAGGGCATCCTGGTGGCCGAGGACAATGCCAAAGAAGCGGCCATGGCCCAGGGCCTCCATGTCTATCCGGTTAAATCATTGGGGGCGGCCGTCGAGTTTCTCGAAAAAGGGAATACGATCGAACCGTTCGTTATCGACGTCGAAGCCCTGTTCGATCAAGCGCGCACTCATCCGGTCGATTTTACCGACGTGAAAGGCCAACAACATGCCAAACGCGCACTCGAAATTGCCGCGGCCGGAGGACATAATATTTTATTGATCGGCCCGCCGGGATCGGGCAAGACCATGCTCGCCCGTCGGCTGCCGACAATCCTGCCTAACCTCACCCTGGACGAAGCCCTCGAAACGACCAAAATCCACTCCGTCGCCGGTGCCCTTCAGGCCGATACCGCGTTGATTGCTACCCGGCCGTTCCGGCCGCCGCACCATACGATCTCCGATGCCGGCTTGATTGGCGGGGGACGGGTCCCGCGTCCGGGCGAGGTTTCACTGGCGCACAACGGCGTGCTTTTCCTCGACGAGATGCCCGAATTCCGCAAGGATGTCCTTGAAGTCCTTCGCCAGCCGATGGAGGACGGCGTGGTCACCATCTCCCGTGCCCTCACTTCTCTGACCTATCCTGCGCGTTTTATGCTCGCCGGGGCGATGAACCCCTGCCCCTGCGGTTTTTTCGGGTCGACCGACAACCAGTGCAAATGCACCGCCCAACAGATCCAGCGCTACATGTCCAAAATCTCCGGACCGCTGATGGATCGTATCGACATCCATATCGAGGTCCCGGCGGTCAAATTCAAAGAACTCTCCTCCGACCAGCAGGGCGAACCATCCGCCGCCATCCGCGAGCGGGTCAACCGCACTCGCGCGAGACAATTGGAACGATTCAAAGATGAAAAACGGATGTATTGCAATGCCCATATGGAGTCGCGCGATATTCGGGGCTATTGCATTATCGACTCGGAATCAACCGATCTTCTCCGCCGGGCCATCACCAAATTGGGCCTCTCCGCCCGCGCCTACGACCGTATCCTTAAAGTCTCCCGCACCATTGCCGACCTCGAGGGTTTTCCTGATATCGCCGCGCCGCATATCGCCGAAGCTATCCAATACCGCAGTCTCGACCGCAACCTCTGGCTCACCTGAGATATTAAGTTTGTCGGTCAACCCGCAATTACAAAAGGTCTTATGCTTTGTGACTTTCCAAAACCCTTTAATTAGATACAGTCTACCGACTTGCTTTTTCCCGCAAAATCGAATAACATAGAAACTTATGTTTCTGGGAGTGGTGATGGGTCCGACCAACGATATCAACAAACATATTATTATAAAGGAGCGGCTGATGAACGGACGCAGGAAGTGGGCGGTCCTCGGATGTGCGGTGTTGATTGTGGCCATGGCCTCGCCGGCCATGGCGCAGAACATCGACGCCAAAGAATACCGTCTCGACAACGGCATGCAGATCTTGATGGTCGAGCGGCATGAAGCGCCGACAATCATGGGGGCGATTTTTGCCCATGTGGGATCGGCCAACGAAACTACCGGTATTACCGGGATTTCACATCTTTTCGAGCACATGATGTTCAAGGGGACCGAAACCATCGGCACCAAAGACATCAAGCGTGATCGGGAAGTCATGGCCCAGCTCGATTCATTGCGCGAACTGATGCGCGGTGAACAGCGGATCATGCGCGAACAATATCGCCGGGGATTAATCACCGACATGAACGACCCCGAGGCGAAAACCGAGCGGTTTAAAGAAATCGACGCGGTCTTCGACAGTTTGATCCTCGAACAGCGTGAACTGATCATCAAAGACCAGCTCGATGAGATCTATTCCAAAAATGGCGGCTTTTTTCTCAATGCCTTCACCGCCGAAGATATGACCGGATATTTTATCCGTCTGCCCAAGAACAAAATCGAGTTGTTTATGTGGCTCGAATCAGACCGGTTCAGCCATCCGGTCTTCCGGGAGTTCTATTCTGAGCGCGACGTCGTCCGTGAGGAACGCCGGATGCGAATCGAATCGACTCCGACCGGTTTGCTCGAAGAAGATTTCCGCTCGATGTTCTGGAAATCTAATTCTTACCATTGGGATGTCATTGGCTGGCCCTCCGATGTCGAGAATATTACTCGCGAACAGGCCAACAACTATTTCGCCACTTACTATGCGCCGAACAATCTGACGATGGTCCTGGTTGGCGATTTCAAACCCGACAAGATGATCAAAATGGTCCGCAAATATTTCGAGCGTATTCCGCGCGGCGCCACCGAGCCGCCGGATGTGACTACACTTGAGGAAAGCCAATACGCCGAAAAGAAAATGATCGGGGAGGCCGAAACCAATCCAACCGCCGAGATCTGGTACCATACCGTTGCCTGGAAAAATGCCGATTCATATGCACTGGAAGTTCTCGCCGGAATTCTTAACGGCAAAACCGGCCGGCTCTACAAGAAGCTTGTCGACGAGTTGAATATCGCCGACGGCAGCGGGGGGGGCGGTGGTTACGGCGGGATGGGCAGCGGTCTCAAAGTCAGCGCCGCGCAGAATTCAAATAAATATGCCGGGTATTTCTCTATTTCCGCCGAAGGCAAATGTGAAACACCGCCGGAAAAACTCGAGGCGGCAATCTATGACGTCCTGGCAGATTTGCAGACCAATCCGGTCCCCGAGAAGGAACTGCAAAAGGTCAAAAACCAGTACGTAGTCGACAACATCCGTTTCATGGATATCATGTCCGGCATCGGCATTTTGTTTTATCTGGGTTCCAACGCGGCCGATGGCGACTGGACCGAAGTAAATGATGGCCCGGCCAAGGTTCAGGCGGTGACTGCCGAGGATGTCATGCGTGTCGCCAAGACCTATTTCGATCCGATGCAGCGCAATGTCCTGTTGATCAACACCAAGAAAGTCTGTGGCCCGGAAGGCGAGGAAACCGCCCCGCAGGATCCACAGTTCCAGAAGTTTGTCGGGATGATCAAGCAGGTTAGCGATCCCGCCAAACTCGAACAGTTGATCGGCATGTTCTCCATGCAGGTCGAATCGATCGAGGATGAGCAGGAGAAAGATCAGATGGAGCAACTCATCCAGATCGCCAAAGACCATTTGATTACCCTCAAAGCAGCCGAGGGCAAGTAACCGTCTCACCTGAAGGAGCAATACGATGAAAACGATTCAGACTATCTTTCGGGGCCGGTTGCTTTCGGCGGTGATTGTCGCCGTTATCGCGGCCGCCTTCACCTGTACACCGGTCCTGGCCGGCAAAATTGTCGACCATCCCGATAAACTCAAATACAAAGAGTTGGATTTTAAGCCGCCAAAACCGGATGGCTACCGCTACCAACTCAAATGCGGTGCGACCGTTTATCTGGCCGAAAACCATGAAGTCCCCACGGTCGATCTGACCGTCCTGGTCCGTACCGGCTCGATGTATGAACCGGTCGAAAAAGCCGGGCTGGCTTCGATGGTCGGTTACTTGATGCGCAACGGTGGTATCAAAGGCATGACCGTATCCGAACTGGACGAGGAGATCGCTTTTCTCGCCGGTGACATCTCCGTCGACATCGGCAGCGACCGGGGATCGGCGAGTCTGTTTTGTCTTTCTAAAGATGTCGATCGCGCCCTCGAATTGTTCAAAGGCGTGCTCAAGACTCCGGTGTTTGATGATGTCGAACTTGAAAAACACCGCGAAGATGTTATCAATAATATGAAACGCCGGAACAGTTCCACCACGGCCATCGAGCAGCGGGAGTGGATGTACCTCCTCTATGGCGACCACCCCTGTACCAACGCGTATCGCACGACTGAATCGTCGATCAACTCCATCGAACGGGCCGACTTGATCGCCTTCCATCAAAAATACTTCTTCCCGAAGAATTTTATCTTCTCGGTGGCGGGCGATTTTGATCCCAAAGAACTGCTGGCCAAGCTCGACGCGATGATGGCCGGATGGCCCAGTCACGAACTGGTCCTGCCCGAAATCCCCGATCAAATCCCCGATCCGAAACCGGGTATCTTCATGATCAAGAAAGAGGACGTCAACCAGTCCCGCATTCGGATCGGCCACCTCGGTGTCAAACGTGACATTGAGGACCAGTATGCGCTCATGGTGATGAACGATATCCTCGGTGGCGGCGGTTTTACTTCGCGTATCACCCGGCGGGTGCGTTCCGATGAGGGTCTCTATTACGGGCAGGGGAGCCGGTTCACGCGGCCCGTGCTCTATCCGGGGACATTCTTTGCCTATTTCCAGACCAAACATGCCACCGCCGCCTACGGCACTCAGATTATCCTCGAAGAAATCGAACGGATTCGCACGGAAAAATGCGAGGATGAACCTGTCGAAAACGCCAAGGCGTCGTTTATCAGTAATTTGGTCAACCCGTTCAGCACCGCCAAGAATATCGTCAACACCTTTGCCAGTGACCAATATACCGGCCGTCCGGATAATTATTGGCAGGATTATACAAAGAACTTCAAGGCGGTCACCGCCGATGATGTTCTCGCCGTCGCGAAAAAATATCTGCATCCGGATAAGTTGATTTACCTGGTTGTGGGCGATCCCGAGGCAGTGCAGGCCGGCTGGGACAAACAACCGGTCCGTTTCTCGGATTTCGGCAAAATCACTATTTTGCCGCTCCGCGACCCGTTGACCCTCAAATAGACAATTTGCTTTTTGGAATCTGAGTTGACAAGGCAGGACCTTCCCGGTCCTGCCTTTTTTTGTCTTTGGGTGGCCCTGACCAACAGGGCTTTTGTAAAAGTCCCTCGGTCAGGGTTTACGAGCGCGAAGGTAATTAGTGCTGCGATCCGGTGGCCGACCATTTATCGTGGGACAGCAGACAACAACAATCCGTCATTCCCGACGAGGGCCGCATTGCGGGCCGATGAGCGGGGAATCCCGTTTGCTTTCATACTTCAAAATGGCAGTTCCACCCCAAAAGAGTTTGGGGATGGCCACCCGTCGTGGGCAGGGCAAGCCCTGCCCCTACGCAATGACGAGTGGCGCATCTTTCTGCTTGCCTGCCGTGGTGGGATAGGTCTCGGCTGGTAAAATTTGGCGGTTCCGTTGCCGAAAACCGTAGGGGTCAGGCTTGCCTGACCCGTGGGCGGGGCAAGCCCCGTCCCTACCCGACGGATCGACTGGCAGCCCTACTCAACTTCCCGTAATTTCAATGCACTAACCGCCGCAACAAGAGAGATACACGCAAGAATCAAAATTACATACTTCGTCCCAAACACACTCAAGCCGGCCGTGAGAACCCCGCCGAGTAAGATCAACACCCCGATGGTCGTATTACTCAGGGCGACATATGATGGTCGCGTTTCCGGGGTAGCCATGTCAATCAGATACGTTTTTCGCCCCAGCCGCACCCCGCTGTGGGCGATTCCCATGATGAGAAAAAAAACCGCGTAAGTATACTCGGCCTGCATCACTGCCGGGTTGATCATTGTAAGGATATAAACCGATATACCCAGGAATCCCGCAATCACCGCCGACCAGACCATCACCAGCCGGCTCGACCGATCGGCAAATCGTCCCCAGACCGGCGCACTCAGACTGCCGGCCAGTCCGCTGGCCAGCATCATCAGTCCCAGGCCCGAAAGATCACCCCCGGTCTGTTCGCGCCCGAGGATCACATAAAACGGTATTACCAGCGCCGTCGAGAGGAGCATTGTCCTCGTCAAAATGAAGTGCCGCAGTCCGGCATCAATTTTCAGCAGTGCCAGACTTTCTACCGCTTTTTTGAACGCATTAACTCCGCCCTCGGTGGCGCCCGGGAGTTCGCGCAGTCGGGTAAACACAACCGCGGCAATCAACCACAACACTCCGGCGGTTACCAGCATCCCAAAAAAGAGGCCATCGGCGTGAGCCGTGCCTGTACTTAGTTTGAAATATGCTCCGACCACAATCGTCACCAGCCCCGCCAGCAGGCCGGCGTACCCCATCAATGTCCCGCGACGGTTTTTCGAGACTGTTTTGCACAGCACATCTTTCCCGGAGACCGAAGATATCCCGCGTGACAAACTAAACAAAACCAGTAACCCGATAATCGCCCACCCGGCGATGGCGCCGGATAATGTCCAACCGACCAGCGCCATGCCCAGCACCGCGACACCCTGGAGCACACTGCCAATCACCAGGAACCACTTCCGGATCGCGTATCGGCGGATATACCCGCCAACCAGCAACTGGGGGAGAAGCGACCCCGATTCCCGAATCGGTACCAGCAACCCTGCCAGGAACGCCGGTGCGCCAATCACCGACAACAACCACGGCAATACCAATTTTGCGCTGGCCAGTTCATCGCCGATTTTCGACATCGACCGGGGAATCAAATTCAGGAAAAAATTATACGGCAGGTCGACACAGGCGCTCTCGGGAATGTCTTTGCACGTCCGCGCGTCCTCATCCCCGGTCAGCGTATCGTATAGCTTGGTGATTTTTGCTTTTTCCGTCATGGCCGATTACTTGCCTGTGTCGACTTTTGGGCCGGCCGTGTATCCATCGGATATATGATCATCAAGGGCTACTTTTTCGCAGTCAGGATTAAAAATATCCCCGTCAACGGTGCGGTTTCTTTTAACGTCAAAATCAACTGCGCGGTCATATAATCCCAAACATACCCCGTGGCTTTCAACATTCCCTGCCGCGCTCCGCGCCCGAATTCTTTGCGGACTTCTCCGTAGATTTTTTTAAATGCCCCGCGGCCGTTGACCGTTTGCATCAGCGTCTGACGGAAAATCACGCCGTCCTTCACCGTAATTGTCGCCAGCCACCGTGAACCAAATGCCTCGACATACATCCCGTCGTATACCCCGTCGCCCCTGGTCGGCGTCGCATCAGGTGTCGATGGCTGTACGGCAATTCGGTCGCGGCAATCCTCCAGTTTTGTCCCCAGCGGATAAAACCACAATTGGTCGGGGGAAACTTCGATATCCATCGTCGTTTATCTCCCCTGCACCCCGTTGAGATTGGTCTCACCGCCCAGCAAAACCGCAATCGGCCGGAGTTGATCTATCTGCGAACACACGGCCTTGATCGCTCCGGTGATCGGCACGGCCAAAAGCACACCAATCATTCCCCAGAGCCAGCCCCAATACACCGTCGCCACCAGCACCGCCAACAGGTTCAAATTCATCTTATTGCCGACCAGTTTGGGTGTGATTACATTACTCTCCAAAACCTGGATCACCACCATAAACAAAAGCACCCATGCCGGCGTGGTAATTTCACCGGTCTGGATCGCCGCCATGATCACCGGCGGCACCATGCCAATAAACGCGCCCACGTAAGGGATTAAATTCATCGCACCGGCCAACGGCCCCCAGATATAGGCATAGTTGACGTTGAACAACAATAACCCGACCGTGAAGATAATCGCCAGCGCGACCGTCGTCAAAAATTTAACCAATAGAAAACCGCGAATCTGTTCGTTGATCCCGTCAATGATTGACCCCGACACCCGTGGATCGTCGCCCAGGACCATCACCATGCGTTTGCGCAGCATCTCTTCATCGAGCAACAAAAACAGCGTGAGCAATAAGATCATTATCAGGCCAAGCACCGATGAGAGCACCGAGCCGATCCCTTTGAACAGGTAACCGCCCACTCCGGAGAAATCGGCAAAACTAATCCCCGCCAGCAGAGATTTGTCCAGCACCGGCAGGAGGTTCGCCGAAGATGCCTGGATCGTGCCATAGTCGGCCAACAGGTCCATTCCCCAGCCCTTGACCACCTCGTAGTACTGGGGCATGTCGCCGGCCAGGCCGACCGATTCCTGGATCATGACATACACGACCAGCCCCAGCGCTCCCGCACCGATGACCATCACCAGCAGCACCGCCACGACATGGGGGAGCCGTGCTCGCTTCAACAGCGCCACCGCCGGGGAGAGGATATAGGCCAGGGTAATTGCCGCGACTAACGGCACGAGAATCGGCGCGCCATAATACATCAATGCCGTTGCCGCCATGATTGTAATCAGCGGCAACGCGATAACTTCCAGTTCCAGCCCGGATCCGGCCGCTTTTTGTGGCGGCCGTTTTTGCGGGGACGATTGCGGCCGCCACGTACTATTCCGGCGCGGCGGAGGTTTTCGCGCCGTTTGATCCGGTTTGACTGAACCACCGCGCTGCCGCCCGGCATCCGGCCGAGGTGGTCAGACATTTCCGGCCGGCCGACGCCCATTCCTTTCCGATCGATGGTTTGGCGGACGCGGTTCTCGCCGGTTAGTCCCGGGTACCGAGGCGCGTTGCTCGTTTTTTTGGGCCTCATCGTCTTTTTGTTTC
>JAJRUJ010000120.1 GCA_024277855.1 Candidatus Zixiibacteriota bacterium
AATTCGCCGGCGCAGGTCTGGATATTGATCCTCATTTCTGTATTGAGGAAAACACGGACTGGCATCGCCGGTCAACCAGTCTATCCCATCTTGAAATAGCATTGCCGATCGATATTACCTGTACACCAGCAAAAGATTTCCAGCTCGAACTCCTTGGCGATCATGGTTCCGGTCGCGACCAGGTTCGTTCACGCTGGGAGCGCGAACTGGCCGGCGCCGGGTGGGTTATCAGGGACCATCAGGCGATTCATCCGCAGGTGCCCGATCGCGTCGTCAGTTTATGTCTCGCCGAGACTCGTGACGATTCTGCGACAGAAACACCCGGCGCGGATTGCACGATATGTGTTCGGCCGCTGACCGATCAATCCGTTGCCGAGTACCTCGGACAAATATTTTTCGATGATGAATTCGTTGAGAAAATTCTGCCGACAGCCGTCAGAATATCTTCCGGGTTACCCGGAGCATTGGACTCTTTGCTGGAAATCTGGCGGGGAAATGGCACGATCGGCTTTGTCGGGACAAAATGGCAATTCAATGAGGAATTAGCCGGTGATGCCGCGGCCGATCCGCGTCTGCGTGAGGTGTATTGTCCTTCGTTTGCCGGTCTCAGCACAAGCCAGCATCATTGCCTGAATCTTGCCGCGATATTTGGTGTCGAACAAAGCACGACGATTTTGAAGCAACTCCTCGCGGACGCAAAACTTCCCTCAACGGTGATCGATGAGTTGGTTGCCCGCGGTATTTTCATCCCGGCCGAGGACCCCGCCGAACCGCTGCTCGATCTGCGATTTCGTTTAGCCGGTCAGGCCGAGATCTGGGCGGCCGACCTCCCGCCCCAGTATCGCAGACAATTGCATTGTGAGATAGCCGCGACATTGGTACCGCTTGCCGCAGAGTGGGGCAGGGTGGTCCACCGCCGATTGGCCCGGCATTATTGGGAGGGTGGAAAATATCTTGAGGCCGCCGAGGCGGCAATTACCTGGGCGGCAGAAAATATCGGTCCGGAAGGCGCCAAGGATGCATATCGTCATCTCGCTCTTGCTGAGGCGGCGGTGGAGCAAATTCCCGACAATAACGACCGCGATGATTTCCCGGCCCGGATCGCCAATTTACGCGGGATTGTCCATCAGGCCTGCGGCCTGACCGAGCAGGCCCAAAAGTGTTTCCGTCTGGCTTTGGCGCTCAGTCGCCGAAGTGGCAATCTCCGCCTCCAGGGCGAGGCCGCCAAGCACCTGGGCGACACCTACAAATCGGTACGCCAATACGGCAAGGGCTGGCGTGTTCTCAAATGCGCATTGCGGTATTTCCAACGATTGGGTGACGAGGTGGAGGTTTCCCACGCATTAAACAACCTCGGCAACATCGCTTATGGTAACGGCCAACTCGATTTGGCCGAAGAATATTATCAACAGACATTGACTATTCAGCGCAAGCTCACCCTGGATGCCGGTATTGCCTCGACTTTGTCCAACCTTGCCGCGGTCTACGCCCAACGCTATGAGATCAGGCAGGCCCTGGAGTATATGCAGGAATCGTTGCGCCTGAAAGAAACCCTCGATCAACCGGTGGAAGTTGCCCGGACACTGAATAATCTCGGCTTGCTCGGCGTGCTCAGTGGTGGTTTCGATCAGGCCGCCGAGTATCTTCTCCGCGCAATTGAGATCAACCGGTCAATTGGCGCCGCCCGGGAATTGTTACTCAATTGGGTCAATCTCGCGGAAACGTGGGTCTGGCAGGCGGAATATGAAAAAGTGCTGGAAAACACCCCGCAGATGCTCGAACAATCGACGGCGCTCGATGAGTCGGTTTTCCGCATGCATATCTATCTGCATGCGGCCCGGGCAGCTTGGGAAACTGCCGATTACCGGTTGGCCGACGAATATCTGGGCTACGTCGGAGAGCTGCTCGTCACAAATGATGACCCGGCGGTTGCCGCGATGTATTTTCTGCAGCGCGCTGAGCGATCGGTACTTTTCAGCAACCAGGAGCAATCGCGGCGGGACCTGTTGCGTGCATTGATGGCGGCGGAAAAAACCGGCGATCCGCGTATCCGGGCCGAAGTTTTCCTGGCGGCCGCCCGGGCCGAAAAAATAATCGGCGAAATTGCGCCGGAGTTTATCGCCCCCGGTGCGGAGGCCTATCGGCTGTTTGACAAGTACGCCGGACGCCACCGGATTTTTGAGTTGATTCTCGTCACCGATGAACCCGACCTGAAATCTTTCCTGGCGGAATTTCCCCTGCCCCGGGAGTTGGCTGAGGTTGAGACAGTTGAATATTCAGGGACACCCGCTCAGCAGGGTTTGTGGCTCTGGCGGGTGGCTACATGGGCGATCGCGAACGGCAAAGACCAATTGGGTCTGCGGTTACTCAGCGCGGCAGTGCAATGGGCGCAGAAACGAGGAATGACCGAACTGGTCTGGCGGGCATGTACCGAACAGGCGATTGTCTATCACAAACTTCGCGACTGGGAACTGGCGGCAGGTGCATTTACGATGGCGGTACAAAATCTGAACCCGATTTCGGCCTCAATTGACGACCCCGCCGAAAAGAAGGCATACCTGGCCAATAAAGACGTACTCAGATTGAACGAGCAGGTAGCGCGGTTTTCACAACAATTTGCCGATACCTAAAAAAAAGCCGTCGAGACGGTACGGTCCCGACGGCATCAGTCTTTGGAGGAGTTTATTGTCCACCCTGGCTAAAAATCACGGGTGCCAGCTTCTCTTCCAACTCAATAACCTCCAAAGTGTACATACCAACTCACCTCCTTCTCCGGAACAGGTGGTTGATCAGGCCGTCGCGACGGCCTTTTTTTATTTGCAAACCCTACATCTCCCTACCAGCTTATCCCGCCGGCCAATTCCCCCCAATTTTCCTGGGGGGGTAAATATTGCGGGGCCAAGCGAGGTAAAATCCGTCGATTAGCCAATCAACGAATAGTAAAAAGCTATTGTTTTTTGTGATTTAGTCAAGCGGTTTGCGGCATTTTGCAAGGAGTGTCGCAATTAAATTGTAGCATGGTTCTATATGTTGTACTGTCTTTTTCCGTTAATCCATGATGTAGTGGTCGGGGAATATGGTGTCAATTCAAAGATACCAAGCATTCAGGCACCAAATGTCGCATTTTGGCCCGAATCTCCCTGTCGATTGCCGAGGAGTAATCAACCCGAGAATCGGTTTATCCTGATTGCGGGCGCAAATGGTCCGATTGCCGGTATCTCAACTTTCGCCCTTATCATTTTTTTTCAGGACGAATCTTGCATCGACCGCTTTGGATGTTTCCGCCTTAGGGGTGACGATGAATGGATTAACATCGAACGATTCCAATTGGGGGAAATCATTGACCAACTGAGACAGGCGCAGGATTGTCTCTTCCAGGACTTTGAGGTCGACCGCCGGCGCGCCGCGGAAACCGATCAACAGGGGATAACTCTTGATTGATTTTATCATTTCCTCGGCATCATAATCGGTGACCGGATGAATTTTGAAAGCCACGTCTTTCATCACCTCGACATAGATCCCGCCCAACCCGAACATCATCAGCGGGCCGAAGGAAGGATCCTGGCTCATCCCGATAATTGTCTCCCGGCCGCCCTTGATTAGTTCCTGGATGGTTACCCCGGCAAAGTCCCGACCCGGGCCGCCGAATCGTTTCTTCATGGCCCGAAATGCCTCAAGCACTTCGGTCTTGGTTCGTAAATCGGCACTCACCCCGCCGACATCGGTCTTATGCGTGATGTTCGGGTCATCGATTTTCATGATGACCGGGAAACCAAGTTGCGAATCCACGTTCTTAATTTCCTGCCGGGTCTTCGCGTTAATCGATTGAGCAATACGGATTCCGTAAGCCGCCAGGATTCCCAGCGCATCCTCGCCGAGGATTGTTCGCCGACCTGTTTTGATCACGGTGTCGATGATATCTTTGACTCGTTCGCGATCAACATCGAAAGAAACCACTTCGCCAACCGGTCGGTCGATCCAATTGCGGTAACGCACCAGAAGCGACATGGCTTTGGCCGCCGATTCCGGGTAGTTATAGATGGGGATTTTATGTTTGATGAATTCTTCGGAGCCGGCGACTCCGCTGGGTTCGGTCATGAAACAGCCCAAAACAGTCTTGGTATTCTTATGTTTTCCAATCACTTCGATAATCGCATCGATTACCTCACGATGGCTGACCACAATCGGCGGGACGAAAATCACAATTACGCCGTCGACGTTTTTATCCGAGAGAACAGTGTCAACCGCCATGCGGTATGCATCCGGGCCGCCGGAGGCAATGACATCAACCGGATTGTTGATCGCTGCGGCCGAGGGCAGATTGTCCCGCAGATTTTTTAGGGTTTTTTCCTCGAATGTTGCCATGTCGATGCCCAGGTTGACCAGCGCATCGGTGGCCAGAATCCCCGGCCCGCCGGCGTTGGTGATCACGGCCACCCGGTTTCCTCGGGGCAGGGGTTGCGTGGAAAGTGCTTTGGCGATATCGAAAAGTTCATCAATCGACGTTACCCGCAGAACGCCACACTGGTCGAATAATGCGTCGGCGCCGACATCCAGCTCCGCCAGGGCGCCGGTATGCGAACTGACCGCCCGCGCGCCGGCGTCGGTCCGGCCGGCTTTAACCGCGACAATCGGTTTACTGCGTGTGATGCCCCGGGCGATCCGCGTAAATTCGCGCGGGTCGCCGAAATCCTCCAGGTAGATTAGAATAATGTCGGTGCGTGGATCGTCTCGCCAGTATTCGAGTAACTCATTACCGGAGATATCGGCCTTATTGCCCACCGAGGCAAACATCGAGAAACCGAGGTTGAGTTCTTTGGCATAGCCGAGAATCGCCTCGCCCAGCGCGCCGGATTGCGACATGAAACCGATCGGACCGATCAGGGGTTTGGTCTTGGAGAAAGTGGCGTTCATCGAATGATCCGGATCGGTATTAAGCACGCCAAAACAATTGGGGCCGATCATGCGGAGATCGTATTTACGGACGATTTTCAGGAGTTCTTTTTCTTTTTGGGCGCCCTCTTTGCCGGTCTCTTTAAATCCAGCCGAAATCACGACCACGCCCTTAACGCCTTTTTCGCCACACTGTTCGAGCGCCGGCGCCACATGGTCGCGCGGGACAATAATGATTGCCAGGTCCACGGCATCGGG
This sequence comes from Candidatus Zixiibacteriota bacterium, assembly GCA_024277855.1. Classification (GTDB taxonomy): domain Bacteria; phylum Zixibacteria; class MSB-5A5; order WJJR01; family JAJRUJ01; genus JAJRUJ01. Next base: position 5,152 of record JAJRUJ010000120.1, read on the forward strand.
AACATCCAATATCGTGGAGTAGCATTTGATCGAATGGATGACATGGGCTTTGGGGTTGACCGGGAACACCTTGCCGTTGAATTCAGAGTCAATCAGGTTGTGGAGGATTTCGCGGCCGATGGTTCCCTTTTTGGTGGAAGCGCCGATCACGGCGATCGATCGTGGTTTGAATATTCCGTCAAGACCGGTAGGCATGACAATCTCCTTCAAATACTCTGTTTCTTAAGCGACATCGGTCAACCTGTCGATGACCGATTCGGACATGAAGAATACGAAAGAAACAGGCGCAAGCCAGCAGACTTTGTCAACTTGGTAGCGATGGTTGTCACTATATGCGGTCGACAGCAAAAGCAGGTCGGCAATACCGGAGTCGGTCAGACTTTAACCGTCTGCCCCAGCTCCCCGACTACCAGATCGCCCATCTCCGTTGTCGAAATGCCGGATCTGGCGTCGAGGGACTTGATGCGGCCCGATGACAGCAGTGAGACGATTGCGTTTTCGATCCCCGCCGCGGCCTCTTTTTCGCCCAGAAAATCAAGCATCATCTGGGTTGCCATAATCGCCGCAATCGGGCAGGCGACATTCTTGTCTTTATATTTGGGGGCCGACCCGTGGATCGGCTCAAACATCGAAACCCGGCCGGGATGGATATTGCCCGACGCGGCGATGCCCATGCCGCCCTGGATCATCGCTCCCAGGTCGGTGAAAATATCACCAAAAATATTGGTGGTTACGACTACATCGAACCATTCCGGGTTTTTAACCAGCCACA
>JAJRUJ010000121.1 GCA_024277855.1 Candidatus Zixiibacteriota bacterium
CCCGTGCCTGCGGCACGCGGTTGGAATGACGTATCGTGATAGGTGAGCGAATCTGCGCTGTGGGAAACACTCCTATAAACCCTGACCGTGCGACTTTTTTCAAAAGTCCCGTGGTCAGGGCCACCCGGCCTTTCAAGTCAAGTGTCAGGACCACGCCCCGTGCCTGTGGCACGCGGCTCAGGGGTCCTGACTCCTGCTTATCAGCAGAAGTATGCTGATACACAAAACCACCTTCAACCCAAAATATTAACACTTGACGTGAAAGACGGTATCTACGGAAGGAAGTAAAGATCGATGGTGTCTTTCAGGTTTGCCGGTTTTCTGGAAAACTCCTTTGGTCAGGGGCACGCAATCCCTATTTTCACTACTTGATGAATACACGATCCGCAAAATCCCCGGTCGCTGTCGTCGATGTTGGCACCAACTCGGCATTGCTTCTGATTGCAACGCGACGAGGCAAACAACTCGAATCTCTTGTTGAAGCCATCGCCACCCCGCGATTAGGGGAGGGGTTCGCCGGGATTGGCCGTGTTTCCGAAATTGCCGTCGACCGGCTGATCGAGACAATTTACGACTATCAGGAAATCGCCGCCGATCACAACGCCGACCAATTCATCGTCACCGGTACCCGGGTATTTCGCGGGGCGCGCAATGCAAAATCGGTCATTCGCCAAATTTGCCGTCGGACTGGGGCCACTATCCGTATTCTCTCCGCCCGCGAGGAGGCCGAATATGCTTTCCGGGGGGCGCTCTCCGGTCTGCCGCGTGTTCGCAATGGCGTCATGGTCGATGTTGGCGGTGGCTCGACTGAACTCCTCTCGTTCGTTAACCGCAAAATTACCGGTTTTACCACCATTAAACTCGGGGCGGTAACTTTGGCCGAGACAACCCTTCGGCGATTCTGCCATATCTCCGACACACGTCTCCGGGCGGCCGCAGAACAGGCAGACCGTCAATTTTCTTGTATGGACGGGGAATATGAACCGCCCCGAGCGCGTATTATCGCCGTTGGCGGGACAGTAACCACACTGGCGGCCATGGATTTGCGGTCAAAAATATATCGGCCCGACCGAGTACACGGTCATCGGCTCACTATTGGACAGCTCGAACGGTTCCTCGAGCGGTTCCGTGGGATGAAAATAAGTGATCTGCGGCGGCGGATCGCGTTCGACCCCGGCCGTGCGGCAATCCTCCCCGCCGGAACTTTTATCTGGGTGGAGGTGTTAAAGCACTTGAGAATAAAGGAGTTGACCGTGTCGCATCGCGGATTAAATTGGGGTGTGGCCGAGCAGGCCCTGCGGACAAGGTGATGATACGCGAATATACTTGATTTTGTGAGCAAGGCATTTTTTCTTTCGCGGTTGCGGTCTGTCCGTGGTCGCCGCCGCAACCGGCCGAGAATGATGGCAAAGGGGGAGCGCTCGGAAACACAACGAGTTCACGCGATGATCCTGCTGATCGGGGCCGAAAAAGGAGACCGTATCGATACTTGATAAAGAAGAGTAACAACCAATAACCAACGGGAGTTTATGTACCAATTTAATCGGATGTGCTGTCGGCCGGCCCGCTGTGGACGGGTGGCTGTTTTTTTATTGCTTATCGGCCTGCTAATCCCGGCTCTGCTGGTCCCGCAGACCGGCTGGTGCGGTTTGTTCTCGGTTCAGGAAGCCGCAAAACTTGGGGCCAACACGATCGTCGATATCAAATATGACGGGGAGTATTTCTGGCTGGCCACAGCCAAAGGGGTAACCCGGGCAACGATCGACGGGTCGCAGTTCGTTAATTTCGGTCCGGAAGTTCTCAACGAAACGGAAATTTCCGCGCTCGGAATCAGGGACGATGAAGTCTGGGCGGCGCCGAGTTATTCGCAGATTCGCTCCAAACAAAACGTGCCTTATGGTGCGGGATTTAACACCACGGACAATGACGGTACGACCTGGGATACCTGGACGCCGACTCAGGCCACCGGTCCCGGGATGATCTGCTACGATATCGGTTTTATGGACGCCGACCGCTCGATCTGGGCGGCTTGTTTCTACGGCGGCCTGATTCGCTCGCAGGATGACGGTTTTACCTGGGAGAATGTCTTTCCCAGTGTCTCGGCCGCTCAGGATTATTTTGACGAGAAATATACCGATTTGAACAACCGCTTCTTTGCGGTGGCCGTGGACGAATTCTCCGCCGACACCCAGATTGTCTGGGCCGGCTCGGCGAAGGGGGTGAAGGGCTTTTTCTTCATCGATCCATCGCTCAAACTCACCGGCACCTACTGTCAGGACCTTTTCAGGACCGCTGATACCGTCTGGCTGGCCACCGAGGACGGCCTGTCCTGGTCGCGCGATGCGGGTTCAACCTGGCGGACCTACGGCGTCGATGAGGGGTTCCCCTCCACATTCGTTTCTGCCGGGTATGTCGCTGACGGCGCTATCTGGGCGGGACTGGGCGAATTTAGTAATCGTGATGGCGCGGGGATTATGTACTCCGCTGACGGCGGCCAGACCTGGAGCTATTTTGAACCGGCGGGGTCGATCGGTCCGGATAATCTCCCCGTCGATTTTGCAGAGGTAAATGGGGTAATTTACGCCGCCTGTTCCGAGGGCGGATTAATCTATTCGGCCGATGACGGTCTTACCTGGGAAAGTGATCTTCCCCCGGGGGCCGATATCGACGCATATTACTCGCTGGCGGTTCTGCCCGGTGACGCCGACACTACCCTGTTGCTGGCCGGTACCAAAGAAGACCTCTACGAGTTCCGTCTGACTCCCGGCGAAGCCATGCCGGTCGGACTGGTCAAGTATCAGATTAATGCAGATGGCGATGTCAATCTCTCCGACTGGGTGATAAAAATCAGCGCGCAAAATCTTTCCGGCGGCGGCGAAGTTCTTTGGACGCTGCACCGGAAGTTGTCCGGCGCCCGCGATGGTTTTGCCTATTCTTTCGATCACGGCGCAACCTGGAGTGAGCTGGACACCGATTATGAATTGAATGATCTCGGCTTTGCCGATTCGGTAATCTATCTGGCCACCGAGGACGGCATTCTGAAAAACCGCTGGCTGGAAGACAGCACCCTCTTCGGTGGTGATTGGTACCGCGATGAGGTTGGTGAAGAATTTCTGGGCGATGACGATCAACTTGACGCCTTGTCGTTGCTGGTTTCCGGTGATTCGGTTTGGGTCGGTACCGATCTCGGTCTGGCGATCACGCCCGATTCGGGTGCAACCTGGAATCCGGTTGTCTCCAATCCCAGTCCCGGCAACCCCGACGACACTCTGCATGTTTTTTACTCGACGAATGAGGGTGCGTTGCCGGGCAATTTTGTCACCGCGCTGGCGCTTACCACGGTGCCCGGCGGCCAACGTCTCTGGGCGGCAACCCAGCAGACAAGCACCTCGCAGGATAATGCCATCGCCTATAGCGATGACGACGGCCTGTCCTGGGAAGTGCCGATTAAGAGTGTTCTCGCCTGGAATTTTGCTTTCAATGGGGCGAATGTCTACGTGGCGAGTTCCTCGGGTTTGCTGATTTCGCGCGATTATGGCGCAACCTGGGATACGGTGGCCGCTTTCCTCGATCCGGTCAGTGGTGAAGAGATTCTCGAGGACACCGAGATGTATGCTGTCGGCGTGGCCGGCGATGTTGTCTGGGTTGGCACCGAGGACGGTCTCGCGATGAGCGACGACGCCGGAGCCAATTGGCGGGTGCTGCGCACCTTTGAACCGATTACTGAGGCCGACCATTTCCGGCCCTATGTTTCGCCGGTTCCTTGGTCCGATTCGCAGAGGATTACGCCCGGGCCGATGCGGTTTCATTTTGTTTCGCGGGTCACCGGAACGGTGAAAATCGATATTTATGATTTCGCCAACCGGAAAGTGATTGAAATCAATGACGTGATTCAGCGAGAAAGCGGTGTGCAGTATGACAATATTACCTGGGACGGTC
>JAJRUJ010000122.1 GCA_024277855.1 Candidatus Zixiibacteriota bacterium
AATCCCCGCGGCGCGGCAGGCATCAACATCAACCGCCCGCGTCAGGGTCTGATGATACCCAATGGAAATCGTTGGCGGAACAAAACGATAGAAACGAACGACGACCGGTTGAGGATGATTTTCGATAGCACGATAGAAAAAAAGATCGGCGGCCATCTGCCATGATCCCGGGGCTTCCTTATAGTCGGCCAGCCGCCACGCCGCCGGCGTGTCGTCTCGCCGCCGATATTCCAATTCCGCCACGTTCGGTCCCTACCCGATAGTTGCCTGCCCCGAAATAATGTATGAACAATCGCGGGCAGAGTAAACAACCCCGGGAAGAAAAGTTAATCTGATTGACGCGTCCGGGCCGATCGGTTACCATGCCCCCGGATTGGGACCGGAAGGCCCGGCAAATCAAATGAGCAGACGGATATATTTGATACAGGACCTCCCGCCGGAAACGGTGGCGGTGACCTTCGCCAAGACTTCGCGTTCTCCCGAGCCGTTCGATGAAATCGCCGCCGGCCTGACCGATCAGAAGTCCTCGAAATTTCATGAACGCTGGGTCGTTGGTTACGGCCATTCGTCGGTGGCCGAACATGCCATTTTGCACATCGCCATCGAAGATATCTCGATTGTCGCGGCCAAGGCAGTCGAGGAGAACCGCTTGTCGTCGTTTACCGAAAAATCGACCCGCTATCAAATCTACGAACCGGAGCGATACTATCATCCCCCGGCGTTGATGGCCTCCCCGCTTGGTGAAACATATCGTGAGGCGATGCAGAAGTTGATGCGCAACTATATTGAGGGGATGGAACAAACAATCGCCTGGCATCGGGAACATCTCCCGCGCAGGGAGAATGAAAAAGACAAAGCGTTTGCCGGTCGTTGCCGGGCGAGGTCCTGCGATATCATGCGGTTTTTCCTGCCGGCAGGAACATTGACCAACCTGGGCTGGACGGTCAATGCGCGTATTTTGGAGTATGGGATCAGCAAATTCCTGATCTCGCCATTTGCCGAAATCCGCGAGATGGGCGAACAGATTAAACAGACCGCGATTACGCATGTCCCGACGCTGGTTAAATACGCCAACCCGAATGAATACCTGTCATCCTGTGGGATTGAACGATCCAAACTCCCCCCGGGATTGCCCGAAGAGCGGCATGTTGCCGAGGACGGCGTCGGGTCAAATGAAGTCCGGCTCGTCGATTACGATCCGGACGGCGAGAACAAGATTGTCGCCGCCCTGGCCTACCGGAGCGCGGACTGTGGGTATGAACAACTGCTGAGTCATATTCGCGGCTTATCGGAGGCAGAAAAAGACGAACTGGCACGACAGGCGATCGGTTCACCGCGTTCATTCGATCCGGCGCCCAGCGCCCTGGAAAATACGTCATATACTTTCGAAATCACCTGTGACTACGGTGCCTGGCGCGATATCCAGCGCCACCGCATGTGCACCCAGTTGGCGCGGGAACTGAGTCCTCTGCTGGGCTATGTCGAACCGGAGATTCTGGCTGAGGTCGGCTTAAGTGAACGGTATCGCCGGATGAGGGAATTGTCGGCGGAGACCTACCATCGGCTGCAGGGAGAATTCCCGGCAGAGGCAGTGTATTCATTACTGTTGGGATATCGGATTCGTACACTTTTCCATATTAACTTGCGTGAGGCCTTTCATTTTGCCCGGTTGCGTTCAGCGCCCCAGGGGCACATTTCTTACCGCCGTATCGCGGTGCAGCTCTGGGATCAGATAACACAGGCCCATCCGTTGATCACCCGCCATCTTCCGGGCGTTTATCCACTTGAGGCAGTCAGCGCCGACCGGTAACTGTCAAAACCATTACGGGGGTTTTGAGTTTTGGCCCGGTTTGGTTATATTGTGGCTGGTTGACAGGCAAGTCGGCCGAGATCGGCCGAGGCATGAGGGTTTTTCTGTCTTCCGGGGCGAGGGCAAACATCTTCTCCGCACGGCAGTACTCTAAGTGGAGACCTGATTTTATGTTAGGGCGATCTTGCCCGCCGAGCCGAGAATGAAATCTTGTTGGAGGCATTATCGTGGATAAATCCGCAGAACGACCAGCGTATGTGAAAGAACTCCCCTGGGTTGAAATTAATTCTCATTTGTGTAAGGGGTGCGACTTCTGTGTGACGTCCTGTCCCCCGGATTGTCTGGGGTTTTCCACCGATATTAATGCGCGGGGCTATCGCTTTGCTTTCTATAAAGGCGAGGGTTGCACGGGTTGCGGCATCTGTTTTTACAACTGCCCGGAGCCGGGTGCGATAGAAGTTTATCGGAAGCCCAAGGCCTCCAAAAAGGCGAAAACCGAAGCAGACGCCTGATCAACCCCCAAGTGTGAGAAAAAAAATGGTAACCTCATCTGTCGAGGCAACATATTGGCTAAGGAACTGATCAAAGGGAACACGGCGATTGTGAAAGGGGCGATTCTGGCCGGGTGCCGGGCATATTTCGGCTACCCGATCACCCCCGCATCAGAGATTGCCGAGGGCGCGGCCTATTATATGCCCCGAGTCGGCGGCACGTTTTTGCAGGCCGAAGCGGAAATCGGGGCAATTAATATGGTATATGGCGCCGCCAGTACCGGGCAACGGGTGATGACGGCATCATCCTCCCCCGGTATTTCACTAAAAATGGAAGGTATTTCTTACTGTGCGGGTGCGGAACTGCCCTGTGTGGTGATCAACATCAATCGCGGCGGTCCCGGATTGGGGAATATCGCTCCCGAGCATTCGGATTACAATCAGATGACCAAGGGTGGGGGGCATGGGTCGTATCGCATGCCGGTACTGTGTCCCAATTCGGCCCAGGAAATGTGCGACCTGACCATGAAGGCCTTCGACCTGGCCGACAAATATCGCAATCCGGCCGCGTTGATGACCGACGGCTATATCGGCCAGATGATGGAGCCCGTCGAATTCCCCGACCCGGTGGAAAACCTACCCAAGAAACCCTGGGCGGTAAAAGCAACTGCCGAAACCAGCAACAACCTGATTTCTTCCATTTTTATCTCCGAGGACGAGCTGGAAGCGCATATCGAACACCTCTGGAAAGACAAGTACTACCCGATGGAAGAAAATGAGGCAATGTACGAGGAATATCGAACCGAAGACGCCGAATACCTGGCGGTGGCCATCGGTATTGTCTCGCGGGTGATGATGACCGCCATCGATCTGGCCCGTGAGGAGGGAATCAAATTCGGACTACTGCGGCCGATCACCCTCTGGCCGTTCCCCAAAAAGCAACTGGCCAAATGGGGCAGGAAAGCCAAGGCGATTTTGGTGTCGGAACTTTCCAAAGGACAAATGATTGATGATGTAAAATTGGCGGTAAATTGCGGACTTCCGGTTGATTTTCATGGCCGTTCGGGAGGGAATGTCCCGTCACCCCAGGAGCTGTTGAGCGCATTGCGAAAACTGCGGGAGGACCATCCATGAAAGAGATCCTGCAAAAGCCGGAATCCTTCTTTGAATGTTTCGCCCGCAAGGGTGGACCAGACCTCGAAAGCACCCATTATTGCCCGGGTTGCGGTCACGGGAATATCCACAAGCTGATCGCCGAGGCCCTCGACGATTTGGCAATCACCGATCGGACGGTTTTCATCAGCCCGGTCGGGTGTTCGGTATTCGGGTTTTATTATTTTCATATCGGCAACGTCCAGGCGGCGCATGGCCGCGCACCCGCGGTGGCGACCGGGATCAAGCGCGCCCTGCCCCACTCGATCGTGATCTCCTATCAGGGCGACGGCGATCTGGCCGC
>JAJRUJ010000123.1 GCA_024277855.1 Candidatus Zixiibacteriota bacterium
ATAAACCCCGCACGTCATGGCCGTCAGCCACATTGTGCGTACATGTTTCACTCAACGCTTTGATCCCCGGGGGGGGGATCCAGCCATTGGCCGTAGAATCCTCATTGGCCAGGTATTGATCATAATCGATCTCACCATTGGCCATAAACCGATATTTTTGCGCGTCGCCCTGGGGCTGGCCATAAGTGCCGTAAATCGAGGCGTCGCCGGGCAGTTTCTGCGGCCCCCAGTCCTGTCGCGGGTCGATGCTGGCGCTCCACCAGTTATAGGTGATTGGCGGCAGGGGCGGTGGATCTTCACCGTATTGTACACAGGGGTTTTCCGGCGAACCGAGAAACCGGATCCCGATTACCGAACGTACGCTAAACTCATTCCAGGCGGTGTTGTGGTATGGGTCGCCGTCGTTGTCGGCAAACCAGACCGTACGCACCGAGTCGTCGAAGCCATAACCGGTGATTGTCTTTGCCGCCGGCAGCAGGCCGGTCAGATCGTCGGAGCTCCGCAAACTGCGGCTGTTGTACAATTCATAAACCGCCGGTCGCAGCATCATTCCGATCCGCACTTCGTGTAAATCGGTCGGACGCAGATTGACAATCCAGTATTCCAAAATGATAAAATCTTCGGCATAGCCATAGGGCCAGGCGTATGAATTTTGCCGCACCCGGACATAGATCGGCCGGTGTGGCAACAGTGTCGTCGGGTCGGCCCGAACATATGACTGGCTGGTCAGGGTGTCATAATAGACACACTGAAAATCCTGGCCGGAGACCGCGTCAGGATGATAGTACGGGCTGTTAATATCGGTGGAGCGTTCGACAATGTCGCCGCCGTTTGCGTATGAATCCGGATAAAATTCATTAATCGTATAAAACCCGTCGTCGGCGGTGGACACCAGGGTATCCAGCCCGACGGCTGTCTCGACCAACGCACCGATCCAGAGCGCGCCGATGTTGAGATGTTCAAAATTGAAACCTGCCGGGAACTGCGCGCCGGGAGCCGGACCGCCGGTTTTTGGATCACGTAATCGCCCGTTGTCGTTGCCGAAGATACCCCAGTTGGTAACTGTCACCTGCAGGTTGGCCACGTCATGCACGGCATCATTGGTATAGGGCGCGGCCGTGGCCGCATCGGCCTTCAGCATTGACGCTTTCGGCCCCTCCCGGCGGCTCTCGACCGGAGTCCGCCCGAAGACAGGCTGCACCCACGTCAACAATATGAACAATAAAAATAATGACGAACGTCTTCGCATCAACCCCACCCGGTCACCCCGTCGGTTGTGATGTGCTGTGACCGGTCGGCGAAGATTGCGGGCTGGAAGATTCACCAAAGAAAGCCGGTCTCATGTCTTGTTATGTATAATAACAAGAATGACGGTTCGACAGCAAGGGGTTAGTCTGCTAATTGACAGCGCCGGCATACTTGTATTGATGGACATCACTTGATTACGACAATTTTACCGACTTGATTGCCCCAATCGGATTCGATCGAGTAGAGATAGATGCCCGACGTAATTGCCTGGGTGTTGCGGGTGATCAAATCCCAGGCGGTGTGGGAGGGGGTGTCCGAAAAGTGGCTCTCCGGGTGATGCAACTCGCGGATCAAATCGCCGTCCAGTGAGAAAATCTTGATCGTCGCTTTCGGCGGCAGGTTGACAAAGTGAATCCGCCGCACGCGCTCCTTGAAACCCTCATGATTGGGGTCTTCATATCCCCGGCCGCGATAAGTAGCGTCGATTTTATACGGATTGGGATAGACCGAAACGTTTAGCCGGTTCTGCTGGACATATTCCGGCGAATACGTGGGGTAGGCCAATTGCAGGTTTGATTGTGGCGATGATTCCAGCGGCCCGAGATCGCCCGCGGCATATCCCTGGTCAAACGCTGTCACGGCAAAATAGTACGGCTGGCTGGGCAGGAGGTTGTCGATGACGCACTCGTAATGGCCGAACAACTGCCAGTTTTGACTGTCCTCATCCCAGGTCGAATCGGTGCTCACGTACTGGATTAGGTTGCTGACAATCTGACCGCCCTCGACATATTCATTCCCTCGATTCCCACCATGCGGTTTGAAGAAAAGTCGATTGCCGTTATTGTCGGTGTAAGGCGAGTTCTTATGGGGATAATCCTGTGGATTAAAATCCGGTCCGTATAGCCCCTTGAGGTCGGCCGGCGTGAATGGTTGATCGGTGCGAACCCACGGTGAGGGCCGGGCGGTCGGGGTATAGCGATAACGGTCATAGTCGATCACATCCCAGGAACATATCAGATTCAGTGAATTGACATCGCTGCCGATCCCGCTATAGACATTGTAGCCCTCGAAATCCCGACGCTGGGCAAACGGATCAAAAAACGGTTCGCAGGTTTCCCCGGTCCAGGTAATCCGCACGGTATATGGCTCGCCGGCTATTTCTATGGCGGGGGCCGGTGGTGGTGGTGGGCCCGCTAAATCAGGTACACCGTCACCAACATAATAAATCGTATCGCAAACTTCGTAATCATCTAAATACAGTGTATCAAAACAAATCACTGTACTATCCTTGAATCGGACGCAATAATCAGTTACAAGCACCGAGTCTTCCTGGCGGCAGTTTATTGAGTATTTTCGCCCAAGACAGCCATCGCCATCGGTGTCAACCCCTGGATTATCATAGAGCCACGAAGCCCAACGGGAATTAAGAACCAGATCATAGAAATTCAAATGATCGTACCAAGTCTCGGGGTTTTTGGAAAGATTGCGCCCATTTGTAGGGTCCTGATGGAAGTACTCTCCACCAAAGATTGCGAAGCCGATCGACATTGAATCGCCGGCGGCCAAATTAAACGGCCCCGTGGAGAGAAGTACGCGGTTCTCGTCACCGTCGGCGTAATTGACAATGCCGTTGAAATTAGCCCTTATGCCGGGCGCGTCCAGCCAACCGTCGCCCGTATGATCGATATTAGCCAGATGTTGATCGTAGTCGATTTCTTCGTTGGACATGAAACGGTATTTTTGTTTATCCCCGATTGGCTGACCATATCCGCCACGGCTCGAAATATCACCGGGGCGCAGTTGGGGGCCCCAGTCCAGGCGTGCATCATCTTCGTTAGGCACCCACCAGTTGTAGCTGTGCCCCACCATGCTGTTGTCTTGACATGACGAGACACCGTTCCCCAGAAAACGAAAACCGATGGCAGCGGTCTGACTCCCGTCATCCCAGGACCGGCGGAGATACGGATCACCGTCATTGTCGGCGAGCCAGGCAGTCATTATTGTGTCCGCGAAACTTCCTGCACCAGGGATTGGTGAAGTCGACAGAAACCCGGTCATGTTGTCGTGTGCGAAAGTGAAAGGACTGCACAACACCCCGATCCACATTTCATGAAGTTCTTCCGGACGCAAATTAACAATCCAGTATCGAATAATAACGATATCCTCGGCGTATTCAGCGGCCCAAGCGTATGATTCCTGCCTGACGCGTACAAATAAGGGACGATGCGGTGCGCGAGTGTCCGGCTCGGGATGTACATACGATTGACTGGTAACTGTGTCGGTGTAGACACATATGAAGTCTTCATCCGAAAAGGCATCTGCGTCGTAATATCTGCTTTGCGGATCGCGCGAGCGTACGATAAATTCGCCATCCGATTGAGAACTTCCCGGTAATAATTCGGTGAGCCAGGTCCGATCGTCATAGGGGATAAAACCGTCATAACCCGTAGAAACAAGTGTGTCGTACCCAAGAGCCGTATTGACGAGAGCGCCAACCCAGAGTGCGCCAAATTGCAAACTCAGGGTATTGAGGGGTGTTTTGTATGTCAATCGCCAGAGTTGTTCACCGGAGATAGGATCGGTCAGTGTATACCACGGCCCGCCGGGAACGCCAAATACCCCCCAATTGGAGACCGGGACTTGCAGCTTGTTGGCTCGATGGACGCGGAGCGTCGTGTAAGGCGCGTCAGCAGTAAGATGAGCCGGGTAAAGCATGGACAATAGTGGGAAAAGCACTATCAGGATGCCAGGATATGATTTCCACCGTCGCAACATCATGCGTTCCCTGCAATAAGGCCGTGTCAGAATTGTATTATACGACATACCACAGAGAATGCTCCATAAAAGGAGCATTCTCCCTGTCCACCACTGTGTCGGTAGCACTTTCAATACGACAACAATATTACTCTGGGATACAGAACACTTCACATGCCAGTGCGGGATTCTCGTGGTGCCCACAACCCCCCTGAGTTTTATCGTACGTGCCATACTCAGCTCCACCGGTTGTTCCAGGCGGGCAAGCTCGCATCCAGCAACAGTCATCCTCTCCCGCCAGTACATTGTCAAAGGAGAACGTGAATGTTGCGGCAAAAACAAATACAAAGATAAACAACATGGCCAAGCGCAAGACAACAGATTTGGTCATCGGTTCCCTCCTTGCTTACGTATGAGACACAGTGACGTGACCATTTTCCACACAATTAATTCTTATTCCTGCATACATTATTGCGCTGCATGGGTTGTATTGTTGTATTCGATAATTTCTCCAAGCTCCTCTGTCGTCATTTGATCGACAATTATCTCGCGTATCACTCCCATCTCGTCGGTCACGATATTAAAAGGATAGACAAATACTTTTAATCTGGCCGTCAATACTCCCCGGCGATCATAGTAGATATTGGCATTTATACCGTGCAAGTCCACGAATTCGAGTAATTCGTCCGGATTGTCTCTCGATATGAAGATGAAATACTTATAATCAGAGTTGTTCGAGATAGCATCTCCCAGCTTCTCGAATTCCTCAAGACAAGCATCACAATCAGGGTAGAAAAATGTGATTACAGATCGCGATTGCAGGAGGTTCAATAATTGAACGCTTCGCCCTTGCATGTCTTCAAGTGCGTAATTCGGTAAGACAGCACCAACTTCAATAGTGTTCATGCGATATAAAGCTGTCTCAGTGGATTCTTGTCGGTCTTTCAATTGTTTCCTTTGAGCAAGGAAGTTCCCCGAGTAAGCACCCAGGAAATACGCGGCGATGACGACAGCAGCACTCCCTCCGGCAATCATCGCACATTTCCGTAAAAGCGATTTCCCTTTGCGCATATTCACCCCGCAGCAACGGTGTTTACGCTGGCGTCAGTCTATGTGGCGTCGGAGCAATGATACATAAGCAATTTACACCAAGGGGGGGGGGGGGATGTCAAGTCGCTTTTGCATATTAGTTGAGAAACAAGTGGATCGATGCATCGGCATGAAAAAACGGGAGCGCAACCCGCGCTCCCGTTCTCTTTTTAATATCGAATCACTGAAATTGCTGATCTACTTCAGGTACTTGTTAAAAAAGTCCACCCGGCGGCGATACTCCGTCAGCACATTCGCCCGTTTCGAGGTGCCATGACCTTCGTCATAGAAAATCAACGTGTCGACCGCCACACCCCGGTCGCCCAGGGCCTTGGCAATTTGACGGGCCTCCTCAACCGGAACGCGTGGGTCGTTCGCGCCGTGGATGATTAAAAGTGGCGCGACAATCCGGTCGACTTTATTAATCGGCGAGATCGATTTAAGAAATTCCGGATCGGTCAGCGGACCGTACTCGGCTTCACGCAATCCCCGTCGATATGCGCGTGTGTTTTGCAAAAAGGACACGAAATTCGCGATCCCGACATCGTCCACCCCGGCCGCCCAGATATCGGGGTTTTCGGTCAGGCAGGCCAGCGTCATATACCCGCCGTACGAACCGCCCATGATCGCGATCTTGTCGGGGATTGCAAACCCCGATTCACGCAGATACTTGTTGGCATATTCATAGTCTTTGACCGATTTGAGCCGGTTTTTATAGTTGTCCATCATGATGTATTCCTGGCCGTAGCCCGACGATCCCCGGGGGTTCGGCGCGAGGATACCGTACCCGTTGGCCATAAAATACTGGAAGTTGCGGATGAACGCGGGACGGAACTGGCTTTCCGGGCCGCCGTGCGCCGAAACCAAAAACGGCATCGGGTTGTCTTTTGAGCAGTTTGGCGGCAAATACAAAAATGCCGGAATTTCCATTCCATCAAATGATTTATAGGTGATCAACTGTGGCTCGGTAAACAGCGCCGGGTCGATCCCGGCATAGGATGAATGCGTATACTGTTGCAACTTTTTTGTCTTCCAGTCCCAGGTCCAGCAATCCGGGGCTTTGGCCGGATTGGAAAATCCGAACGCTATTTTGCTGCCGGTGGAAAATGTTCCTCCCGAATACATCCCTTTCAACGGTGGCGTCGGTAGCGCCTTGCCGGTCGTCAGGTCGACGAGCCGCACGTCGGCATAGCCGTTCTCGTTGATGATCCAGGCCATCGTCTTCCGGTCGGGCGAGAGCACCAGGCCCTCAACTTCCCATTTGGTGTCTTTATCCAGGAAAGTGATCTTCTTTGAGGTCAGGTCGATGGTGGCCCGTCGCATAATGTGGTCGTCGTTGGCGTCGCTGATCAGGTAACCCGACGAATTGTCCGTGCCGAACCAGAAGCTGTCGTAAATCGCCTCGCCCTCATGCGGGGTGATATGATCGTATTTGCCCGTTGCGATATCCAGGACATATAAATCGTCGTTGGTGTTCGAGTAGTAGGTGTAAAAACATAGTTTCGTGCCGTCGAGCGACAACGCCATCGGGCCGTTATACCCTTCCTTCTCCACCAGCGGGCGGGTAACACGGGTAAAAAGGTCCATCTCATAAACATGGAAATCTTTGCCGTTTTGCTGGTTGGTGCGATAATATATTTTGCGATCGTCCGGCGACCACAGCGGTGCGCCGAAACGGGCTTCGGGAATGTCGGTCAACTGCTCGGCCCGCCCGGTTTTTGTCTTGACCAGAAACAGTTGCGAGTCCTCGGTTCCGCCGACATCGGCGCCGACTACTGCCCAGTCGCCGCTGTGCGATAGTGAATAAAAATCGATCCCTTCAGTAAAAAAGGTCAACTGCATCGGCCAGCCATAATCGGTGGCTTTGTATAACTGGGTGACTCCTGACATATTCGCCGTGAAAAACAGTTGTTTCCCATCTTCGGACATATCCGGACTGCCGCAATAGCCGATCTGCAGGAATGTTTCGATGTCGGGGATATATGCGGTGGTATCCATCTGACCAAATGCCGCCGCCGTGAAGATCAACATCATCCCTGTTGCCAAAAGTGTTACCTTACGCATACCCTACCTCCGTTAGAGTCCTTTGCCTGGTCAGGCAAGATACCCCACCCGATACACCACTGTCAAGCGACCGTCTGCGAGAATATTGGAAGTCTCACGACGGGACAAATCCTTGGCAAAGTCGCCAAAATGACACATTATAACGTATTATCTATTGACAGATGGCAGTTAGAGAGCTATGATCCAAACACGCAAGTGAGTCGCCTTTTATGGCGCAGTTTCGGGAGGTTTCAATGGATGAACAAGCGGCGCCAGAACCAAGCGTTACCAGTACTGCCAATATTGTGGCAAATAAGATTGATGCTGATGTGTTGATGTATAATGGGGGTATTGAAAGGCCGCATGCGCAGGGTATTATAGAACTACTTGCAAAACACAGACTACGCAAGAATATACTCTTACTTCTTGTGACTGAGGGAGGCGATGCAGACGCCGCATATCGGATTGCTAAGCATTTACAGCTTAATTACGAGGTGTTTTATGTTTTAATCTCCGGTTATTGCAAAAGTGCCGGGACGCTCGTGGCGCTCGGAGCAAATGTCATAATCATGGGTGAGTCGGGTGAACTGGGACCCCTTGATGTTCAACTGGCCAAACAAGATAGTCTAATGGAACAACGATCTGGATTGACGGTAAACAAAGCACTAGATGAATTGAAACGTCAGGCTTTCAAATGGTATGAACACTATCTCCTTGAGATCCAACGAAGAAGCGGGGGGCGGATCACAGTTAAGACTGCCTCAGAAACGGCCGTGAAGCTTGTTGCAGGGATTCTTGCGCCGATATCCAGTCAAATCGATCCCATGCATATTGGGGAGGCTCAACGAATCAACGACTTGGCCTACCATTATGGGAAGAGGCTCAATCTTAGGGCCAATAATTTGAAGAGTCATGAGGCCTTGGTGGCGCTTGCAAAGGCATTTCCATCACATGGCTTCGTCATCGACTCTGATGATGTTTCTGCATTGTTCAATAATGTTTATCCCGCTAGTGTCGAAATTATTAATCTTCTCCGATGTTTAGGGAGGGAGGCTATTGAGCCAGCGCAAGAAGATATTATTAAGTTCCTGTCCGATGAAGTAGCTGACGTAAGCGAAGACAGCAAAGCCGTTGAAAACGAGAAAAACGACCCCAAAGGTGGCGTTAATGATGGCGATGAAAGGGCTGACGATGACAAAGTCAAAGCACCGGAAAAGCCAGGAAGAGATAACAAGAGAAATATGGAAGATCATAGAATCGGAACTAAAGAGACAGCGAAGGCTTGACAATGATCGTGACTTACAGTTCCTACCCGTGTTCAAAGATAAGGAGGAAATATCCTCAACGGCTGGGAATTGTTAATCTCGGTTTAACCCGTGCTCGACGGTGGACCAAATTCCAATTATGAAAAAAGTTAGACAACTCTCAAATGCCGCGGCTAAACAGTATCTGACGGTAGACGAAGCGTCAAAAATATTGGGAGTGAAACCTCCGGTACTGCGCAATTATCTCTATCAAGAGAAGCTAACTACATACAAATTCAAGACCCTAACTCTATTATGTAGGAAAGAGGTTGAGGGCTGGAGGAGCGGTGGTTGAGCATTTTCCTGCACTTTGGCTGTTGGTCTTTTCGTTCAAAATGGCGAGATCTCTGTGTGATATGGATTTATTCTCCAATCTTTGATCATCTTCCTTCCTCGATATCTTGGAAATTCACTATGAGTGCTGATCGGCGGGGTTGTACAGTTTGAGGTTGACCGGTACCATACTATCGATTGACATACGTCCGCTCGCTCCCGATGTTTCGTCTTACAGATTTTTCCCGGGGAGGAAGTATGCGGCAACGGTTTTCGATTATTGTGTTGATCTTTCTTGCGCTGACGATAACAGCCAACGCCCAGACCTTCGATCCACTCGAACAGGTGCTGGCCCAGGTCGGGCTTGACCGTGAGACGCTGACGTTCGACCTGTATGATATGTCCAACTATGGCGGGGATGAATTCGTCCTGCCGTTGTTTAACCTCATGCAACAGCGGCCGCTGAAAATCCCCTACTACACCGATTTCTATCTCGATTTTCTTGATAAATCCGGCGCGAAGATGCAGGACGTCATCAGTTTTGCCTCCCGTCGGATCGATGAGGGGTCCCGCCGTGGTTTGATCGGCAACAATCTCGATACTCTCCTGGCCAAAGTAGACCGTGGAGTTGGTCTGCTTGCGGCAATCGATACCCTGCACGCCCGGCTGGGGGTCAGCGCCGATGACTGGCGTAATTCAAGTACCGGCGATCTGAACGGCGTACCCCCTCGCGTCCAAAAAATCGCGGCGGTTATCATCCTCGCCGAGGCCGAGGTCGTCCGTTGGCCGAAACTGGCTTTTTGTAAGGCCGAACAGGAATACAACATGGACAGCATGTTCACCCGTGCGCTGGGTATCCTCTCCTGGGAGGACGACAGCTATGACGAGGGGTTCTATGATTTTGTCCACAAGATCGACTGGAAATACCTTTACGCCGGGGCGCAGGATCTGGCCGAAGCGGTTGATTGGGCCATCGATACCCTCCCCAAACTTCCGCACAACTCAGATTACGAGTTCGCGGTCACCACGGCCCTTGGGCATGTGGTTCTGAACGGGAAAGGCAAACACACCTATCCCGCCGACGACTATCTCCTAATTATCGATGCCGCCGGAGATGACCTCTATTCCGGCGCGGCGGCCAATCGCACCTACGGCAAAAACATCGCCGTCCTGATCGACCTGGCCGGTAACGACAAATATCTCGCGCCGGACGATTCAACATTTGCTTCTTTTGGGGCCGGTGTTTTCGGCTACGGTTTTCTCGCTGATCTGGCCGGCAACGATACTTACCACGGCGCCTACTGGTCGCAGGGGGCCGGGCTTTTCGGCGTCGGCTGTCTTTATGATTTTGCCGGGGATGATTCCTATACTTCGCACGCCGTCTCGCAGGCGGCGGGGGCGTTCGGGATCGGCTGTCTCTACGACGGCGGCGGCAAAGATACTTACCATGCCTATCTGATGGCGCAGGCCTTTGGCTCCACCAAGGGAATCGGTATCCTCCATGATGTCTCCGGCGATGACAAATACATCGCCGAGGATGACGACCTGCGTTATCCATCCTCGCAAACCCGCAATCGCGACCGCGAACACAACGACAGCATGGCCCAGGGGGTCGGCTTCGGTCTGCGGCGAGATTTCATCGACGGTCACTCGCTCGCGGGCGGCATCGGTCTTTTATATGATGCCGCCGGAGATGACCGTTATTCGGCGGGGTTGTTCGCGCAGGGCTGCGCCTACTGGTACGCCATCGGTATCCTTGCCGACCGTGCCGGCAGGGATGAATATACCGGTACCTGGTATGTCCAGGGTGCGGGTGCTCATTTTGGTGTGGGATATCTTAACGACAAAGCGGGTAATGACAAATACGACGCCGAGATTAATATGGCCATCGGTGCGGGGCACGATTTCACCGTCGGCATGTTCATCGACGAATCAGGCGACGACATTTACCGCGCACCCAACCTCTCGCTCGGCGGCGGCAACGCCAACGGCATCGGCTTTTTCTGGGATAAACAAGGCAACGACCGTTATACCGTCTCGGCGGCAACCACCCTCGGCCGCGCCAATGTCGGCGGCTTGCGGGGAGGCCTGCGCGATTCGATTCTTACCGTCGGCGTTTTCCTCGATACCGGCGGCGGCCTGGATTCTTACCCGGTCGATAAAAACTTCGCCAAAAACAACACCATGTGGACACAACCGGGAACCAACACCGACATCCCGCTCAACACCGAAAAGGGCTGCGGCGGAGATTTTTGAGACAGACTTTTTGCGAGGATATAATCGAGGGAGGATCGGGGTGGTTGGGTGGATTATCCACCACTGGCTGGGCCATGTCGCCCGACCCCGGCCCCGATGATTGCCGCACGATCTATGACTACATCGACGGTGCGGCCGAAGTCTGGTTGCGCTATTGTGAACCTCGGGATGACGACCGATTTCCTTCCGGCCTACTGACTGCGCGGCGGTTGGTTTAAAGATCAGGGCTTACATCGTCCGCAAGGGGAGAGGCCATCGTAGAACGCGTCACGCTTCGATTGGTAGCGGACAATTCGATTCAGCTTAATCTTGCCGGCCGCTTCGCAGTTTGGCCGATGAAACCGATAGCCGGTCATCGAGCCGATATATTCGTTTTCATCACCGGTCAAATTTTGAGACCAAATGCCGAGCCGTTGGTCGATTGCCTCTCGTTGTCGGCGGATCAGCGGCGGAAGAAAATCGGCATTGTCCGAGAACCCGTACACCATGGCCAGCCCCGCCGAAATCAGAGTGTCGGCCAGGTTGATCCCGGCGACCCGCACCATCGCCAGCGTCCGACCATATCGATCGGTGGGCCGTTTGCCAAATCGAAGCTCGATAGTTTCCCCTTCGACTAATTGCCGGTTCAACTCGGTCGCTTCGACATTCCACGGTTCTCCACGTTCCGGCGTGTCGACACACATATACCGCACTTTGCGGCCGTCGGTTAAGATAATCGTATCGCCGTCGATCACCTTCAACGCTGTTACAGTCTCACTTTGCTGTTTTTGTTTGGGAGAGGAACAGGATACCACCCCCGCAATCAGGCAAAGCAGGCCCAGACAAAGAGCTATCCTTCGGCGGTTGCCGCTTTTCCCTTTGATCGTCTTTCGGTCAGCCATTGATCCAGCCATTCATATGAGAAAATCACCGACAAGACAAACGGTAACGTACAGGAGAATATGAAAATCGGGAACACCCCGACAAAGAAGTTCTTCCCGCCGCTAAACGGTCTGCTTGCCGGTCGAACACCGCGTGCTCGATTGAAAAACCAAATGACAATACCGACGACAAGCCGAGAAAAGCCACCATGGACCGAAAGGCAGAGGGAAGCATGCCGAAGAACTGTCGTAAGCTGGTCGTTTTCACCTGGTTTCCGATTCCTGTTCTCAGGGCCGGCGGGGCCGTTTATATGATTTTGGTCGAATGGCCGATAAGAACATATAGGTCACCGGCCCGGCGGCCTGCGTGGAAGATAACCGTAACGGAGAGTTTTTACCAGTGCAAAGCCGTTCGACACATAGTCGGAAAATTAAGGCCATCTTCGCCCTGCTGGCGGCGATGATTTTGGTTTCGCACCTCTCGTCGATCCTTTTGCTCAACGGGTTGATTCGTAACGAGGAGAAAAGGGTCCAGTCGCATCTCGCTGCTGCAGTCAACGGGATCTCCCGTCTTTGGGAAGCCGGGGGCTATTCGCTCGAATCGCTCGACACCATCGTCACCCCATTTATCCGTGAGGACCTTCCGGCCCTCTGGGTTGCCGAAAACCGGGGCGCCGAGCGCTGGGTTGTCCGGCGGTTCGGTCGGGCCGACATCCTCGACCTGGTTCTCGACGGCGCGGAGAATATTTCAGCGGTCCCGCCGGATTCTTACTACCGAGTACCGTTCTCCAGCGCCGAGCATGAATTCGAGGGCAAACACTATCGCAGTTACACCATTGCCCGGTCTCACGGCGACACGCCGGTCGTCATCGGTGCAGTCACCGCCGTGCCGACTATCGCTCGTCTGCAATCAATTGCCCACTGGGACCTCTATCTGCGCGGCGCAATCCTTTTATTGTTTGCCTGGTTTGCAATTTATTCGTTCCGCTCGATCTTCCGTCCCTATCAGAAAATGCGCGCCCAGGCCGAACGACTCTCCGGTACCGGTCTCTTACCCGGTCTTCAGTCGGATGATGTCGAATACGTAATGGAAACTTTCGCGGCGGCCGTCGAACGCCTGACCCGGCAGAAAGACAAATTGCAGTCACGGTATGATCGCAATCAGCGTCGCTATCAAAATCTGGAAAAATTCAACACCTACATTCTCAATTCGATGTCGGCGGGGGTGATGATCCTCGACCGTGACGGCAAAGTCCTGCGCCTAAACCCGTCGGCGCGACGGATTCTGGCGCTGAGCCCGTCGGAGGTTGTTGGCCGGCCGGTTCAGGAAATGGCCGAACGGTTTCCTGAGCTTGTTGCGGTGCTGTCGGCGGGTCTATCCGATGCTCGCACGTATCGCCGACGGGAGATTACGGTATGGCTCGACGAGTTTGAAAGCGGTGAGCGCTATCTTGGCATTACTACCTCGTTGATCCACGATGATGAGCACAAAGTCGTCGGGATCAGCATCCTCCTGACCGATCTTACCGAGATCAAACACCTGCAGGCCGAACTTGAATCCAACCAGCGGTTGGCTGACCTTGGCGAGATGGCCGCCGGGTTGGCGCACCAACTGCGCAACTCGATGACCGCCATCGTGGGTTTTGGCAATCTCCTCGGACGAAAAATGGGAGAGGAACATCCGGCGCGGAACACCGTGGACGATGTCCTGGTCGAAGCAGCCGAATCCGAGCAAATGCTCGAACGTTTTCTGAATTTCGCCCGCCCGCTGAATTTTGAAATGGAATCCTGCGACTTGCTCGAGATCATCGATGCCGCGGCCGAGGCCGTGGACGGCTATCTGCAACAGCGGGCGGTCACCATCAAAATCGAGCGCCCGGGTATCCCGCCGATCCTGACCGCCGACCCGTTGTTGCTGCGACAAGTCTTTGTCAACCTGCTTCAAAATGCCGCCGATGCGACCGACGGTCCGGGACGTATCGACGTGAGTGTTTATTCCCAAATCAGCGATCATGAAACCGGCGGTGATTGGCTGGTGCGTGTGACAAATTGCGGAAAAGTAATACCTGAGGCCGACCGCGAACGGGTTTTCCAGCCATTTTTTACTTCCAAAGAGACTGGAACCGGGTTGGGGCTGCCGATCGCGCGGAAAATCGTCTCCGGTCACGGCGGCCATCTCTATGTCGAGTCATCTGCGGCGGGCCGGACGGTTTTTCTCCTCCGGCTGCCGGCTAAACCCGCCCCGGAGAGCGCGGGCCGACTGGCCGCTGTGCCGGCGAGTTTTTAGGTAATCCCGCAACCTGCGTGCGGCTGTCCAGATTTCCCGAAAATGGTTGACACCGCCTTCGATTTTGTATTTAAATTGGCTGCCTGTTAAGTTGTGGGGACGCCGGAGTGGTGGAACTGGTAGACGCGCCGGACTCAAAATCCGGTGAGACCTAAATCTCGTGTGGGTTCGATTCCCACCTCCGGCATTTACCGAATGGCCTACATGGTTCAATGACAACAATGACTTGCGCTCGTCCAAAATGGGGATAGGCCATGCGTAGACCTTGGCAGTATGGTCATTCTTGAAAACTTCAATTCTATCAATGAATTGCCGGACAATCTCACGTTTTTTCCTGATGCCGCCCGTTAACAGGAGTTGGCCGAGGTTTTGGATTTGAGCCACGATCTTCACCGTTTCTTCGTGGGCCTTATGACCATCACATGTCCGTGACTGGATGCTCTTGACCTCTTCGGTAAGACGTCGATCTTCCGATTGTAGGGCTTGGATTTTGTCGTGGAACATGCCGAAGTCTGCACCTTTGGCAACCGCTTCGACAACGTTTTGAAGTTCTTGCGAGATGGCCTTCCGGCGGCGATCAATCCCCGTAAGTCTGCGGCCATCAACCCCAGCACTCTTCGAAAGCAATCGCTCAATCTTTCTTGTCAGTCCTTGTGCATTCAAGCCGCGCAAATATGATTGCTGTATAAAGGTCAAGATTTCGCTTTCCAAAAAGTCCCGTTGAATATGATAGGGTGTGCATACGCTCTTGCCCGAATTGACAGCCCCACCGTCTGTATAGTAGAAATAGCGTTTACCGTTCCCACCTTTGCGTGGTTTACCTTGAAAGTTTCTTCCGCATTCATTGCACACGATTAAACCGGAGAGTAGGAAGTACTGTGAGCTAAGACACCGTCCCATACTCTTGTTGTCGAAATGTCGTTTGCGGACTTCGTCTAATGCGCGAACCTTTGCCCATAATTCCGCGTCGATAATAACACGATCTTGATCGGTATTTATCGCCCACTCGGTCTCTGGTACAGCCTCAATACGATCACTCCGAAATTTGCCCTTCTTAAACTTCCCGTAAGTTAGCTGACCGATATAACATCGGTTTTTCAAGATATGACCGATGTATGGTTTACCCCATTGTCCCCCGCTGGGGGATGGTATATGCTCCACGTTGAGAGTATTTGCAATTTCACCATAACCTAACCCGTCAACACCGCGCATCTTAAAAATGCGTTCTATTAACGCGACGTGTTCAGTTGGTCCCGGTTTAATGAAAACCCGCTCCAGCTTTTCACAGTGGTGTCCCGGAAGCAGACGTCTCTCCTTGCCATTCTGGTCTATTGCCCACCTCTCATATCCGAATGGCGGGCGTCCGCCATTAGAAAAGCCTCGTTCCGCGTTTGATTTTGAACGCTCAAAAACCAACGCCGAGCGCTTGCGACTTTCCTCGGTGGCTACTTCCTGTTTAACTGTCCTGATGACTCTCGACCCAACATTATCTTGGTTGACCATATCAAAATCAATAACGAAGATGACAGGCGCACCATGCCGCTTGCAATGTTGGCGATAGTATGTCCCCTCTTCTGGATCGATGAATCGTCCCCAACGGTCAAAATCATAGACAAGTATGCCCTGAAACTCGCAATCGCCAACCTCTACGTCCTGTATCAACGAGAGAAATCCCGGCCGCCCCTTGGCTTTGGTCCCCGATTTGCCATCGTCGACATACCACTTGATGATCTTACTCCCGGTAGATTCAGCATGATCTTGAATAGCTTTCTTCTGCGAGTCGAGGCTGGCTTCTTGGCGGTCGGCCGTGCTTCGCCGGATGTACCCCGCAAATGGGATTGCAGGTTCAGTCTTCATCATCGGCTCATAACCCTACGTTTCTTCACATACTGGGTCAACGCCTCTCCAATCACGTCAGAAAGCTCGCGTTCATCCATTGCGCATATGATCTTGAGTTCCTTAAGCGTCTTGGCGGGGACAAAGCATTGCAAACGGCGAAAGCCCTTGCCAATAATCCGTTGACCATTTTTGGTCGTATTGGTGAATTTCGATGGTCGAGGCATAGATTCTACCTTTCTCTATATTACTTACGTTGGTTATTAAATATTGTTAGTATATTATCCAAGTTTTCTTTCCCTTTTTCGTCTGGTTCTGTATGTTGATCATGGAAGTCCCAAAAGTCACCGACTCGGTCTATATAATCATCTCGCTTTCGACACGCCGCAATGATTGCCCCAGTCGGATTTCTTACTTTGTCGTCTTCGATGAAAGGAATAGGATTGAGGTTCGCCCCCTCGCATTCCTTGAGAATCAATCGCACTTCTTTGGCTTTAGGCTGCTCTCTACCTGTTTTTCTGAAGCACTCGATGATGCAACTGGATATAGAATCATTATCGTTGGGACGCTTAATATCTTTTTTTCTCATCTTTGATGAGGCATCACTATCTGCCTTTTCTGTAAATCTGTTTTTCTGCTTGTCTGTGGGAGGTGTATCTTGTTGATCGTTAATCTGTTGCGACCTCTGGGCGTAGCCATTTGACCGCATTTGCGTGGTCGAACTACCACGCTTCCGTTGGCATTTTACCACAACATCGTGGTCTTCTGGCCTCAGTACCGTAGGCATTTGCCAACGCTTGTTCTTGCTATTGTGGGCGATTGCAAGGTCGATAATCCTCTGCTCATCAATGCCAATGCATCCTTCATTGTTTTCAATAAGTACTCCTGCTTTCAGCCAGAAAGAAATCGCCTTGGATGCGGAGGAGCGATGCACGCCCATTTCTTTCGCAATTACAGTCGGGCTGATGGGTTCCTTTGTGAAATCACGATTTCTGTTGGTCTCACGGTCCCACTGGCCTCGGCTGTGGTATTCCACCCACCATAGCACTTGCTGTTTGATACCCTTGTAGGCCGGGCAAATGCCTATAGCATACATTGCACGTTGATGTACGCCGACCCAATTTTCATCAAATTTGGATTCACGTTTAGTCACGATCAGTAATCTCCTGAGCGTGTTGAGCTGTATTGCTGAAATACGCCTCAATCAGTAATTCGGCCAGCAACGTTTCCACCCGTTCGACCTTCTCCTTTTCCATTACTCCGAGTGGGATGAATTCGACGAGCAACTGCTGCTTCGGCGATTTACGTCGCCTTTCTTGTCCGGTCTTATGTGGCATGGCACTCATCAAAATTAAAAAACCCCGAACGGTGAATCGCCGGGTAGGGCAGCCGTTCAGGGTCTAAAGGCCTTTAAATGGCCTTAATCTCAGTTGTATACCCGGCGATTAACTGCCATTCAATAGAGTATTCGAAATGAGGTGAATGCGTACGGGGCTGTTTTCGGGGTTGTTTTGCAAAAACTTGGAATGAATCAAATATTTAGTCGATGCGTGCTTTTCCGCTCTCCTTCGCGTATTAGGTTGTCAAATATGCGTTTATCTTTCTTATTTGCAAAAACTAAGCTTAGTTTATCTCTTTTTGAACCAAGGACGACTTTCAGAATATGGTTATCTCCCACGTCTGGTGTCCCGTTGATAAAATCGTCGTGGTACGCCTTAATTGCAAGAGCTTGCATCGAACTGAGGGAGTAGGTTTCTCCGCCTTTCACACAAGTGTGAAAATCTGCGGAGTGCGAAAAACCGGGATGTTTAAGGTGACAGACTGGAACATTGAACGGCGTCTCACCACTCCGAATAGCACGAATTAGATGACTAAGATAGGCTGGCTTGGAGGCCTCATACTCTGGCAATTCGGATCGTTTCAGAAACTGACCGTCCCTCATATATCCAACATCATTTTCCACGAGTTTATCAGCTTTTTCCAGATAATCACGCCAACCATCATCGTATTCTTTCCTCTTCGCAATATACAAAGTTGTTGCACGATCAATCACCGCTGCTTTGTGTCTGGGATAGTCAAAATAATTGGCCATTGTCAGACGCGGGTAAGGAGGTGTACCGACCATCTTGACCAGATCGCCGAGTTCGTGACGTACCCCGGAATACAGTCCGACCGACAATTCCAGATAGCATTCTCCAATGAAAGCGAACAGGTCCGCGAGGCCTCCGGCAGCATGATTCCAAATTCGGTCATAATTGCCCAGTTCTTTATGATAGATACCCTCTGTCAGCAAGCAGAAATCAACGTCATCCGCCCCAATATTCTCGACGATTATTTCAGCCGATGATTTCCAAAGTCGGCTTGCATAACCGGTGGCTAAGAGTTTGGGCAATGCATCTAGAACTTTCACTTTCAACTCAAAAATAATCTCCCGTAGGCCTTCGAGTCGAATAGCGTAATTCTTGGGGATTTCCTCTATAATTGCCGCTTTCTGGTAATCATCATCAGGCCAGTTGAATACCAGCCGTTGTTCGCCGTCTGTATCAGAAGACGGTGAGAGCGAAGAATAAATCGAATTGAAGGGGCGGTCTCCGGAAGTTTCCTCATTCGTGTCTGTTCCGTTGTAATCGTCTTCAGGTAAGTTAAGAACCAACCGTTGATGAATGGCCTTAATAGAGAGTGGTATCCGCGTGTAGTATAGAGGTGCGAGACGGTGCAGTCCGGCATGGCGATAAAAGGCAAACCTTGGATAACCGGTTTGGAGAATGTGTTCCTTATCTTCCTTCATAAGTGAAGTGAATTCATCGATAAGTGCCCGCAATTCAGTGATTATCAGAAACGGATGCTGCGGTTCGTTAAGCCATTCGGTCATGAGGGCAGAATCATACATCTGGCCGAATCTCTCATCATTCAGAATTGACAGTATATTGTCCCGTTGTCTGGAGGCCGCAATCTGATCGACAATTGAGTCGATCTTCATGTATACCGCGACTGAGTCATGAAATCGGCTTGGAGATTTGCCATCGAAGAGCTTCCGAAGTGCCGTATTCATTTGCTTCGGGTCTAAACTGCGATCCTTGCTTAAATCCCGGACTTTCTCTTTTATCAACTCTTCAGAGATCGGTTCACGGTCAGTTTCAGACAGCATGACGTTTCCTCTCTGCCGAATTCCCAATCACCTCAGACATGAGGATTTATAGTTTCAGAATTCAAGATCGTCACCAACAGCACTTTGGCAAGTGAAAAATGGGGAAAAAGCCCTGATCTGGGGTGAAACGCTGTGAGCGGTAGCCGATCTGCCAGCGAAAAAAAATAACCGGAGGGTTTCCTATTTGACCATAACCATTTTCTTGGTTTTAAGATGTTCCCCAATCCGGACTCGGTAGAAATATATTCCTGTGGACGCCGTCTGGCCGCTGGCATCGGTGCCATCCCATTCAACTTCGTGTGTCCCGGTCGACATTGGCTCGTCTATCAGCTTGCGTACTTCTTGACCAAGAATATTGAAAACCCTGACTGTGACTTGCGACGGTTGGGGTACGCTAAATTCAATAGTGGTTATCGGATTGAATGGATTCGGGTAATTTTGGCGGAGTTTGAATTCAGGGAGGGTAGTATTTTCATGTGATTCGAATACTCCCACCATGCCCCCGGTGTACTTTGTGCCATACCAAAATCCCCCACCAGCTTTATAACTTGAACTGGTTCCAAACCCAATCGCTGCTTGATCGATCGTGAAAAGAGCTTTAAAACCTGCCGATTGAGCAATGCCGCCTCTGGTGGATATCACTTCCCATTCACACTTATAATTCAATGAAGATCCGGCTTCGCAGTAGTTCGCAGATATTGCGAAGAAGATCAAGAAACTGACTGTTGCCAGACACCTATTCATGACGACCTCCAAGCATGAATTGAGTCATAGGGTCTCAGGTATAAAAATGACCGACATGTGTCTCGTAATTACGTCAGCGAATCCGACAGTCGTCAAATACCGAGCCAGCAAGAAGAATGTGTGCTCCCCTTCGTTAACGGGGAAATGCCGGTGGATTGAGAGAACTCGCGATCCTCCGCCGGCATCCGGTGAGTAACTGAGGTTGTATATGCCGTCTTCAGGTAGCAAATCGACCTGGTCTGAAATACCAATCTCGACCGATGTTCCATTTGAAGATAAATTCATTTCCACAGTCACCATCACAAGCATATGACCCTGCGTGGGCGCTTGAACCGTCTTGCTAAGTAATTGAGTAAGTGTAGTCCAATCATCCAGTCTAACTGAATTTGACAGCCCAACGCTGGCTATTGCCGAACTCCTCATCGCCGAGAGTTGTGTGCTCCCGTCAGGGAACTTGAATCCGCCGGCCGTGGATGATATCGTGCCTTGTACTTCAAGAGGCTCCGTTGGCTCTTCGATACCGACTCCGAGATTGCCCGCGACTGTCAAGTTCCCGGTTATTGCTCCGCCGGATGCACCGTCGACCGTCCGGACTCGATAAGTGTGAGCAACAGACGCAAGAAGTGAACGTGGAGCCATTTCTTCGTCGGTCTCGACCTTCATGCTCAGAAAGGCATCACCGGAAAAGGCCGAATCTGGTATTGGAGAGATCGCCCCAAGCAAAACATTGAATCGCCCATCCGTATCTGGAGTCACGGTTTGAGTCTCCGACCATAGGGAATCACCGTCAATCTCAGCATCCCAAATTGCAAAAACTACACTCACGGGCGTGATTATGGGGGCATTCTCTGAACTCAGCAGTATGCCTTGATAATTAATAAGTTGGGGAACTTCGGCGTAAGCAGTGTTCGAAATGCTGATGACAAGAATCAACGTACTCAACGCGAGCAAAGATCGCCTTAGCATGACTCACCCGTCTCTGCCCCCGCTTGGGTGATTACCGGCTTTTTGTGTAATGCCGCTTTGATCCGCCGCAACCAGCATTCACAATATATATCAATAACGACAGTTTCAAAGCGCAAAAGATTCGTTCGATATCACTTTCAAGCTGAAAGATCGATGTTACCCAGGGCGAAATTGCGCAGTTATCTTGACGCCATCTTTTGTACCATCCGCGAATCCTACTATCTCAGTTAGCATGGCTTTTCTGGTGTTTGACCGAGGGAACTGTGGATATAAGCTGACAGGAATTCAGCCCTAATCAGGATTGATAGCATCAAATAATTTATTGGCCGCTTCCGGATCAAGCTCTTTCAATATTTTATATTCGTCGAGTGCCGAACTTTTATTACCGTCTAACAAATATGCCAGCCCGAGATTCAGGTGGGCATCAGCAAAGTCCGGGTTGATGCGGATGGCTTGTTTGGCGGCCTCGATTGCGGCTTTGTATCGACCGAGTTTGGCATAGGTCCAGCCGAGACCGTCGTGGGCTTCGGGGTCTTCCGGGTTGATACTGATGACTACTTTGAACGCCTCAATTGCGTCCTCGTGCCGGCCGAGTCTGTCATAGCTTACGCCGAGATTGTAGTAGGCATTGACGTAGTCCGGGTTGATGCGAATGGCCTGCTTGTATGCTCCAATTGCATCTTCCCATCGGCCAAGGTGAGCATAGCTCGCGCCTAGACCGTGGTGGACCTCGGCATACTCCGGGTTGATGCGAATGGCCTCTTTGTAAACCTCGATTGCTTCCTCGTAGCGACCGAGGTTGGCGTAGCTTACGCCGAGATTGTAATGGGCAAGGGCGTCATCCGGGTTGATGCGAATGGCCTGCTTGTAAGCTCCAATTGCATCTTCGTAACGGCCGAGTTCGCCATAGCTCACACCTAGTTGGGAATAGGCCTCAGCGTCATTTGGGTTAAGTTGGAGCACCAGTCTTAATGGCACGATCGCATCTTCATAACGACCTTGTTTGACGCAGTAGATGCCGAATGTACGCTGTAAGTCAGCTTCCTCAAAGTCCTCAATTATTTGATTTGTATCCTCCTGAGAATCATCCGTCGATCGTTCGCCTGTCTCCAATTTGACGCTGTCAATGTCAGTGTCCCCATCTGACAATCTAGCCTGTCCCGATGTTAATGGCATTACAAGAGACAATATCAGAATCAAAATCGCGAAATTACGCTGCATCACGATCCTCCACTTAATTAGTGTTGGAGCCAAAATAACCACACCTAATCGAATCAACAACCGAAATTTGATCTTACTGGATTGGCGGAGGGAAAGAGGAGTGCCTCAACTTGTGGCCGGGTCTCATTTACCATCGATTTTTAATTTTGGCCACTGCATTTCGCAAACAGGTGAGAGTGACCGAATTTTGCTCTCATTGTGTCTAACCTCGGCATACTACCGTTCAAAATGTTTTACTTGGGATGATAAGCGCGAGATTATATATTTCGGCAGGATTTGAACAAGGTAGGAGCGATGGCCCGGCATACTGAAACAAAGAGAAGATTGAAGGCCGAGAAAATCCATCGGGCCTTATGCCCTATCTGTCGGCACGACAACGTTGCGATAATTGAAAAACTTTACGCAGATTTTTGGTTCCCAATCGAATTGACTGATCGGTTCCAACTAGTCGGGCCGGGTAGACCTTACCAACATGAATCATCAGCCTGCCGTGGCCTAAAACGCCATATGACCCGCCGGGGAGTACATTCCAAAAGAAAGTCCCACTTGCGCGGTGCCATCCGCGCAGGATTGCGTCACGGGGACAGATTCGGTCAATTTTTCAGATTCGTTGATCCTGAGACCACCTTCGAGATTTTTTCCCGGTCATTTTCGAAAATTATGGAAGATGCACATTTGAGAGGTGAATCAGGATCGCTCTGAAGTGCGCCTAATTGTGAGGAAGTGATAGACAAATAATTTTACTTTTTGATAATCACGGCTTAGAGGAGTTGCCAAAATCAATTAGCCAAGTCCCACATTTCGGAATCAATCATATCTCGGTAGACAATAAGCGCTTACGGGTCGCGGCGAGTTGATTTATTGAATTCCCAGAGGTGGTTGCGGAATTTCGGACAGTTCGTTAAGGTGGAATTGAGACGTTTTTGAGAGGATGTAGAAGATGAGAAAACGACGTAACTTTTCCGCTGAATTCAAAGCGCGTGTTGCGCTCGAGG
>JAJRUJ010000124.1 GCA_024277855.1 Candidatus Zixiibacteriota bacterium
TACAAAGGCAAGATGCCCAAAGGTAAAATCCTGATTAAAGACCGCATCGCCGATTCGATGTTCCAACAGGTACTCACCCGTACCGATGAATATGAGGTCATAGCGACTCCGAACCTCAACGGTGACTACCTCTCCGACGCTTGCGCCGCGCAGGTTGGCGGGCTGGGGATGGCCCCCGGAGCTAATATGGGTGATTTTGTGGGACTCTTTGAGGCCACCCACGGTACCGCGCCGAAATATGCCGACAAGGACGTGATCAATCCCGGTTCGCTGATTCTCTCCGCGGCGATGATGCTTAAATATCTCGGCTGGGAGAAAGCCGCGACAACGGTTGATCGTGCCCTCGAGCGCACGATCCTGAAAAAGACCGTGACCTACGACCTCCACCGCCAGATGAAGGGCGCAAAGAAGGTCAGAACTTCCGAATTTGCGACGCAGATTATCAAGAATATGCGCTAAGCATTTTCGGGCAGATGTCGTATATTAAAACCAGCAGAGAATGAATAATCCAGCGGGGACGAAAATCGTCCCCGCTGATAAGTTTAACCGACGCCGTACAGGTAGGGCCATGATCTCGACATCACAATTCCGCAAGGGCATGAAACTAAAAGTAGACGGCGAGCTTTGGATTATTATTGATTTCCAGAATGCCCGCACCGCCCAGCGCCGCGCCAAATATACCACCAAATTGAAAAATATTAAGACCGGCGCCGTGATTGAAAAAGTGTTCCCCTCCGGGGAGACATTCGAAGAGCCGGATTTTGAAGATCGGAAGATGCAGTATCTGTACAACGACGGCGAAAATTGGCACTTCATGGACTCGCAGACGTATGAGCAGTTTCCCCTGACCAAAGAAGTCCTCGGCGGCGCGGAGGATTTTTTTATGGAAAACGAGGAGTACAAAATCCTCTTTTTCGAGGGCGAGGCGCTCGATGTCGACTTACCGGCCTCGGTGGTCCTGGAAGTTATCGAGGCCGAACCGGCGGTCAAAGGTGATACAGTGTCCAACCTGACCAAGAACGCGAAAGTAGAGACCGGCCTGGAAGTCAAAGTCCCGCTGTTTATCAAAGTCGGCGACACGATCAAAATTGACACACGTACCAAGGAATACATTGAACGCGTGAATATGTAGAAACCGGCGTCAATCTGTCCGCAAGGCGGCAGAACAAACAGGAATTCGGCAGGCGGGTAGATTCTCACCCGCCTTTTTATTCTCCACCCACTCACCCATCCACCCCGGTTTATGCCGCGGAGATACTTGACATTTCAACACACAAGGGCTTTGATTTGCCCATGCCAAATGAGACGATACACCGACGACCGGTTCTCCGTATCTATCTGTACCTGCTGATCTATCTTGGTATCGCGTTGCTCTTTCTTTTCAAATATCCTCCCCGCTATGGGATCAATGCCTGCATAGTCAGCGGCGTTTACGTCATCTGCGTTGGGCTGGGTGTGATGTTTTTCGTGTTGAAAGGGGGATTACTCGCTCGGCTTAATGCGCACCGGCTCTGGGCGTTGATCATCATCGCAGCCGTTGGCCTGACCCTGTTGATGTTCCAATTTGACCCTTCGCTGATTCGCAACGCACGGTTCAACCTCCTGAATCAATCGCTGAGGTTGTTGCTGGAGGGTTC
Source organism: Candidatus Zixiibacteriota bacterium (assembly GCA_024277855.1). Lineage (GTDB taxonomy): Bacteria > Zixibacteria > MSB-5A5 > WJJR01 > JAJRUJ01 > JAJRUJ01. The sequence goes on from JAJRUJ010000124.1 coordinate 1,638, forward strand.
ACTACCTTACGGCCAGCCAATCTATGGTCACCATTCGGCATTCCCCTTCTGGTTCGTGCTGGTCGCGCCGTTTTACCTGATCGGCGATATCGGCATCCTGCATATCCTGGGATTCGTGTTTTTTGCCGGAATTCTTTTCCACTATGATCGGCCAATTGCGTTCCCGGTGATATTGTTCCTGCTCGCCTCACCGGCATTTCTCTACGAAATCGCCGTACGCAGTGGTTTGACGACCAACATGGTGCTCGCGATCGGCTATCTTTACATATTAAGTAAATCTCATGGAAAACGGAATAATGTGGAGGAGTTTGCCTGGGGGCTGCTGGGCGGGTTAATTATTTCTACGCGGGGAATTGTGCTTATTGTCCTGATTATATACCTGGGATACTTGTTTCGACGGGATGTGCGGTCGTCGCTTGTATTGTTCTCCGGCTGGCTTATTTCGTTTACGCTGACCCTGGTCCCATTCATGCTTTGGGACTGGCGACAATTCGTCGCGTATGGTCCATTTACGCATCAATTCCACCTGACAACCCTCCCGATCTGGGCAATTGTCGCAGTTGTCATCATCGCATTTATCATTGGCCGATCCTGCCGGACATTTCGGGGCGTCCTCGAGTCGGCCGGATTACTCCTGTTGGCCGGGGTAACTGCGGCATTTGTCATCAGCGTCACCACCGACGGTCTCATTGCTTCGATTATCGGTAGTCATTTCGACATTTCATACTTCAGTTTTCCATTGCCGTTCCTGCTGATCGCCTGGACTCGTGCCCTGACCAGGGCTGAAGTCCGCCAAGTCCCTATTGCCGGTGCTTAAAGACATACGCCGCCCATCGTGGGGCCTTCCCCAAATTTACTGTAAGGCGGGCTTGTCCGTTTATGGCCGGTTTCTGAGAATGATGTCTCTCATATAAAAAAGCGGCAGATGAAATCGTCTGCCGCTTAATGTTACGTATGGAACACGAGCAAAATAAATAAGGGAAAACCCACCTACGAGGTGAGCCTCCCGGAAAACCTTATAACTTCCGTTTCCAGACCGTGCCTTTGGCCGTGTCCTCCAGGACAATACCCATCTCCAGCAATTGATCGCGGATGCTGTCGGCTTTGGCGAAGTCTTTGTCCTGGCGGGCTGCGAGACGGTCGTCGATTAATTTCTGGATATCATCATCGAGCGATTCTTCGGCCTGCGGCAACACACCAATAACCGTGTCGAACTTATCGATCGCCTCGACTGCCTGTTTCGCGTCAGAGGTCGAGAGTTTTTTGTCGGCCATCAATCGGTTGGTCTCTTTGACGAAGTTAAACACCTCGCCCAGGGCACCCGAAGCATTGAGATCGTCGTCGAGGCATTCCTGGAACCCGGTATAGGCCTGCTCCAGGAGCGCCGGAAACTCCGGACTGTCGGTATCGCCGTCGACCGCCTGCAGGTTCCGACGAAAATCGACCAACCGCTCGACAGCCGCTTTGGCCCCATCGAGACCGGCAAAAGTGAAATTCAATTGCTGCCGGTAGTGCGTGGACAAAAGCAGGTACCGCACGGCAATCGGCGAATATCCCTTGCCGGTGATATCGCGCAGGGTATAAAAATTCCCCAGCGATTTGGACATCTTGGTGCCTTCGACAATCAGATGCTCGCAGTGCATCCAGTAATTGGCGAAGGTCTTGCCGCTGGCACACTCCGACTGCGCGATTTCGTTTTCATGGTGCGGAAAGATATTGTCCACCCCGCCGGTATTGATGTCGAATGTTTCGCCAAGATATTTCGTCGACATCGCCGAACACTCGATGTGCCAGCCCGGACGGCCTTTGCCCAGCGGCGTCTCCCAGAACACCGGTCCGTCGGCCTCGTCCCAGCCCTTCCAGAGCGCAAAATCGGAAACCGAATCCTTTTCATACTCGTCGGCGGCCACCCGCGCACCGGCTTTGAGGTCCTCCAGTTTCATATGCGAGAGCGAGCCGTATTGCGGGAAACTGGAAATCTTGAAATAGACCGACCCGTCGGCCTTGTACGCATGCCCCTTGGTGAGCAGCTTCTGGATCATCTCGACCATCTCGTCGATATGGTCGGTCGCCGCCGGATAGTATTCGGCCCGTTCGATGCCCAGTGCGTCAAGGTCTTCGAAGAACGCCGCTTTGAACTGGTTGGTATAGTCCTTCAAGCCAATGTTCTGTTCCTTAACCGAGCGGATGATCTTGTCGTCGATGTCGGTCAGGTTCATCACCTGAGTGACCTCATACCCGCGATACTTCAGATACCGCCGTAAGAGATCTTCAAAGACATAGGCCCGGAAATTGCCGATATGAGCAAAATCGTAAATCGTCGGCCCGCAGGTATACATCCGCACCTTGCCGTCATCGATCGATTTGAATTCCTCTTTTTGCCGTGTCCGGGTATTGATAAATCGTAATGCCATTCTGCACCTCGTCGGGTTCATCAATGATGTCGCGCCACCGCCTATGCGCCCCGCCCCCTGATCTGTTAATCGGCAGCTTCCAGCGATTTTAAAAACCGCTTGTCGAGCTTTTGCACCACCAATTTGAGCAATTTGAGCGAGTTGTTGTAGTCGGTACGCGAAATGATCCCATTGTGGCTGTGAATATAGCGAACCGGCAGGCCGATGGTCACCGAGGGCACGCCCGTACGCGAAAGTGAAATCCGCGCACCGTCGGTTGCTCCGCGCATCATGCTCGAAAGCGTGTACGGAATTTTCGCCTTGTCGGCGGTATCCAGGACCAATTTCAGCATCCGATTGTTTGGAATCATCCCGGCGTCGAAAACCAAGATCAACGGCCCCGCGCTGAGTTTTTCTTCTTTGTCGGTAAACCCGGGTGTGTCCTGGGCAATGCCGATATCGACGATGATCGCCACGTCGGGATTAACGCCATAGGCCGAGGTTTGCGCCCCACGCAGGCCAACTTCCTCCTGCACCGTCCCAACGCCAATCAGCGTGTTCGGGTGGTTTTTCTGGGGCAACGTGCGGAACAAATCGCAGACCAATGCACACGAAACCCGGTTGTCGAATGCTTTAGCCAGATACATTTTCTTATTATTCATGATGGTAAACGACGAATCCGGCGTGATGAAATCACCCTTGCGGATACCGAGCCGGCGTTTGACATTGAAACTCTTCTCACAGCCAACATCGATATACATTTTGTCCAACGGCAGAACATCCTTGCGTTTTTCGTCGGGCAACAGATGCGGCGGCGTACTACCGACTACACCGACCACCGGTCCTTTCGCCGAGTGAATTGTCACGCGTTGGCCGAGGACCACATGTCCCCACCAGCCGCCCAGCGGCAGAAAACGGATGAATCCGTTCTTATCGACTTCCGAAACCATAAAACCGACTTCATCGAGATGTGAAGCTACCATCACGCGTGGCCCGTCGGTTTTGCCCCTGCGTTCGGCGATCAGACTACCCAGCTTGTCGTAAGAGATTTCGGCTCTGTCTTCGAGGTAGCGTCTCATCACCGAGCGTGCCGAACCCTCATGCCCGGAAGTGCCGTGAGCATCGGTTAAGTCTTTCAATAATTGTTCTGTCGCGTCCACGCAAGTTCTCCTTGATATAGGTAGTCTATTCTTTCCACAGTATTTTTGTTCCGGTAAATGTATCGCAATCGGTTGGACTGCAAAATCGAAAATTCCATGCGCCTTACAAAAAAAGCCCGCCGGGGCGGGCGTCGTTTCGGCAGGGATAAATCGGTTATAACTCCAACAGTCCCGGCAGCCCGTTTAAGCTATTGATCTCCGGACAAGAGGTAAGCCCCGCTTCATATTTGCGATGCGGGCGACGCACCAGAACCGGGGCAACCCCGGCCATTTGCGGCCCCAGCGCGTCCTCCAACTGTCGATCACCAACAAAAACAGTCTCATCCGGTTCCAGGCCGAGCTTGGTCAGCGCTTTCTGGTAGATTTCCCGGTGTGGTTTACGCAGGCCAATATCCGAGGAGAAAACCGTCGCATCAATGAACTTAAGCAGTCCAAAACGAGCCAATTCCGCGCGGTGGACCTTGCCGGGGAAACAGGAGTTAGACACCACGCAAACCTGCAACTTGGCCGCTTTGAGTCGTGACAGGGTATTCCTGCTGTCAGGATAGACTGTAACCTGTTGCGTTATTTTAATATAGTAGTGCTCGAAAAACCCGTGGACAATCTCCGGCGTCGGGGGAATGCGAAAAGCCGTCAGCAACTCGGTCGTGATGTCATTAAATTTATATTCCCGATACTCGTTGACTGCTTTGTGCTGATGATATTTTAGAATCTGCCGGAATTTATTGGAGAAAAGTTCCCAATCCGGTGACTTGGATGAATTCTCCAATAGATAGTCATAGGCAGACTTCAACGAACCAGGAATTAACTCATGCAAGGGCGTATTTTCAAACTCCAGCAATGTGGAGCCCATATCCACCAAGACTCCCCGGCACTTTCTGATGGTCTCGATTGGTATCACAATTGATGTTTTATTCATTCCCCATCCTTCAGCACCAAAATAACTTAAACGAACGAAAAAGTCGAGATATTTGTCCGAAGAACTTAGTCGGCACTTCGGATTATTGCCAAATCACAGATTTTTTCGACGAGCTCAGCAAAGCCAATCCCGGCCGCAGCAGCAGCTTTGGGTACCAAGCTGGTTGAAGTCATGCCGGGTAATGTATTGACCTCCAGGCAGTAAAATTCGCCATTTTGCCGCATGCGGAAATCGATCCGCCCGTAGCCCGAACATTCTATCGATGTATATATCTTTAGGGCATACGCTTGCAAGGATTCCGTTTGTTGTGCGGTAATTTCTGCCGGGCAAACATAATTGGATTTACCCGAAGTGTATTTGCACTCATAATCATAGATACCATGTTCCGGGATGATCTCCACGATCGGCAGGGCCTCCCCACCCAAAATGGCCGCCGTCAGTTCCCGCCCGGGGATAAACCTCTCGATTAAGACACTGCCACCGTGACGGAACGCCTCTTTGAGGGCAGGGGCATACTCGTCTTCGGTTTCGACGATTGAGAGGCCTACGGTCGATCCCTGTTCATTGGGTTTGACCACAAATGGTTCCCCCAGCCAGTCGACCAGTTTTTCATATTTGGGTGTCGGGGCGGATTCGGACGGCAAACAGAGCCAATCGGCGGTCGGAATATCCAAGGTGCGACAGATTGTCTTGGTCTGATGTTTGTTCATCGCCAGCGCCGAGGCCGCCATCCCCGAGCCGGTGTATGGTATGCCGGCCAAGTCCAGGAGGGCCTGAATATGCCCATCTTCCCCCTCACCACCATGAAGGGCAAGAAAAACAACGTCGAGACCCGAAACCTCCGGGAGCGCAAGTGCGGCGGTTAACTCATCGGAAACCGTCACGCGGTCAATCGTCTCCGGCGGCATAGCGGCAACCCCCTCGATTAACGGACTATGTTCAATATCGAGGAGTCGACGGCCATCGGCAGTGTCGATCGCCAGCACTTCGTGGCCGCGTTCCCGCAACGCCTCGATGACCGCCTGCCCAGTCGCCAACGAAACGTCACGCTCGGCGGATGTCCCGCCAACCAACACTAATATCCGCATCATTTTCCGTGTCATTGCTGTCTGTTTCCCCGTTGTCTACACTTTGTTATTGGTCGGCCGCGATTGTTTATACAACCAAAAGCCCCATATCGCTCCCCCAACAATCAAGCCACCGATGACAAGCTTGTTGTAAACTGCAACCAGACTGGTGACTGCCTCCCAGTTATGGCCAAAGAGCAACCCGACCGCCGCCAACGCGCCATTCCAAAAGATTATCGAGAGACTGAGATACAAAGCGGCCAACGGTCGCGGCGTTTCGACGATACCGGTGGCAATCGGCACCACCGATCGGATTCCGGGAACATAACGCGCGAGGACGATAATCCAGCGACCGTAACGGTCGAATAACGAGTCGATTTTGCCCAACATTGCAGGATTAAACAGTTTCCGTCCCGACCGCGCAAACCAAGCCCGTCCCTTCCAAAGCCCTAATTCATAGAGCAGCCAACACCCAATCAGTCCGCCGACAAAAGCAACGGCAAAGACGATCCACCATTCGAGCGCTCCCCCCCCGGCCAAAACCATCCCGGAGAGGAATACGACATCACCCGGTGTGGGCGGGAATAACATCTCGGCGGTAGCAATGACGAAGATGAAAGCATACGCCCACAAGTCGGCATGGGCACCCATAAATGAGAGCATGTGGTCCAGGGGGCCGAAAATCGATTCCACGGTAGTCGTCCGGATTTACGTTAGTCGGAATTCATATGCAACATAGCCACCGCCAGACAGGCAACCCCCTCGCCCCGGCCGATAAAACCCATTTTTTCGTTGGTCTTGCCTTTGACCGAGACAGCGGTTACCGGCACATTGAGGATTTCGGCAATCGTCTGCCTCATCTTGCCGATGTGCGGCAGAAATTTCGGTTTTTCGGCGATGATTGTCGCGTCAACATTAGCAACATGCAAGCCACAATTGGTGATCTTGCCGACAATTGCCTGCAACAGTTCCCGACTGTCGGCGTCTTTCCATTGTTGGTCGGTATCGGGAAAATGACTGCCGATATCCCCCAGGGCGGCGGCCCCCAGGAGGGCATCACCGATCGCATGCAACAGGGCGTCCGCGTCAGAGTGACCGGCCAGACCAAGATGATACGGGATATAGATACCGCCAAGCACCATCCGCCGGCCCTCGACAAATCGATGTGAATCGTAGCCGATCCCGACTCTCATCGATGCCGGTCCTCCTCGGCAGCAATGATCGCCTTGACCACCCGCAAATCGCCGGGCAGCGTTACTTTAATATTTGGTTCCGTAGTGTGAACCACGCCGACCGTCCCACCGTAATTTTCCACGACCACCGAATCATCAGTTGCTTCAAATTTGCTCGCCTTAGCCAACGCATGCGCCTTCCGGATGGTGTACGCGCGAAACGCCTGCGGGGTTTTCGCCGACGCCAACCCCTTGCGATCGACCGTCGATTCGACCCGATCACCGGAAAGCCGCTTGAGCGTCTCACCGACCAGGGTCACCGGCACCGCGCCCTCATAGATTTCGAGCTTGGCGATTAATTCATCGATCAAGCCGTCGCCAACCAACGGCCGGGCGGCGTCGTGGATTAACACAACGTCAGTATTACGGGTCATTTTGCTCAAGCCCCGGCGAACCGAGTCGGCGCGGGTCTTGCCGCCACTGACGATCGTGGCGATTTTCGGAAAATCATTTTTGGCCAGGGTCTTTGCCCGCGAGCGATGTGCCGAGTCAATAACTAGGATAATTTCGTCAACAGCGTGGTGATCCTGGAAAGGGGCCAATGCCCGGGCCACCAGCGGCTGACCAAACAGTTCACTCCACTGTTTGGGAAGTTTGGTTTTGAATCGGCTGCCTGTGCCGGCGGCGACGACGATCGCCACAACCTTCCCGATGTTCTTTTTTCGACTGGCTGCCACGGCTGCCCCCTCAATATGAGTTATCCTCTAAAGCAATAACATACAGTCGCCATAGCTATAAAAGCGATACTTTTTTTCGACCGCCTGCCGATAGGCCGCCAACACCAGCTCGCGCTCGGCGAACGCCGAGACCAGGACCAACAGTGAAGAACGCGGGAGATGAAAATTGGTCAGGAGGGCATCGACGAGGCGGAACTCATACGGCGCGGCAATAAACAAGTTGCTCGCGCCATAAGTGCGCTTTGGTTGGCCCGGCGACCCGGCCCAGGTTTCGACCGGCTCATGGTTCCAGGCCGCCAGCGTTTCGAGGGTCCGGGCAACCGTGGTGCCAACTGCAACAACGCGATGGCCGCCCCGCCGGGCCGCGATAATTCGTTTGATTGCCGCACGAGGGACATCGAACTCCTCGGCCTCGAGTCGATGCGCGGCAACGGTCTCAGTCTTGATCGGCCGGAAACTCCCCTCCCCGACATGCAGGGTAATTTCGGCTCTTTTGACCCCGGTCCGTTTAAGCCGTTCGAGGATCACCCGGTCAAAATGCAGGCTGGCGGTCGGCGAGGCCACCGCACCGGGTTTACGGGCGAACACCGTCTGGTAATCGCGAACGTCGGCGCGCTCGGCGGGTCGATTGAGGTACGGCGGCAACGGCGTATGACCGTACTGTCGCAAGACCCGCTCTAATGATCCCTGATATTTCAAGCGGATAATTCGTTTTCCCGGACCGGCGTCGCCCTCGGCAATCACCGTGAATTTCCCGGTTTTGTCGAATTCGATCACCGTACCGGGTTTGCAGCGGGCATTCGGCCGGACCAACGCTTCCCAGCGGCGGCAGTCGAGCTTGCGCAAGAGGAAAATCTCGATTTTCCCACCTGTTTCAGCTTTATGGCCCAGCAACCGCGCCGGGATGACCTTCGTATTGTTGAATACAGTCAAATCGCCCGGCTGTAAATATAAGGGCAGGTCCTCAAATTGCGCATGCGTGACCGAGCCGGCGGCGCGGTCCAAGACCAGCATCCGGCACTTACGCCTGATTTTTGCCGGGTAGCGGGCAATCAGCTCGGGCGGCAGATGATAATCGAATAACTCGGTGCGCATAATCTCATTTTCTGAGGAAATAACTCAGGAGCAGCGAGAGAATAACACTGAGCACAATCGATGATCCCAGGGGAAAAAACAGGCTGAAATTCTTGCGCTGGATATGGATATCGCCGGGAAGTCTCCCCAGGAACGGGATTTTGCCGGCAGATGTTGACAAGATGCCCGCCAGCACCAGGGCGATGCCCAGTATAATCAGAAGCCGACCCAATGCTTTTTGCTCCGGAAACACGACTGAGGATGATTAAAGTAACGGTTGCTGGCCGCCCCGTCCGCCGGGTTTGATCCCCAAGTGCTCGTAGGCGCGCAAAGTGGCGGTACGGCCGCGCGGCGTGCGGTCGAGGAACCCCTCCATAATTAAA
>JAJRUJ010000008.1 GCA_024277855.1 Candidatus Zixiibacteriota bacterium
GAACATTGCCAGCTTGTGGCCGGAAACTGTCGCACGCAACTTAAACGAGAGATCGCCGTCGGACGAGAGCCGCCCCCTGAGAGTGCGGATGATTTTGTTGTCGGCCGGGCCGGTGGCGGGGGTCCGCCAGAGTTCCCCGCCTTCCGGTAGAATCACCAGCGCGTTACGGTCTTCAACCTGGTAGGGCAACCGTCCCAGCGGATACCCCGGAGTCGTCAAATCGGCCCACAACGTGTCACCACCGACAACTGCCACGCCGATTACATGATCGAACCAGTCCTTGGGAAAATCGGGAAGTAACGGTTGGGGATTGCGGGCACGGACCAGCGCCGGATAGACTTTAATCTCGAAAACATCACTCATGGCCAGCCAAAGATACGTCAGGTCTTTGCAGTCGCCGTAATGACTGCGGTAGACCGCTTCGGCTTTATGCGGACGCCACCCGCCAATACCGACTTCAATGGCCACATACCGCCAGTTCCGGGAAACAGCATCTTTAAGCAGAGAGAGTATCTGCTGAGGATCGGTAGTCTGCCCCACCCATTGTTTGACTTCCTGTTGTTGTTTGCCGGAGATTTTTGCCCGCTTGTGAGTCAAGTCCCAATACCATCGTCCCAGCGCCGCCCATGATTCGGTGCTCCCGCGCTGTCGGGCAACAGCAAAATTACTGGGTGCGACATACATCACCGGATAGTTGCCTTGCCCACCGTCGGTGAGAGAATCAACGGTCAGGCCATTCCTCGACCACGTGACCACATCTCGCTTGAGTGAGCGACTCGAATCGACCGTCAAATCTGCATATACCGGATATGTGCGGTAACCGAAAAGGCGGGGCACCGCCACCGTATAGGAAGCATGTTCACGCGGATAAGCATCGGGAAATTCCCAGTCGGGCCAGAAAAAAGTATTGTCGATCTGCAGTCGGTAGGAATATTCGATAAAATATGGAAATGTCGGTGCGGTGAGATCGACACTAAACAAACGATCATTTGAGTAGAGCCGGTAGTCGGAAAACGGATACCCTGACTCAAGCTCGTCTTTGGTCACGGTATAGTAGGCGTTTCCCACGCTGTCGGTTACCTTGCCGTCGAACCGTTTGAGCGATCGATAGAAAGTTTCCCAGATTTTTAACCGACCAACCGGCCGACCGCGTGGTGAGTTGACCCGGACTTTCCGGGAAATATCGAGCAGGATTCCTCGAGTTGGATTAACTTCAACCATCCAATTGTCATAGAGATACACCGCATCAGGGACCGGTTTTTGCTCCTGGGCCGACACAAGATCGCGGCCAGTCGGTACCACCGCAAGGAGAAAGACGACAATGATACTATATAAAGAGGAATTGCCGGCAGTCACTGTATGCACACATGATATCCCGTTTTAGGGAATTGAGCCGGTCGCCGGGTCGGCGGAGGCCGCAGCATTCCGCGCACCGACGGCCAGATCGCGGTCCATCCGCACGACATTCTCGAAGAAGTTCCGTAATTCCGGATACGAGTGCAACGGGAAATCCCGACGACTGATCGAGATCCGTCGCTCAACGGTCACGCTGCGATCAGTCTGCGAAAAGCCGCAGGCATAATCGAGAAATTGTGTATGCAAGGCGCCGCCGCGCGGCACTTCGGCCACCGTGAAGCCCTCCGGTAAATGCCAGACAATCCGGGTGATATCGAGATAAGGAAACGCAAAGGAAACCGGATAAGCCCGCTGCTTATCGGTAAAGGGGTTCTCGGGCAACCCCAAAAAACCGGTCGGGCGGAAATAAAGACCGGCCAAGCCGACACGGGCCGCGTTTTCCCAGACAAATTCCAGTGAAAACGTAACCGTGCCGTTTTTCACCCGCTCCGGTGTGGTGATCTCGGTCAGGCGAATGACCGCGCCGGGGGCGATCCAAGTCGACTTGATGAATTCCTCAAAATCGGCCGGTGTCGCATTTCGCGCCCATTCCCAGGCGCGATAGCCGGCCAGAGTGCCGGATAATCGGCAGGTGGCCTGTCCGTCTGATTCGAGTTGAATTTCCGCATTTAACTCCGTGGTATGATCATATTCCGGTGACGGCAAATCGATAATCGCCCCATCATCAGGCGCCACCCATACTCCCGCATCAACCCACGAATTCGGCGGCAGCAAACCGAACCAGGCGGCCGGATCGGATGCATCGAGGAACACCGGCTCGGTTGGCGATTGCACCCGGGCGATCACATGGTTGAATTGATCGAGACGGTGGTCACGCGGGTCGAAATGAAGATGGTCGCGCGTCGAGATCAGGACCGGATCGGCCGGTAGACCGGCGTTGCGCAATAACGAAATTAATAACAAGTTTTTCTCGACAGCGTTGCCGCGCCGTTCGGCCAGCACCTGCTCCACCGGCTGCAGGTCTTCGGCCGAAACCGATTGCGGATCGACGGCCAGGGCGATCGAATCGCGGCAGAACGAATAGATTCGTCGGGCGACTTCCTCACGCAGGCCGGGACCGCCCAGTAATTCGCCTACGCGAAGCTTTGCCGCCGGCGATAACCGGAGCAACCGGCCATACCATTCGCGCACCCGTTGGATCAGATCGGGCCACGAATCGATAAATTTCCGGTCGGTCTGTTGATTGCGATAACTAATAATCTGAAAATCCAGGCGGGCCCGGTAATCCTCAAGACTGGTCAGGTAATCGACCGGCTGCAAGGCCGGCAAATCCCTGGCCCGCCAGAGAAAAGTCCGGATCTTGGTGTTGTTGTGTTCCGGCGAGTAATACCAATCGGTTTCCGGCGAGTTGTCCTCGACAATCCCGCTGACCACCGCCGCATACTCAAATCCCGGCGGTAAATGTACTTTCAATTCCGATTGCTCTGTCGGGATGTCGGTCTGGAAGACCCACGGACGCAAGTAATAAAAATCCCGGCTTTTAAGTTGGTATTTGTATTCAACAATGCTGCCCGGGGTGACTTCCGGAAAGGCAAAGACAATTGCCCGCCATGACCCGTTATTAATTTCGTAAATGCGATTGTCCGGGACCGGCACGACCCGGCCGTCAGGCGTGATAGTATGTGCTTCGAGATTGCTGATTTGTTCATTGCGGTGGAAAGGGATTTTGGTGGTAGCATACCGATACCCGGCCGGGGTGAAAATCTGAATGCGACAACGTCGTTCCAACGAGAAATCGAACCCCGGACCGACAACGATGTCGCCTTTGTCGAAAACAACAGCAGCTGAAGCTGTCGGATCATCGGCAAGGTAATCACGACCCATTTCCAGCGGCGCCAACATTCCCCACGGATGAATCGCCCGATTATCGGCTGAAAAGGAAGCCGCCGGAAGAGAGAAAAAGACAAACGCCAGCGCCGAAATCGCAAAAATAAATTTTCCGGATTGAGATTTCATCCTTCGTCTTCGGCGCCAATCTGACACAATGTAGGCAACCCTGAACATAATGGATCACCCCGCTGACTTAAGAGTCCGGGCCGTGGAAGGACTTACAGGCGGCAGGGACAACAGTCCCTGAAAATTAAGAATATCGAATTATCGGCGATTGTCAAGCAATTCGTCCGGTAATCTACTCTGGTGATCTCGATATCCAATTGATAATCATCTACTTAAACCGGACGGCCCCATGCGGGTTTCGCGGACACCCAATTGGAGAAAATCTCCCGAACCGAGCGGCTTGCCGATGATCGGACTCTCTTTAAGTGTCTACAGACAAACTCTTCACCTGGTTCCACCCCAATAGAAATACGTTTCCGGGCGGCAGGCGATGGCTGGAATTACCAGAGGGGTCGGTCTCGGCAGCAACCAAGGATCACAGAGTTCAGCCGGGTTAGTGATTATTAATCGACGCCTGCAACGTTTCAAGAAGTCCTTCGAGCGAGGGTTTGGCCGCCTCGAGAGTCGGTTCGATGCCTAACTCGCGGGCAACGCGGGAAGTGGAGGGGCCGATTGATATCGTCGTCGCTTCGGCAGCCAGTTGCAGCGCCCGCTCCTTGCCGAGGATTTTGATCAGCGCGGTAATCGACGCGCCACTGGAGATCAGAATAAAATGGGGCGGATAACGGTAGAGTTGATCCAGTTGTTGGGTGCTCCATTTAGCGGTATTTGTCCGATAGACTACCAGAGACTGAACGTCCGCACCGCCACGGCGGAGAATTTCGTCCGGCGCTTCATCGCCCAGATTGCCGCGAACCCGGATCACGCACCGACCCGAAAGATCGAGTCTTGCGGCCATTTCTTCGGCCAGGCCGATTGTTGTCGGTGTCGCGGCAATTAGGTCGGCGTGAATCCCGGTCGGTTCCAGGGCGCGGAGCGCACCCCGTCCCACGACGGCAATGGAAAAAATCGAGAGCCCGCGCAGATCACGACCTTGCTGCCGCCATTGCCGAAAGAAATGATTGACCCCGTTTTCACTGGCGAAATACAGCCAGTCGCCCGGTTTGGCAAGTGATTGCAGCCGCGCCCAGCCGCGCCGGTCGAAATCGGCGGCAATATGTAAAGTCGGCGCGGGGACGACCTCGGCCCCAAGCCGACGTAAATTTCGATATACCTCAATCGCCTGTTCGAGCGGCCGCAGGACCATCACCCGCCGGCCAAATAACGGCAGTTGATCGAACCACTTTAGCTGGTCGCGCAACAACACGACTTCACCGATGATGAATACGGCGGGCGGCTGAATCCCGGCGGTTTCAGCCGCAACGGGAAGTTCGGCCAGAGTCGAGGTGACTGTTTTCTGGACGCCGAAGGTACCCCGTTCAACGAGGCCGGCCGGAGTCTTCGCCGACATACCGCCTTTGATCAACTGCTCCACAATGTGCGGCAGTTGGCCGACGCCCATGTAGCCGATCAGTGTCCCATTTTCCAGCCGGGCCAGTTTATCCCAGTGGACTGTTCCCTCTCCCGGCTGGGCCGACTGATGTCCGGTGACAAATGTGACATTACAGGCCAAATCGCGTTGTGTGGCCGGAATACCGGCATAAGCCGGTGCCGCCACCCCGGCAGTCACCCCCGGGACGACCTCGTACGAAACCTTATTTTTAACCAGGTGCAGGGCTTCTTCCCCCCCGCGGCCGAAGATAAATGGATCACCGCCTTTCAGGCGGACAACTTCCTTACCTGCCCGGGCAAATTTTACCAGTAGTTCGTTGATCTCGGCCTGCGGGAGAGTGTGCCGTCCTTTCTGCTTGCCGACATAGACCGTTTCAACCCGGTCGGGGAGATTACAGACAAGTTCGGGCGCGATGAGATTATCATAGACCACCACATCGCACTGCTGGAGTAATTCATACCCCCGGCGGGTGATCAGGTCCGGGTCACCCGGACCGGCGCCAACTAAGTATACCTTACCTGTGACCTGCTCTTGTCCCATCTGTGGATCCCGACATTATGGCCAGTAACAATATACAAAAATTTTCTGTCATCGCTGTAGATTGCCTGACAGAATATTAGGGATAGCGCAGACGCGGTAATATCAGAGAGGATCGCCGATTAGCCCCCGAAGAGAAATGTGCTCCCGGCGGCGAGGTCAGAGACTTTCCAGCAATTGAGAGTAGGTATCCTCGACCGCCGTCGGCTCCGTCGAACGAAAATTGGCCGACCAGTCGATATCGAGAAATTTGCGGTAGCACTGTTGTTGCCGTTTCAAATCATCCGGAAACCGGCGGCGCACTTCGGCCCGATAAGCTTCGGCAAGATTGGTGACCAATTCCCATTGGGGACCGAATCCTGTCTCGAGCATCCTGCGGATAAACGCAGTCAAAAACGGCGCGCGACCATCGGTCGAGATCGCCAGCGACAGCGAACCGCGATTGACGACGGCAGGAAAGATAAAATCGCACCGGGCGGGATCATCAACGACATTTACCGGCACCCGGGCCTTTGTACAATCCTCATAGACCGTCTGGTTGACCGCTTCGTCGTCGGTGGCGGAAATTACCAGGCCGTAATCAGCCGCTTCGGGGGACTGGTACGGCCGGTGGACAATCCTGACCATTTCGGCGTCGGCCATCTGCTGCAATCCGGCATTGTTTTCGGGGGCAATGATGGTTATCTCGGCGCCTTTAGCCACCAGGGCTTTGGCCTTACGGTAAGCGATTGCGCCCCCGCCGACGATGAGGCACTTGCGTCCGGCAAGACGCAGACTGACCGGCAAGTATGAATCCACCATGATTATTCCGTCTGACGACCCACGGCTTGCAACAACCGCCGGGCCAGGTTAGCCGAAAACTGCTCGAGTATTTCCCGACATTCCGGTGTACAGGTGTCCCCGACCGAGGTCAGGACTTCCACACGTATTTTCTCAAAAACATCGCCCAGTTCAGTAAACGCCGGCTCGAGCCGCACAGTTTCATACCAGTACATGAACTGGGCAACTTTGGCCTCGATAATTTCCTCGGCCGGGGCGACCGCCGTCTCGCGTGTCTTCAGCCCCGAGTCGAGCTTTCGATTCAAATCATCGAGGGCATATAGGGTGACACCGGACAGGTCACCGACCGCAGGTTCGACATCGCGCGGGACACCGAGGTCCATGATGAGTAACTCGGGAACGTCGGCCTGTCTCGCCTTAGAAACCAACTCACCGGTGATGACCGGCGTCGCTGCCCCGGTACAGGTGACGATCACATTGGCCCCACCGATGTGCGACTCAAGGTCGGCTAATGACCCGGCTTGCGCGTCATACGATTTCGCCAGACGCTCAGCGTGCTCGAGTGTTCGGTTGGCGAAGGTGAACCGCCGGTAACCGGCTTTGTACAGATGCCGGGCCGCCAGTGAAACCATCTCGTTGACGCCGACAAAGATGATCGAGGGATCGGCGAGATCGCCCAGCCGGTCATGCAACATTTCGGCGGCGGCTCCGCCGACCGAAACTGTGCCCCGGCCGATACTGGTTTCTTCCCGGACCTGTTTACCGGTACGAAAGGCCTTGTGGAACAGCCGATGGATGATTTTTCCCGCGGACTTGACTGAACAGGCCTGGGAGTACCCGGCTTTAATCTGGCCGAAAATCTGGGTCTCGCCGAGGACCATCGA
>JAJRUJ010000125.1 GCA_024277855.1 Candidatus Zixiibacteriota bacterium
CGGGTAGCGTTCGTGCATCTTGGGGATAGCCGGGAGTTTGTCGAACCCACGCAGGAGAATGCCATTGGCTCTTTTCTCGGCGGCGAGGATTTTTTCGGCCTGTTCGACAAAACTGTTGGCCAGTGCGGCGGTAATCACCGAGGGTTCATCGGACCCGACCGCAGTCAGCGGCGCCTGCCCGACGGCCTGGGGATCGGTATCCGACACCCGACCACCCAACCCTTTGCCCCGCACAATAAACAGGCCCCGGTGTTCCGATACGGTTTCGAGAAAAAGTTCGACATTTCCACCGAGTTTGACCCCGTCGCGGAGCAGTTGCATCACGCGGCGATTGGTCTCGGTGTCAATCCGGCCCGCTCGTCGATCGGTGACCTGGTGATCAGTATTGAGCGTGCAGAAGTTAAACCGCGCGGCGACATCGTCAGGCCCCATCGCGAAATCGATGCCCAGCGCCGAGAGGACCCCCCGGCCAATCTGATAAACCCGGGAATCATAGCCAAACAAACCAAGATGACCCGGTCCCGAACCGGGGGTAATTGCCGGTTCGACCGGATCGAACAGCCCGCAGGTTGAACGGTCGAGCAGGGCGTCGATGTTTTTAGTCCGGGCCGCTTCCAGGGCGGTTTTGCCCTTCCCAGGGAACGGAATCCCGCCAAGACCATCGAGAATCAGGTAGAAGATTTTTTTATCGTTTTGTATTCCCAGTTGGGTAATGGAAAAATCAGTCACGGGTACCTCCCAAAGATTAGTCAGCATACTCCATATAGTACACCACAAACGGTGAAACAAGCGTGAAGTCTGTGTTGATCGGGGGGAAAAATGAACGACAACGTTCGGGCCGGGCGATTGGCAGACAGGTCTGGAGGCAATACGTCGGTCGAATCATCGCCTCAGCCATGTTTTCAACCGTCCGGTCAGACGTGGCCCGAGTAGATGGCGGATGGCCTCGCGACGTTTGCCCGAGCGACGCAGTGTCTGGATCGCGGGAGAATCGGTCAGACGCAATTCAATCAGCCGGACGGTTGACGATGACGGTTCGGGCTTTTGTTCGTCGATCAAATCTTCCCAGCGGCAGTAAGAAACCCCGAGCGCGTTGGCCAGCTGTTCGTAATCGGGGACATGAAGGTCGACGGCGTGTTCTTCCCCGGATTTCTCGAGTTGGTAGAGCCGGATCATTCCCAGTTTGCCGTCGCTGAAGACAATCACGGTCAGCGGGATGTTTTCGCGAACGGCGGTTCCTAACTCCATTGCCGTCATCGCCAGACCGCCGTCACCGACGATCGCCACGACCGGAGTCGAGGGGCGGGTCAGTTTTATCCCGATGGCCGCCGGCAGGCCGAATCCCATCGATTGGAAATCGGTCGGGACAATCAGACCGCGCGGTCGGCGGATCGAAAGATATTTTCGAGCCAACACCTGGTGCAGGCCGCAATCGGTGACAATGCAGACATCGTCGGGGAGAATCTCTGCCAGGGCGGCAAAAAACGAGGCAACCGGCTCGCCACCGGCCAAGGTCGGTTCGGTGAGCGGTATCCGGTCGATTTCGGCGTTGAGTCGATTGTGCCATTCGGTCAGTTAGGACTCAGACCAATCGCTGGCCGAGAATCGGCTATTATCCGCCGATAGTCTTTCCAGCATCGCCGGGATATCGGCCTGAATGGTCAGGCGGGCGGGATAATTGGCCTTAAGCACTTCGGCGGAGGCATCGATATGGACGAGTTTATCCTCGGCGATTTTCAAACGAAAGCCGCCGGTCCCATTGTGTGTGAATTTACAGCCCAACGCCAGCACCAGGTCGGCCTGCTCGATAAGTCGATTGATCGTCTCGCCGCCAACGCCGGGAGCGTAGTCAAAATAGAATGACAATCGGTGATTTTCGGGAATCACGCCCCGCCCGGAACAGGTCGTGATTACCGGACAACCGAGAGATTCGGCAAGCCGGACAACCTGATCCGAGGCCCCGACCGCACCCTGTCCCACATACAAGACGGGCCGTTTAGCGTCCTCGATAATCGCGGCAATTTTGTCGACTTCATCATCGAGAGGAAGCGGGGTTTGTGCCGAGTTGATTTTGCCTGTCGGGGAGTAACCGGCTGTGGCGGTCAGGATCGCCTTGTCCAGTTCGACAACCACCGGGCCGGGTTCACCGCTCGCGGCCAGTTGGCAGGCATCGGCAATTTTCTGAGCCAAATCGTCTGCCGATGCGATTGTAATAACCGCTTTGGCCACCGGGCCGGCTATCGTTGGTTGGTCAAGGATTTGCAGACGGAATTTCTTGTCGGGATAGCGGTTGTCGGTTACGGTAATCAGGACCAAACCAGCCGAATCGTGCCTGGCCTCGGCCAATCCGGCCAGTGCCGAGGCAAATCCAGGCCCGGAGACCGCCATGACCACGGCGATCTTCCCGGAGGCGCGATAATACCCCTGTGCCATGAAAGTCGCCGCGCGTTCATCGACCGTGAGGATGGTGCGGAGAGGAGAACGGCGGAGGGCGTCATACAACTCGATTGACTGGCTGCCCGGCAGGCCAAAAACCACCTCTATGCCCAGCGCCTCGAGGGCGGAACACAAAATTGAACTTCCCGCAACCATTGGCCGGCCCATAGTTCTCCTATGACGAAGATTGTAATCGACGCTTGAGAAAAGATTTTCCGCGCGCAAAAAGACGCGACATCTTTTGTGAGGCGGCAAACAGTCTTCGGTCCGGTTTCGAGACGACAAGGTGCATTCGTAAATCGCCGCCCAATTGCGACTTGAATCGAGTCACCGGATTAAGGGCGGCATCGGTCAGATCGTTGGCTTGGTACCCCCGCTTGGCCAGCTCCTCAAAAGCCCGCCAGCGAAGAAATGGGGTCGTGCCGATTTTCATAAATTCCGGTTCGGCGCCGGCGCAGACAGTATGAGTCACCGGATGCTCACCCAGCAAGACGAGTTGAGCGGCCACGCTCCGGCCGTCCGGGAGCCGGGCATGATACAGACATCCCAATCCCGCCGAACGCAAATCGTCAACATACCTTTTGAACGACTCGCGCGGCAGGTACAACGGCGAACCTTTGCGTTGATGGGTCTGCTCGTGCAGGGCAAAAAACGAATCAAAATCGTCATCTTCGGTCAGGACGACGCCCTTTTGCTCACAGCGGCGAATTAACCGTTTGAAATTCTTATCCACGCGTTGCTGCAGGATTTCGAGGTCGGCCAGCGGGACGACATAGGAATATTGCGGCCGCGCCGACCAACCACGTTCGAGAAATGGCCGGACATCGGTTAAGGGACAACGATTATGCAGCCGCAACCGCACACATTTCAGCGAGGACAGTTCCCGTTCGAGACCGGCCAGGATTTCCAGCTCGCGCGCGGTGCGTTGTCCGGGATAGCGGGTATCGTGTTTGGCCAGGACGATGCTGTTATAGTACAAGAGCAGTCGATTTGATATCGACTCACCAAACGGCGTGCGGGTAAAATAGAGCGCAACCCCGCCGACGAGTTGCTCGGCACGGAATACACCGAGGATGGTAAACCGACCGCCGGCGGCACGGCAGAGGATCTCGAGATATTCGGGCGTGGAATAGATACTGCCCTCCGCGGACGCGGAGACCATGGTATTCCATGCCGGATAGGCCTGCTCGGCCAGATACCTGGTTGTCATTTCAGCGCTCATCCCGACTTATACTCTCACCGACGTCCGAGAAAAATCCGGGCCAGTTTTTCGCGGACACCCAGCCCGATCGCGGCCAACGAAGGCCAGGGATCACTCCATTGCCATACCGCTTGTTTGGCAGCGAGGACGACCTTAGTCCACACAAAAGGATTAAACCCGTCGACGCGCCTGCGCCGGAGCGAAGTGCTCAAATCCAGCGCGGCATAGATACATGTTTCGCCGACGGTATACTCGTTTGCCGGGCGGACTTCACGCTCCAGCGCATCATCATAAGCCATGCGGCAAACATTGATTCCACAGTAAGTCATAAACTCGATAAACCACCATGGCCGGACATTAATCTCCAGCAGTTTAAACTGCTGATCGCGATCATCGAATTTAAATTCGGCGGCAAAAATCCCCCGGTAATTGGTCGAAGCAATCAACGAGGAGAGTGAATTCATCGCCGGAGCAATTTGCTCAACTGGAATGGAGCGCATCAGCGAGCTGTTGCCGAAATCCGGGGGATACATCCGCAACCGCTGCCGGGCAAAAGAGGCGCAGATTGTTCCCTGCCGATCAACAAAACCGTCGATAAAATAATGGTTGGTCGGCGGCCCGGGGATATATTCCTGCAGGATGACTGCAATTTTGTCGGTCACTAACTGTTGGAGGCGTGAAATCGCCTCTTCTCTCGACGAGATGGTGAATGCTTTGACGCGATAATGCGCGGAAAAGGCCTGTGAATCCCGGGGCTTGAGGAAATACCCGGCGATTTCAGAATCCGCCAGTGAAGTAATATCTTCTTCGGTCTTGATCGTGCGGGTCTGCGGATGCGGGACATTTTCCTGCCGCAGCAACTCTGCCAATTCCGCCTTGTCCAGCAAGCGGGCCAGGGTGACCGGCGAGGCCTGGCTGCAACGGAAACGCGAGGCGGTGTCGTTATCAAGTTCGGCCACGGCCTGCACCCAATCGTCCGAGCAGGCGAAAATCACGCCGGAATCAAACGGCAGGCGGTCGAGGTATGGTTTGAGGGGGGCATAGCGCGGCAGACGGGTTTTCGGCCGGTGACACCACCGGGAGGCGCCGACAAATCCCAGTCGTTCGGAGACCGCATAGGCCGGAATACCCGCCCAGCCCAGTGAACGCACCACGCCGAGCGCGGTCAACCCCGACCCCAGCACGAGGGCCGGCGGTGCCTCAGATTCGCCCCTGGCTTTCGCTTCCCCAATATGTCCAAGTGTCTGAATATTCATCGCTACACGTGTGTCGATTCTAATATTCTGATATAACATAACCTCCCGGTATCCGCTGACGAACACCTATTTATCTAAATCGGCTGTCAGTCGGAATTCGGCCATTCGGCGGAGGACTGTCAATAGCGGCCGGCCGGAGGCCCGAATCCCCGGGCACAGACTTGACTTCACCCTGCCGGGACGGTTTTTTAGCCAAACGATGCGGGAGACATACCAGAAAGGAATACGGCAATGACCTACGATTGCGCGGTACTCGGCGCGGGGCCGGGGGGCTACGTGGCGGCGCTGGCGGCGGCTCACTTGGGCTTGAAAACAGTGGTTATCGAGCAGGACAAAGCCGGCGGGGTTTGCACCAACCGGGGCTGTATTCCCTCGAAAGCACTGTTGTACCCAACCGGGGCCTTTCTCGATTTGAAAAACCTGGCGAGTTTCGGCCTCAAAGTGGAGAACGCCCATATCGATATCGACGTGATGCGCAAACGCAAAGAAAGAGTCATCCTGCGCATGGTCAAGGCAATCGAATATCTCCTCCGGGAGAATGGGATCGAGACAATCAAAGGTACCGGGCGATTCGCCTCGCCGACCAGTCTGACCGTAACTGCGGCCGACAGCACCGAACAACCGGTTGAAGCAAAAAATATCGTCATCGCCACCGGTGCCTCGCCGATCATCCTTCCCGGTCTGGAACCGGACGGCAAAAAGGTGATTACCTACAATGAAGCGCTCAACCTACCCGACGCACCGAAACGAATGGTGGTCATTGGGGGCGGCGCAATCGGACTGGAGATGGCCGAGGTCTATGCCGCGCTCGGCACGAAAATTACCATTGTCGAACTGCTCCCGACATTGCTGCCGGGGATGGATGATGACCTTTGTGCGGCGATTGAGACCACATTTACCCGACGGGGAATGAGCATCCGCACCGGCGCGAAGGTGACGAAAATCGACCGGGAGAACGACGGGCCTCTCACGGTAACAATCACGGCGGCTGACAATTCCACCTCAGAAAAAATGGAATGCGACCGAGTACTGGTCTCGATCGGGATGAAACCGAATACCGGTGACTTGGGTCTGGACAAGATCGGGGTGACAACCGACAAGCGCGGCTTTATCGAAGTGAACGATCGGCTCAAAACAAATGTTGATGGTGTCTATGCAATCGGCGATGTGGTCGGCGGTAAGCTGCTGGCCCACAAGGCCTCACGTGAAGGACATGTGGTTGCCGAAATAATCGCCGGAAAAGATCGCACAATTGATTATCGTTCCCTGCCGGGGGCGGTATTTACCCATCCCGAACTGGCCTCGGTTGGGCTGACTGAAAAGGAGGCCCGCGAAAAATACAGCGAAATCTATGTCGGCAGGATGTCGCTACAGGCGATCGGCAAGGCGGTGGCCACCGGCCATGGCGACGGTTTTGTCAGGATCATTTCTGACAGAGAGACCGAACGTATCCTCGGTGCGCATATTGTCGGACCGAATGCTGGCGATTTGATTGGAGAGATTGCGCTGGCGATGCGACTGAAGGCGACGGCATCTGATGTTGGCTCGACTATTCACGTGCA